>NZ_JAMYME010000001.1:0-424734 GCF_040318345.1 Mesorhizobium sp. M1169 | reverse complement strand
AACCCGGGGGGGCGCAGCGCGTAAAACCACACCCCTCCTATCCGCGACTAATGGAACACCACCCCCCCCGCGGGGCCCCCCCCCCGCCGCTCTTGTCTCTTGCATGGCGGAAGAACGCCTGCTTCAAGCCGCCTTTGCTTCTGCTTCATGGAGCGCGAAAGAGCGCCCGTCCGCGTCGAAAATATGCAGGTCTCCGGCGTCCGCCGTCAGCCGCAGTGTCGCTCCGCGCTTGATCTCGACATTGCCCGGCAGCTTGGTCACCAGCGGCAGGTCGGCGCGGCCGATGTCGACATAGACGAGCTGGACCTCGCCGAGCTGCTCGACGTAATCGACCGTCCCTTCGAACAAATAGTCGGCGCCGGTGGCAATCATCAGATCCTCCGGCCTCACCCCGAAGCTCACCGCCGCGCCTTTCGCCGACGCAGGCGTTGCGATCGGCACCGTTGCCTTGCGGCCGCCGACATGGCTGACGACCGTCGGGTTGCCGGTCTTGTCGATCGTCGCCGGCAGGATGTTCATCGCCGGCGAGCCGATGAACTGGGCGACGAACAGATTGCCGGGCCGCTTGTAGAGCTCCATCGGCGTGCCGACCTGTTCGATATGGCCTTCCTTCAGCACGACGATGCGGTCGGCCAGCGTCATCGCCTCGACCTGGTCGTGGGTGACGTAGATCATCGTTGTGGCCGGCATCGACTCCTTGAGCTTGGCGATCTCGATGCGGGTGGCGACGCGCAGCGCCGCGTCGAGGTTGGATAGCGGTTCGTCGAACAGAAAAACCTTGGGATTGCGCACGATGGCGCGGCCGATGGCGACGCGCTGGCGCTGGCCGCCCGACATCGCCTTGGGCAGGCGGTCGAGATATTTGGTCAGCTGCAGGATCTCGGCCGCCTGGCGCACCCGCTTGTCGATCTCGGCCTTGCTTTCCTTGCCGATCTTCATCGAGAAGGCCATGTTGTCGTAGACGGTCATGTGCGGATAAAGCGCATAGGACTGGAACACCATGGCGATGCCGCGCTTTGACGGCGGCACGTCGTTGACGATCTCGCCGTCGATCTTGAGCTCGCCCGAGGTGATCTCCTCCAGCCCGGCGATGCAGCGCAGCAAGGTCGACTTGCCGCAACCAGAGGGACCGACGAAGACGATGAATTCGCCCGACTTTATGTCGAGGTCGACGCCGTGCAGAATGTTGAGATTGCCATATGATTTCCTCACTTGCCTTAGCGTGACATCGGCCATGGTACCCTCCAGTTCTTCCTTGAATTCAGTCGATACGCCCGAACCAGGCGCCGTAGCCGCCGAGGCGGATAGTGCCGGCGCCAGTCTGTCCCGAAAACCCGTGTCCCGGCAAGGGCTGCAATGAGCGGCCGCCAAGATCGACTTCGGCCGGCTTTGCTCCGAGATTGAAGGCGCAGACGATCTGCTCGTTGCCTTCGCGGCGGGTGAAGGCGACGGTGTCGCCCTCGCTTTCGATGAACTCGATATCACCCTTGGCCAGTGCCGGATGGGCGCGGCGGAAAGCCAGGAAGCGCCGGTAGTGCTCGAGCAGCGAGCCGTCGTCGCCCTGCTGCACGTTGACGGCTTGCGCAAGGTGCTTGCTGGGCACCGGCAGCCAGGGCTTTGCCGTCGAGAAGCCGCCATTGCGGGCAGCGCCGTCCCAAACCATCGGCGTACGGCAGCCGTCGCGGCCCTTGAATTCAGGCCAGAAGCGGATGCCGTATGGGTCCTGCAGATCCTCGAAGCTGAGCTCGGCCTCGCTGAGCCCGAGCTCCTCGCCCTGATAGATGCAGACCGAGCCGCGCAACGACATCAGCAGCGCGGAGATGACCTTGAGGTAGGCGGTCGGGTCGGGCTCGCCGGCTGCCCAGCGCGAGGCAGGGCGCATCACGTCATGGTTGGAGAAGGCCCAGCACGACCAGCCGTCGCTGGCCACCTTGCCGAAGGTTTCCAGCACCGAGCGCACCTTTGCCGCGCTGATCTTCTCCGGCGCCAGGAAGTCGAAGGAGTAACACATATGCACGCGCTTGCCGCCGGCCGTATAGGCCGCCACCACTTCCAGCCCACGCTGCGAGTCGCCGACCTCGCCAACCGCGGCCGTCGCCGGGTATTCGTCGAGCAAGGCGCGGAAGCGTTCGAGGAAGCCGAGGTTTTCAGGCCGGCTCTTGTCGTACAGATGGTCCTGGTAGTTGTAGGGGTTGACGGCCGGCGCCGTCTGGTCGTTGCGCTGCTCGGGCGGCAGCGGCGGATTGTTTTCGAGGCCCTGGCTGTTGAAATAGAAATTGATGGTATCGAGGCGAAAACCGTCGACGCCGCGCTCCAGCCAGAAGCGGGTGACGTCGAGCAGCGCGTCCTGGACCGCGCGGCTGTGGAAGTTGAGGTCAGGCTGCTCGGCCAGGAAATTATGCAGATAATATTGCTGGCGGCTGGTGTCCCACTGCCAGGCCGAGCCGCCGAAGATAGACAGCCAGTTGTTGGGCGGCGTGCCGTCCGGCTTGGCATCCGCCCAGACATACCAGTCGGCTTTTGGATTGCTGCGGCTCGACCGGCTTTCCTTGAACCACGGATGGATGTCGGCGGTGTGCGAGAGCACCTCGTCGATCATCACCTTGAGGCCAAGCCGGTGCGCCTCGGCGGTCAGCGCGTCGAAGTCGGCCAGCGTGCCGAACATCGGATCGACTTCGCAATAATCCGACACGTCGTAGCCAAAGTCCTTCATCGGCGATTTGAAGAACGGCGAGATCCAGATGGCGTCGACGCCGAGCGAGGCGATATAGGGCAGCCGGCCGATAATGCCCCTGAGGTCGCCGATGCCGTCGCCGTTCGAATCCTGGTAGCTGCGCGGGTAGATCTGGTAGATCACGGCACCTCGCCACCAGTCGCGATCGATAGCGAGATCGGGCTTCGGGGTCGCCTTCAAAGCGGATTGCATGATCTCAACCTCCTTTCACCGAGCCGGCAAGCAGCCCGCGGACGAAATAGCGCTGCAGCGAGAAGAACACGATCAGCGGCACGATGATGGTGACGAAGGCCGATGTCGTCAGGATCTCCCAGTCGCCGCCGCGCGAGCCGAGCAACGCATTGAGCTTGGCGGTAAGCACGATCTGGTCGCCCTCGGTACCAAGGAAAACCATCGCCACCAGCAGATCGTTCCACACCCAGAGAAACTGGAAGATGGCGAACGAGGCCAGCACCGGGAACGACAATGGCAGCACGATCTTGACGAAGATCTCGAAATCGCTGGCCCCGTCGATGCGTGCCGACTCCATGATCTCGCGTGGCAGGCCGGCGATATAGCTCCTCAACAGATAGATGGCGAAAGGCAGGCCGAAGCCGGTATGCGCCAGCCAGATGCCGAGATAGGTCTTCGACGGCACGCCGAAGAAGCTGCCGACGCCGTTATAGAGCTTCAATAGCGGGATCAGCGACATCTGCAGCGGCACGACCAGGAGGCCGATGATGACGGCGATGAGCAGGGCCCGGCCGGGAAAGCGCATCCAGGCCAGCGCGTAAGCGGCGAACGCGGCGATCAGGATCGGGATGACGGTCGCCGGAATGGTGACGGTCAGCGAGTTCATGAAGGAGCGGCCGATGCCTTCCGAAAACAGCACCGTGTCGTAATTGTCGGTGGTGAATTTCGGCGGCGCCGACGAGGCGTAATAGACGCGCTGGCCGCGTTCGCCTTCGAAAGCCTTCGGCGAGGTCATGACGAAACTGCCGTCGGCATTGAGCTGCAGGGTCACGCCGTCGCCGAGATCGGCTGTCGTGCCGGCGGGATATTGCGTCGGCGCTGCCGACTTGACGCCGAAGGCGCTGATGTTGCGGGCCGGACCGTCGCCGAAAATATTGCCTTGCAGAACGAACTTGCCGTCCTTCTCGAGTTGCGCCGAGGCGGGCGGCAGCCGTCCGGCTTCCGTCTGGCTGGAACTGGTGAACGAGTTCCACCAGCCCGAAGCGATGATCTGGTCCTTGTCGCGCAGCGACGAGACCAGAATGCCGAGCGTCGGGATCGTCCAGATCGCAACGAAGATGAAGACGGCGATATGGACGCCGAAACGGCTGACAAAGGACTTTCCCGTCGACACGGCCATCTCAATGCCCTTCCGTCTCTTTGTTCGCCTGGCGGATGTTCCAGACCATGATCGGAATGACCGCGATCATGATGATGATGGCGATGGTGGCGCCGCGGCCGAAATCGCCGCCGCCGCGGAACATCCAGTCGAACATCAGGTTGGCCAGCACCTGGCTGTTCCACTGGCCGTTGGTCATGGTCAGCACGATGTCGAAAACCTTCAGCACCAGGATGGTGATGGTGGTCCAGACCACGGCGATGGTGCCCCAGATCTGCGGCACCATGATCTTCCAGAAGATCTGGAAAGGGTTGGCGCCGTCGATGACGGCGGCTTCCAGCGTCTCTTCCGGAATGCCGCGCAAGGCCGACGACAGGATGACCATGGCAAAGCCGGTCTGGATCCAGATCAGGATGACCATCAGGAAGAAGTTGTTCCAGAACGGCAGCGAGATCCAGACCTGCGGCTGGCCGCCGAAATACTGGATGATGGCATTGAGCAGGCCGATCTGCGTCTGGCCCTCGCCGCGATATTCGTAGATGAATTTCCAGATGACGCTGGCGCCGACGAACGAGATGGCGAGCGGCAGGAAGATCAGGCTTTTTGCGATGGTGCCCCACCAGATCTTGTCGGTGAGCACGGCGATGATCAGCCCGAGGAAGGTGCAGGCGGCCGGCACCACCGCCAGCCAGATGATGTTGTTGAGGATCGAGTTGCGGAACTCGCGGTCGCCGAACGCCCATTGATAGTTGGCCAAGCCGACGAAATGGGCGCCGCCGCGATCGAGGAACGACAGCCTCAGCGTCTCCACTACCGGGTAGATCAGGTAGATCGTGAGGATGATCATCGCCGGGCCGACGAACAGCCAGGGTCGGATCACCCCCTGCCGGCGCAGATTGTTGATCGCTGCCTTGCCGGAAACGCCGCGTGCCGGAAAGATCGTGTCGAGTGCCTTGTTGGCGCCCCAGAAATAGGCGACGCAGCCGCCCACGCCGATGATGATGACGAATATCGCCGAGAAAATCTGAGCCGCCATGGGTCCCTCCCCCTGCGCACGGATCCGCCAGTCGAGAATGGCTTTGGCGACGGGATCATGCGCCGATTCAGTTGTCTGGAGCGCGACCAGCCGGAAAGCAGGTCACTGGGCGCGCGTCATGCCGGAATGCGTTGTGCTCACGACAATCGACGCGACGCCAAGCACCGGATAAGGTCCGGGCCGTTTGAGGCCCGGACCACGTCACATTGGGAACTCAAGCCGGCCGCTTACTTGATCGCGTCCCAGCTTTTCTGGATGTCGGTGGCGACGTCCTGGGCGGACTTGCCGCCGACCAGGTCGATCATGCCGGTCCAGAACGCACCGGCGCCGATCTTGCCCGGCATCAGGTCGGACCCGTCGAAGCGGAAGGTCGAGGCGTTGGCCAGGATCTCGCCCTGCTTCTTCAGCGCGTCGCTGGCATAGGCGTCCTTGTTGACCGACTTGAACGGCGTCACGAAGCCGCCCTGTGCCATCCAGATCTCATGAGCGAGCGGCAGCTTCAGGAATTCGATGAACGCGCGGGCACTCTTGCTGTCTTTGGTGATCATGGCGAGCGTGCCGGCGCCGAGCACCGGAGTGCCGAGCTCGGGCTTGGAAGCGTAAGGCGGGAAGTAGAAGAAGTCGGCATCCTCGCCGATCTTGGTGCCTTGCGGGAAGAAGGTCGGGATGAACGATGCCTGATGGTGCAGATAACATTTTGGCGGCACCGAGAAGAGGCCCTTCGGGCTGTCACGGAAATCGGTCGCCGCAACCGCCTTGGCGCCGCCCTCGACCATCTTGTCGTCGGTGGCGATCTTGCCGAAAATGTCGATGGCGTTGACCACTGCCGGATCGTTGAACGGAATTTCGTTCTTCACCCATTTGTCGTAGGTCTCGGGCGTCTGGGTGCGCAGCATGATGTCTTCGACCCAGTCGGTCGCCGGCCAGCCGGTGGCGCCGCCCGAACCAAGCCCGATGCACCATGGCGTGCCGCCGTCGGCGATGATCTTCTTTTCGAGCTCGGCAAGCTCTTCCTGCGTCTTCGGCACCTTGTAGCCGGCTTCCTCGAAATTGTCCGGCGAGTACCAGACCAGCGACTTCACGTCGGCCTTGTACGGAAAGGCGAAGAAGCCGGGCTTGCCGTCCTTGTCCTTGAAGGTGCCGAGGTCGACCCAGGATTGGCCGGCGCCGTAATTGTCCTTGACCCAGTTGGCCGTATCGTCGCCGAGCGGCGTCAAAAGGCCCTTCGATGCCAGATCCTGGATCAGGCCCGGCTGCGGCAGCACGGCAATGTTGGGCGGGCTGCCGGCCTGCGTGTCGATGACGATCTGCTGCTCGTAATTCTCCGACGAGGAGTACTTGATCTCGGCGCCGGTGGCTTCGGAGAAGTAATCGAGGACGGTGCGGATAAGCCCTTCGTCCTCGCCGCGCCACGGCCCGAAGATCGTCAGCGTCTCGCCCTTGAGGTCGACTTTCTTGAGCTCTTCGTAGTTCGCCCAGTTGAAACGGGGATCTTCGCCCGGCTTGAACTTCAGTTCGGCTTGCGCCGGCATGGCGAGCGCAAGCGTGGCAAACGCAGCGCCCAGCAGAAGCATTTTCTTCATCGGTATTCCCTCCCAGTGGTGACAAACACCGAACGAAACCTCCATTCCGTCCGCCGGCGCTGCAGGACTGTGACTCAGTCGGAAAGGAACTGCAACCTTTCGTAGAGTCTTCCAAAGCGCTTTGGTGATTTTGATCACGCCACTGAATTGGTCCGGAGTCAAGAGAAAGCCAGATTAATCGATTTAATTTCTGCGGCCGGGTGCCGGCGAAAGTGCGCTGCAGCACAGTTTTCTGGCGGTGCAGCAGCAAATTCGGCTTCAAACCGGTCCGAACCGTGCGTATGGTCAGTGCGCTCGGCAACGCGGTTCGTAGCGGCTAGCTCGATTCAGATTAAAAGCGCTTTGAGGTTGGAGGCCTCCGGTGAACCTCAAGCAGCTCTCCCACATGCTGGCGCTTTCGCAGACTACGGTGAGCCGCGCATTGAACGGCTACCCGGAAGTCAACGAGGAAACGCGCCGGCGGGTGGTCGATGCCGCCAAGCGTCACGGCTATCGCCCCAATCCGAGCGCCCGCCGGCTGGCGACCGGCAAGACCGGCATGATCGGCTATGTGCTGCCGACGGGAACGACCGTCGACATCGACCCGCATTTCGTCGAGTTCCTGTCCGGCCTCGGCGACTATGCGCGTTCGCACGAGCTCGACCTGGTGCTGTCACCGGCCGATGCCGACGACCAGGAGACGACCTACCGCCGCATTGTCGCCAACCGGCAGGTCGACGCGGTCTATATCTCGTCGCCGAGGCCGGCCGACCGGCGGGTGGCACTCGTCAACACGCTCGGCATTCCCTTCATCGTCCATGGCCGCAGCGAAGGCTTCGATTTCGACTATCCGTTCACCGACATCGACAATGAGGGCGCCTTCCACGAGGCGGCACGGCTACTCGTTCAGCTCGGTCACAGGCGTCTGGCGCTGATCAACGGCGACGATCGCGAGACCTTCGCCATCCATCGCGAGCGCGGCGTGCGCCGCGCGCTTGCGGCGAGCGGCCTGGTGCTTCGTGATCAGCATGTCTGTTCGCTGACCATGACCGAGGAGAACGGCTATCGCGCCGCCCGGCGTCTGCTGGAACAAAGCGACGCGCCGACGGCGATCGCCTGCTCCAGCCTGATCATGGCGCTCGGCGTGGTGCGCGCGGTGCGCGATCTCGGCCTGACCATTCCGGGCGACCTGTCGCTGATCGCCCATGACGACGTCTTTCCCTGGCTGAAGCCGGAAAATTTTTCGGTGCCATTGTCGACGACGCGTTCGTCGATCCGCCTCGCCGGCGCGCGCATCGCCGAACGGCTGGCGGCGCGGATTTCCGGCCTGGAGGAGGGCGCTCGCGGCGAAGTCTGGCCGGTCGACCTGGTGGTCAGGGGATCGGTCGCCGGCGCGCCGGCCTAGAGGCAATCACTCTGAACGGCCGAGGTCGACTCTTGGCGGCTGTTGGCCAGCACCAGCGGGTGCGTCCTGGTCTCAGGCCGCGGATTTGAGGTGATCGATGAAGGCGCGCAGCTTCGGCAGGACTTGGCGCTTGCCGGGATGATAAAGGAAGACACCCGGCGTCGTCGTGGCGACGCCGTCGAGCACCGACTGGAGTTTTCCTTCGGCTATCGGACCTTCGGCGAGTGGTCGCGGCGTCTGCGCCAACCCGACGCCCCGCATCGCGGCCCCGACCAATGTCGAATAGTCGTGCGCAATCAGCGGGCCTGAGACGATCGCTTCGATTGCACCGTTACCGTCGATGAACGACCAGGGTGCGATGGCGCCATTCGAGCGGCGCAAGCGTAAGCAGGCGTGGTGGCGCAAGTCGTCGACACGCTCGGGACGGCCGTAGCGCTCAAAATAGTCAGGGCTGCCGACGACTACGAACGAGAACGGCGGGGTCAGCCGCACCGCGACCATGTCGGCGGCGATGAGTTGCCCGAGGCGGATGCCGGCGTCGAACCCGCCGGTCGCGAGATCGACCATCTGGTCGCTCACGGCGATCTCCAGTTCGATCTCAGGATAGGCTTGGCAGAACGACGCGAGCACCGGCTCCAACATCAGCGGCACGATAGCGCGAGGCACAGACAGGCGCAGCAGACCGGTCGGCCGCTGGCCGATATCGCGGGCAGCCTCGCCGGCCGCTACGAGCTCCTCGAATGCCGGGCCGGCACGGTCGAGGAACCGCTGGCCAGGTTCGGTTAAACCAACGCTCCGCGTCGTGCGGACGAACAACGCCGTGCCCAGGCGAGCTTCCAGCGCGCGCACCGCTTGGCTCACGGCCGATGGCGTCACGCCGAGATCGGCGGCGGCACGGCGGAAGTTACGCCGCATGGCGACGGCCAGGAACGCCTCGACGCCCTCCAGCGCACCATGTCGGACTGTGTAGTTCTGCTTCATAGGTTGTTGTGATTACACCGGATAGTCGAATTGCGGTAGCGGGCTTAAAGCCGCGTGAACCAACTGTTGAGAGTAGGCCAAATGTCCACGGAAATGGTGTTCCAAACCCATCTTGTTCTCGGCTATGTCGCGTGGCTGCTCTGCTTCGGCGCGTACGGTTTGCCGTTGCTCAGGTCGATGGACCGGGTCGCGGCGCAACGCGCTATCGCTATGCTGCACAGCTTCCGCTTCTTCGGGCTCGTCTTCCTAGTTCCGGGCGTCGTAAGCCCCAATCTGCCCGCTGATTTCGCCGTGTTCGCCGCCTACGGCGATTTCGCGACCGGCGTGCTGGCCATGCTGGCGCTGCTCACGGTGAGGATACGCCCGCTCTTCTGGCCGTTGGTCGTCGCCTTCAACGTCGCAGGGACGGTCGACCTCATCGTCGACTATTACCACGCCATTCAGATCGGCCTTCCTGCACGCGCAGGCGAACTGGGCGCCACCTACGCGATCCCGATCATCTACGTACCGCTGCTGATGATAACGCACGTCGCCGCATTCTATTTTCTCCTACGTCCTCAGCAAAACGCGTCCTGAGCGGGCTATTCATTCGCCGCCTCGGCCGCCTTGGTGTTCAGAAGCCCGTAGCCGAAGTCATTGTCCCGCCCCTTCGCGCCGAGATCCTTTGCCGTGGCGGCAAGTGCTTTCTCGACCCAGTCGGCGGAGCGGTCGGGCGCGGCATGCAACAGATTGGCGACGGCGCCGGTCACGATCGCCGCGGCGAAGGACGTCCCGGTCACCACGTCCGAGCCGGCGCCGCTCGGCGCCACCATCTCGACGCCGGGAGCGGAGATGAAGACATAGGCGCCGCGATTGGCCTGCGGCATCAGCCCGTCCTTGGCATCGGTGGCCGTCACCGCGATCACGCCGTCGAAGGCGGCCGGATAACCATAGGGCGCCTTCGGTCCGTTATTGCCGGCGGCCGCAACCAGCACGATGCCAAGCGCACGCGCATTGCGGCAGGCGATGCCGAGCAGGTCGTTCTTCGGGCCGACGAAGCTCATATTGATGATGCGGACATCCTGCTCCGCCGCCCAGTCAAGCGCCGAAAGGACGACGTCCATGGTCGACTTGCCGCCCTCGAAGGCGCGGGCATGATAGATCCTGGCGCCCGGCGCCATGCCTTTGAACGCGCCGGTGCCGGCGATCAGTCCATCGACCGAAGTGCCGTGGTCGCGCGCCTTGATCGGCACGTCGGGCATGGCATCGAACTGCCCGGCGATGACGCCGGAGAGCGCCGGATTGCCGTCGTCGATGCCGGTGTCGATGACGCCGATGCGCACATTCCCGCCGCTGGCTTTGTCGGCATCGAGCGCGATGCGCTCGAACGCATAATTGGCGATGCTGGCCGCCTGCTGCAGCGAGTAGACATGGTTGGCCTCACGCCGCAAAGTGCGGCCGTCGGCGGCGAGCTGTGCCAGTACGACGCCGACCGGGCGGCCATCGGGAATGCCGAAGCGCACCAGCGTGTTGCCGAGCAGCCGCGACTGCCGCTGCGAGCGTATCTCGAGGCCGAACGAGGCCGCGATCTGCTGGACCGCGCCGGCCTCGCCATTGACGGTGACCAGCACCTCGTCGGGCACGAAATCGCCGGTCACGGCGCGCGGCGGCTCGGTTGCCACAAGATCGGTCGGTGCTACGACCGGACCGCCCGGCGCGGCAGCCTGTATTGCCGGCGCGAGGGCGGGTGGGGTTGCAGTATTGCCAGGAGGTATCGGCGCCTCGGTGACTACGGCAGGATTGGGGAACAGGTCGACAATCAAGCCCGGAAGAAACACCGCGCCCGTTGTTCCATGAGCCGGCGCTTTGCCGCCATCCTTCACGCCGCCGCCATCCTTGGCGCAGTCGGCGTTGGCAGCACTTCCCCGGTTCAGGCAGTCGATCTCAGCCTGGGTGAGGTTCGGGTCATTGGTCTGCGCCATTGCGGACGCGGCGAAGATTGTCATCGCCGCCGTCAATCGAATGACCGCCTCAGCCGGCATCAGCCGGTTTCCTTCCCTCCAGCGCAGCTTCGGTGAAAGGCTGGGCGGCGATAAGGCCAAGCAGCTTCTGATAGTCGGCGGCGGTCTTGGCCGGGACGCCGACGCGGAAGACGCCGTCGGCGGTCGGCCCGCCGGCGATCTTCAACTGGTTCTGGTCGAGAAAAGCGACGATATCGGACAGCTTCGCATCCGGTTTGAACTTCACCAGTGCAAACGGCATTTTGGCCAGATCGTCCTCCGAT
The DNA here is from genome assembly GCF_040318345.1 of Mesorhizobium sp. M1169. Classification (NCBI taxonomy): domain Bacteria; kingdom Pseudomonadati; phylum Pseudomonadota; class Alphaproteobacteria; order Hyphomicrobiales; family Phyllobacteriaceae; genus Mesorhizobium; species Mesorhizobium sp. M1169. The sequence goes on along the minus strand of NZ_JAMYME010000001.1, from coordinate 413,423 downwards.
CCGGCAATCTCGAAATCGCCACCTCTGTTGCCGGTCTGCACAAAGGATTGCGCGACGACCAGGGCCAGCAGCACCGCGACCGCGGCCCAGGCGACGCCAGCGGGCACCGCCATGAAGCGGCTCCAGGCTTGCGCCGGCCAGGACGATGCCGCCGGCGCGCCGGACGGGCCGGCCTCGGCGTCGAGCGCCTTGGCAAAGCGGCTGAGCGCATCGGCCGGCGGGCGGATTGCCTCGTTTGCGGCAGCGGTGTCGGAGAATTCGGCCTCGGCCTCGCCTAGTGCGGCCATCGCCGCCGGATCGCTCGTCAGCCATTCCTCGATGGCTTCGAGCTCGGTGCCCTCCAGCGAGCCGTTCAGATAAAACGGCAGCAGCATTTCCATTTCGTCGCGGCGTGACATCTTTTCAGCGGCGCTCATGGCCACCCCCTGTCGTAACCGGCGGCCTTGAGGGCTTCGCCGAGTTTCTTGCGGGCGTAGAACATCCTGGTCTTGACCGTTGCGACCGGGATGCCGAGTACCTCGCCGATCTCGCTCACCGATTGCCCGTGATAATAGGCAAGGTCGATCACCGTGCGGTGCTCTTCCGGCATGGCATCGATAAAGCGTCGCAAGGCGGCGGCCTTGTCTTCCTTCATCGTCACGACTTCCGGCGTGTCGGCGCCGTCGGCGACCTGGGCCGCGTCATCGTCGTCGATCCAGTCTTCCTTCCTCTTGCGCAGCAGGGACAGCGCCTTGAAGCGGGCAATGCCGAGCAGCCATGTCGAGACCTCCGAGCGCCCCTCGAAGGCCGGTGCCTGCCGCCAGAGTTCGAGGAACACCTCGTTCGCGATATCGTCGGCCATCTGTTCCGATCCCGTCTGGCGTGCCACGAAGCGGTAGACCCGCGCGTGGTGGCGCATGAACAGGAGCCGCACGGCGGCACGGTCGACTTTCGCGACCCGCTCGACAAGCGCGCGATCGGTCTCCGCGGCCGTCATCGCCGGTCGAGCCGCCTGGCTCCTGCCTGCTCTGTCGCTGATCGGCCCAAAAAGGTTCACCGCATCCGCCCGTATATCTGCGGAGGCTAACTGAAGAGCGGGAGCGTTGCCAGAGGGAGAAGAGGGCGCGCGCTCAACTCAGGAACGGCTTTGCCTTCATCGTCGCCGGCACCGGCACGCCGAGGCGCGCAAGCACCGTCGGCGCGAGCTGCAACTGATCGAGCAGCGTATTGGCTTCCGGACCCTCGCCGGATCCGAAGTAGTAAAGTGCGAAATTCTGCATCTCCTCGTCGTGGCCGCCATGATGGCCGCGATCGGTCTGGCCATGATCGGCGGTGACGATCACCTCGTAGCCGGCTTCCCGCCAGCGCGGCAGGAAGCCGGCGAGCATGGCGTCCATTGCATAGACGGCATGATCCATCTCGTGGCAGTCATGGCCGAAGCGGTGGCCCATCGAGTCCAGAGTACAGCTGTGCAGGATGCCGTAGTCGATGCCGTAGCGCCTGGTCAGCATGGTCAACGTCGCGAACAGGTCGACGTCGCTCGGCGTCATCTGGTTCCTGGCATTGTAGCCGGTCATGGTGTGGAACCGGCCATGGCTGATCGGCCTGCCCGGCTGGTCGAACTCCATGTCCTCGACCAGGTCGAACGGATAGGCCCGGAAGAATTCGGACCAGTAGGAGTGGGTGACCGCACCGGTCTTGCCGCCGGCCCTGCTGACTTCGGAAAAGATGTCCGGCTGTTCGACGCGAAACCGGTTCTCGTTCGACAGGATACCGTGCACTTGCGGCGGCACGCCGGTGTGGATCGAGGCATAGCAGGATGCCGAGGTCGACGGCAGCACGGAACACATTTTCCATACGCGGGCTTCGCCTGATTGCACCCAGCCTTCGAGATTGCCCATCAGCCGTCGCCAGTTCCGGTAAGGCACGCCGTCGAGGATGATGAGCAACAGTTTTGTGTCGAACGCCACGGAGTGTCTAATTTCCCGCGCTGGCCATGCGCCGTCCCTTGATCGCCTTTTCCAGCCAGCCGATCTCCATTTCGGGCACCGACGATAGCAAAAGATCGGTGTAGGCATCGAAGGGCGGCGTCAGCACCTTGCTCTTGGCCCCGTAGCGCACCACTTCGCCGCGATACATCACGGCGATCGAATCGGCGATCGACTTGACCGTGGCCAGGTCGTGGGTGATGAACAGATAGGCGACGTTTTCCTCTTTCTGCAGCCCGAGGAGCAGCTCCAGTATGCCGTGGGCGACCAGCGGATCGAGCGCCGAGGTCACCTCGTCGCAGATGATCAGCTTCGGCTTGGCGGCGAGCGAACGAGCGATGCAGACGCGCTGCTTCTGGCCGCCCGAAAGCTCGGCCGGATAGCGGTCGACATAGCCTTTACCCATTTCGATCTTGTCGAGCAGTTCGGCGACGCGTTTGTCGCGCTCAAGCCCGCGCATCCCAAAATAGAATTCCAGGGGCCGACCGATGATGGTGCCGACCGTCTGGCGCGGGTTCATCGCCACGTCGGCCATCTGGTAGATCATCTGCAGCTGGCGCAGGTCCTCCTTCGGCCGGTCGGCAAGTCGGTTGGCGAGCGGCCGTCCGTCGAAGGTGACGGTGCCTTGTTCGGGCGGCAAGAGGCCGGTGATGGCGCGCGCCAGTGTCGATTTGCCGGAGCCGGACTCGCCGACCACCGCCAGCGTCTGGCCGGGGAAAATATCGACCGAGACGTTCTTCAGCACCTTGATGTGACTGCGGCCATAGGCGGCGGTGATGTTCTTGACCGACAGGAACGGGCTCGTGCCGGGCTTCTGCTCCTGGTGTTCGATCTCATGCACCGAAACCAGCGCGTTGGTGTATTCTTGGCGCGGCTCCTTGATGATCTGGCGGGTGCCGCCCCATTCGACCAGCCGGCCGTGGCGCAACACCATGATCTCGTCCGAGACCTGGGCGACGACGGCAAGGTCGTGAGTGATGTAGAGTGCCGCGACATGCGTGTCGCGGATGGCATCCTTGATCGCCGCCAAGACGTCGATCTGCGTCGTCACGTCCAGCGCCGTGGTCGGCTCGTCGAAGACGATCAGGTCGGGCTCCGAGCACAGCGCCATTGCCGTCATCACGCGCTGCAGCTGACCGCCCGACACCTGGTGGGGAAAGCGCTCGCCGATGCTTTCGGGGTTCGGCAGGCTGAGCTTCTTGAACAGCGCCACGGCGCGCTTTTCGGCTTCGGCCCGCGTCGCCGTGCCGTGCAGGAGTGCTGCCTCGACCACCTGGTCCATCAGCCTGTGCGCCGGATTGAAGGCGGCTGCCGCCGATTGCGCGACATAGCAGACCTCGCGGCCGCGCAATTTGCGAAACCCTTCGTTGCCGCCCTTCAGGATGTCGCGGCCATTGAGGATGACCTCGCCGCCGGTGATGCGCACGCCGCCGCGGCCGTAGCCCATCGACGACAGGCCGATGGTCGATTTGCCGGCGCCGGACTCGCCGATCAATCCGAGCACCTTGCCCTTTTCGAGCGTCAGCGAGACATCGTGCACCAGCACGATGTTCTTCGGCGCCTCACCCGGCGGATATACCGTGGCCTCGATGCGCAGATTGCGGATGTCGAGCAGCACGCCGGACTTTGGTTGCCCGGGCTTCGGTTGCCCGGGCTTCGGTTGCCCGGGCTTCGGTTGCTTGTCAGCCATTACCCGCGTCCTCCCTTCAGGCTTGTCGTACGGTTGAGCACCCAGTCGGCGACGAGATTGACGGAAATCGCCAGCGCTGCGATCGCCGCCGCCGGAATGAGGGCGGCGCCTATGCCGAAGACGATGCCATCCTTGTTTTCCTTGACCATGCCGCCCCAATCGGCGTCCGGCGGCTGCACGCCAAGCCCGAGGAAGGACAGCGTCGACAGGAACAGTACGGCATAGATGAAGCGCAGGCCGAGTTCCGAAACCAGCGGCGACAGCGCATTGGGCAGGATTTCCCGGAAGATGATCCAGCCGCTGCCTTCGCCGCGCAATTTGGCCGCCTCGACATAGTCCATGACGTTGATATCGACGGCGACCGCCCTCGACAGGCGGTAGACGCGGGTCGAGTCGAGAACGCCCATGACCAGGATCAGCGTCACCAGATTGGATGGCAGCACCGACAGCACCACAAGCGCCATGATCAGCGTCGGGATCGACATCAGGAGATCGACGAGACGCGACAGAAGCGTGTCGAACCAGCCGCCGAAAACCGCCGCCGAGAAGCCGAGGATGGCGCCGAGCGAGAACGACAGCGCGGTCGCCAGCACCGCGATGAACAGGGTGATGCGGGCGCCATAGATCATGCGCGACAACAGATCGCGGCCGAGATTGTCGGTGCCCAGCCAATGCGCCGCCGACATCGGTTCCCAAGGGACGTCGCTGACGATCTCGGCATTGCCATGCGGCGCGATCCACGGCGCAAAGAGCGCTGCCAGCACGAACAGCGCCGTCAGCACGATGCCGACCAATGCCGGGATGGGGATGCGTTTGATGACGAGCATACCCGCCCCCCTCATTTCGGATGTCTGAGGCGCGGATTGGCGACGATCGCCGCTATGTCCGCGATGATGTTCAGGCTGATGTAGACAGCGGCGAAGATCAGCCCGACCGCCTGCACCACCGGCACGTCACGCTTGGTGACGTGGTCGACGAGGTATTGGCCCATGCCTGGATAGACAAAGATAACTTCGACCACGACGACGCCGACGATCAGGTAAGCGAGATTGAGCATCACGACGTTGATGATCGGCGCGATGGCATTGGGGAAGGCATGCCTGCGGATGACCGCGAAGGCCGAAAGCCCCTTGAGTTCGGCGGTCTCGACATAGGCGGACTGCATCACATTGAGGATCGCAGCGCGCGTCATGCGCATCATATGCGCGAGCACCACCAGGGTCAGCGCCGCCGCTGGCAGTGCTATGGCCTGAATGCGTTCGCCGAAAGGCATCCCGTCATAGACCGTGGAAATGGCGGGAAACCATTGATGTTGCACCGCGAAGAAAAAGACGAGCACATAGCCGATGAAGAATTCCGGAAACGAGGTCGAGGCGAGCGCTAACCCGGAGATCAGCTTGTCGACCCAGCCATTGCGGTAGCGCACCGCGATCAGGCCGAGGATGATCGCCAGCGGCACCGCGACGATCGCCGCCCAGAAGGCGAGGAACAGCGTGTTCCACAGCCTTCCCTTGATCGAGGTTGCGATATCCTGACCGCTCGACATAGCCGTGCCGAGATCACCGGTCAGGATGCCGCCGAGCCAACGAAAATAACGGATGTAAGCGGGATCATTGAGGCCGAGCTGCTCGCGCAGATTGGCGAGCGACTCCGGTGTCGCCGACTGCCCGAGAATGGCTTGCGCGACGTCGCCGGGCAGGATTTGGGTGCCGGCGAAGATCAGGACCGAAACGGCCAACAGCAGCAGAATGCCCAGCGCAATGCGCTGGGCCACCAGTTTCACGATGGGTGAGGACATATCCGCAAGGCCGGGCTCAGGCTTCGAGCCAGCACTTCGCCAGAGCATATCCGTTCATCAACTCCTGATGCGGATCATCCACCCAGCCGGCGACCTTGGCGCCCGTCGCGTCGATGAACTGATTGAACATCGGCAGGATCAAGCCGCCCTCGTCGCGCACCATCACAGCCATGTCGTGGTACATTGCCTTGCGCTTGGCCTCGTCGAGCTCGGCGCGAGCCGCCAGCACCATCTTGTCGAAATCCGGACGCTTGAAACGTGTGTCGTTCCAGTCGGCCGTCGACAGATAGGCGGTAGAGTACATCTGGTCCTGCGTCGACCGGCCGCCCCAGTAGGAGGCGCAGAAGGGCTGCTTGTTCCAGACTTCCGACCAGTAGCCGTCGCCCGGTTCGCGTTTGATCTCCAGCTTGATGCCGGCCTTGGCCGCGCTTTGCTGGAACAGCTGTGCGGCATCGACGGCACCGGGGAAGGCGACGTCCGACGTCCGGAGCAGGACGGCACCGTCATGGCCCGATTTCTTGTAGTGGAACTTGGCCTTATCGGGATCGTATTTGCGCTGCTCGATCTCGGTGAATAGCGGGTACGATGCATTGATCGGGAAGTCGTTGCCGAGCGAGCCATAGCCACGCAGCACCTTGTTCAGCATCTCCTCGCGGTCGATCGCCAGCTTCAACGCCATCCGCAAGTCGTTGTTGTCGAACGGCGCGGTGTCGCAGTGCATGATGAAGACGTAGTGGCCGGGTCCCGAATGGTTGCGGATGGTGACGCCGGGCACGCGCTTGATCAGATCGACGATCTTCGGCTCGACCCGGTTGATCATGTTGACCTGGCCGCCCTGCAGCGCCGCCGTGCGGGCCGTGGCGTCGTTGATGACGATGATCTCTATCTGGTCGGCATGGCCCATCTTGTCGCCCTGCCAGTAATTGGCGAAGCGCTCGCCGCCATGGCGCACGCCGGGCTCGTTGGTGGTGACCTTGTAAGGACCCGCCGAGATACCGGCATCGGCCTTGTCCTTGCCGCCGTTCGGCTGGATGATCAGGTGATAGTCGCTAAGCAGGTAGGGCAGGTCGGCATTCGGCTCCTTCAGCGTCAGCACCACTTCCTTGCCGCTGGCCTTTATGCTCTCGATGCCTTTCATGTAACCGAGCGCGCCGGACTTCGACTTCTCGTCCGAATGGCGTTCGAGGGTGGCGGCCACGTCCTCTGCGGTCACCTTCTTGCCGTCGTGGAACTCGACGCCATCGCGGATCTTCAGCGTCCAGGTCTTGGCGTCGTCCGACGAGCCGATCTCCTCGGCGATGCGGTTCTCGAGCTTGCCTTCGGGAGACAGTTCGACGATCAGTTCGCCCCACATCTTGCCGAAGGCGAACGGCACCTGCGTCATGAACAGCGCCGGATCGAGACTGTTGGTGGACTCGCCACCGACCAGGCCAGCCTTGAGCGTCCCGCCCTTGACCGGACCCGCCGCGCGTGCTGCACCGGAAAGCAGCGAATTGGCGAAGGTTACGGTGACGCCGAGCGCTGCTGCCCGGCCGAGAAAATCGCGACGGCTCAGCTTGCCGGACGCAACGCGCCGGCTCAGATATTCCAGTTCGTTCGACATGTTGAGTTCCTCACTCTGTTGGTCCGACCTTATGGTCGTTTTTCTCATTTCAATCGGGAGAATAATGACCGTAAGGGAAAGCGGTAAGCAAGACCGAATGCGACATGCCGTGGCGTAAATCGTGCGTCGCAATTGGACCAATCGCTATAAGCGCTCAAAGCAGCACGCGCGGGATTTTCTCCTCGAAATTGCGCTCGAAGACGAGTTTCTCGCCTTCATAGGCTTCAATTCTGGCGCTGACCACGAAGCTTTGCGCGTCGGACCGCATTTCGGCGAAGGTTTCGGTGCGCACCGACCATCCATTTCGCGACAGCGTCTGGCTCCAATGCGTCTTGCCCGAGGCTGACAGCGGATTGTCGGGATGGATCGCCCATGTCTCCCTGGCGATGCTGCCATTGGCGAGGCCATGCCCCAGGTCGCGCACCTCACCGAAATCGTCGACGATGGAAACCGTAATCATTCCGGTCTTTTCGTCGCGATCGACATGACGCTCGGAATTGGCGGGCCGAAGCGTCTCCGTTGCCCAGGGCGCAGCACCTTCGGGAGCGGGGAAGGTGACCTCGTCGCCTGTCGCTGGCGGGCGTACCGGCAGCATCAATGTCGCGGCCGACAATTCGAGCCGGACCGGCTCCGGCGACGGCCAGATCATCGGCCAGTAGGCGTTCGAAACGGCAACGCGCAAGCGATGGCCGACCGGCACGCGATAGGCGCATTGGTCGAGCACCACCCGGGCGCTGACGGTTTCGCCGGGCACTAGCGCTTCGGGAAATTCGTGCGAGTTGCGATGCGTCAGGTTGAGCACGCCGTACGAGATCAGCTCCGATGCCCCGTCCGGATGGACGTCGCACAGCCGAACCGCGATGTTCGCCTGGCGCCGGTCCGACGAGACCCTGACCACAACTTCGGGAGCACCGACAATGTCGATCGTTTCGGTCAGCACCGGCTGGTCGAAGCACACCGACAGCGCATCGTCGGGGCGCTGGTCACCCGGCAGTTCCGGGCCGAAGGTGAAGGGGAAATATTCGCCGCCGGCGAGGCCGCAGCTTTGCGGCGAAGCGACGATGGCGTGGTTGCCTTCAGCGATAAGCTCAACCTCTTGGGTCTTGATGTTGGGCGACGGCCATTCCGATTCAGCGACCCAGCGGCCCGGCCGCTCGGGATGCCAGCGCGCCGGACGCACGCTGTCCATGACATAGGCGCGGTAGGCGGGGTCGGCCTCGATGCCGGTGTCGATGTCCTTCAGCCAGCGGTCCCACCAGCGCAAGGCCTCCTGCAGGAAGCCGATGCGCGGTTCGGGCGCGGCGTAATGCGGGTATTTGTGGATCCACGGGCCGACGATGCCCTTGACCGGCGCCTCGATATTGACGGCGAGATGGGAAATCGTATTGCGATAGCCATCATGCCAGCCGCCGATCGACAGCACCGCGGCATGGATGGCGGAATAGTCCTCGCAGATCGAGCCGCGCTTCCAATAGGCATCGCGATGCTGGTGCTTCAGCCACAGCGGTGCCAGGAAGGGCTGGTTCTCCAGCCTGGTCAGCCACAGGTCGCGCCATCTGTTGTCGCCGGCCAGCAACGGATCCGGCGGCCTTGACGAATAGGACAGCATGGTCGAGGCCCAGCCGAAATTCTCGATCAGCAGGCAGCCGCCCTTGTAGTGGATGTCGTCGGCATAGCGGTCGACCGTCGAACAGAGACTGATGACCGCCTTCAGCGCCGGCGGCTGCTTGGCTGCTACCTGCAGGCAGTTGAAGCCGCCCCACGAAATGCCCATCATGCCGACATTGCCGTTGCACCAGGGCTGGTCCGCCGCCCAGGCGATGACGTCGCAAGCGTCCTGCAATTCCTGCTCGGAATATTCGTCGTCCATCAGCCCTTCGGAATCGCCATTGCCGCGCATGTCGACGCGGATCGAGGCGTAGCCGTGGCCGGCAAAATAGGGATGCGTCAGCTGATCACGATAGATCGTGCCGTCGCGCTTGCGATAGGGCAGGTGTTCGAGGATTGCCGGCACTGGATCGTCGGCAGCATCGGCCGGCATCCACACCCGCGCCGACAGCCGGCAGCCGTCCGGCATGATGATCCCCATATCCGGAAATTCGACGATCTTTCGTGGGAATTCAGTGACGATTTTCATGCGGGGCATAACGCCCCGCAGCGAGGCGACTTTCAATCGCTATTCGCGACTGGAGCAGCAAATTATGCGACCTGTCAGAGAGGCCGCGCGGCTACCGCAACTCGTCCACCAACTCCGGGTGTTTTTCCAACAGCGTCATCAGCTGAATGGTTGGGCCACTCGGCTCGATCAGACCCCGTTCGTATTTGTCGAAAGCGTTCTCGCCGACCTTGAACAGGGATCCTGCCTCGCGCTGCGACAGTTTGAGCTTTGTGCGCACGCGACGGATGGTGGCCGGTGCCGGAACGCCGTCGATCTTTTCTTTGAGGATGCGGAGCGCTGCATCGACGACGGTCATGTCGTCTCCGACATGCACGCCCTCACTTCCCGAAGAGGGATAATAACCCGGCAGGTCGACGATCATGCTCTCGCCCTTGTAAGTCACAGTGAACGGACGCACCCCACGCGTCAGCGTTTCTCCTGTTTCGGGGGAGGTCATGCTATTCGTTCCATTATTTTCTTTCATCGCCATAGTCACTTTTCCTTGAACGACATGACTGTGAATTCGGTCACGACGTCCGCCTGAAATTTCACATAGAGAACCAGGTCGCGTGCTGGCACGTAATAGACATCTTGCCAGACACGATGGTCGGCGAACGTCGTCATCGACTTTACAAACATCTTCCGCGTGATGCTGCCGATCACCTCGACAATACCGGCGCGATCAAAGCCCAGCCCAATGGCATCCCGCAGGGCGGACGTCGTGATTGCCAGCGTGTCGACAGAACCCAACTCGGCCTTGATTGCATCAAGATCGTAAGTGGGTCTGCGTTTCTCCATAACGCAATATGCCACCATAAAGGTGGCAATTCAAGCCATTGAACTTTGCGGCATTCAATTCAGCGGAATGTCGTTTTCGTCCTTGCCGGCCTGATAGGCGCCGGACAATTCGTCATAGCGCGCCGATATTGTGTGGATGCGCGCTTCCAGCCGACCGCGCTCGGGGTCGGGCAGCGAGCGCACCAATTTGCGGATCGAAAAGCTCTTCCAATAGGCATTCTCGGCATTGTAGCCGCCGGGATCGAGGGTGAAGACCTCTTTCAGGATCTTCAAATCGTGCGGGATGTCGAAGCTGTCGCGCGAGTCCTCGTGGCTGAACAGATAGAAGAAATTGTCGAAGCCGGTCCAGGTGATCGCCGACAGGCAGAGCGAGCAAGGTTCGTGCGTGGCAAGAAAGATCGCGTCCTTGGTATCGACGCGCTCGGCCTTCGGCATTTCGTAGAAGCGCTTCAGGCAGTGCACCTCGCCATGCCAGAGCGGGTTTTCCGTCTCGTTGTTGGTTTCGGCAAGCACCAGCGAGCGGTCGTCCTTGCGCAGAATGGCCGCGCCGAACAGCTTATTGCCGTGCGCAACGCCTTCGACGGTCTTCGGCACGATGTCGTGCTCGATGACGTCGAGCAGGCGATCGATCAGCGAAATGTCGGTCATCATCTAATCCCGTCGGGAAGATCGATCTCGTAGGCGTGCGAGAAATGGCACTCTTCGAGATTGGAGCCGTCGCCGCCGCGGTCGACGACCACAAAATCCTGGACATCGCCGATCGGCGTCAGCACGCCGTGCCACAGATTGCGCGGGTAGTTGACGCCTTGCCCGGGCGCGGTGATGAAGGCGTGCGGCTCGCCAGGTCCTTCCTCGCCATCATGGCAGACGACGACCAGGAACGGCCGTGGTGATAGCGGGATGAAGGCCTGGCTGCCAAACGGATGGCGCTCCACCATGGTCAGCTTCAACGGCAGCTCATAGGGCGTGCCACGCACCATCGAGATCAGCACGCGCGCATTCGGCCCTCGTGCTTCCGCCGTGGCGAGGTCATGGTAGCGCTCAGCCTTGCCGCCATTGATCGGATAATGGTTGTCGCCGCCCATATCGATGACGTCGCCGAATTCGGCGAAATTCTCGCGGGTCAGCGGCCGCGCGACGATGCGGGTCATGGTGTGGGTCTCACGACGCCGGCGCTGCCAAGCTTGGCGTGGCGGTTGACGTCCTTATAGAGGAGATAGCGGAATTTGCCCGGCCCGCCGGCATAACAAGCCTGCGGGCAGAAGGCGCGCAGCCACATATAGTCGCCGGCTTCGACTTCGACCCAGTCCTGGTTGAGACGGTAGACCGCCTTGCCCTCCAGCACATAGAGCCCGTGCTCCATGACGTGCGTCTCGGCGAAGGGAATGACCGCGCCAGGCTCGAGCGTGACGATGGTGACATGCATGTCGTGGCGCATGTCGGCCGGATCGACGAAGCGCGTGGTCGCCCATCGGCCTTCGGTACCCGGCATTGGCGACGGCGCGATGTCCTGTTCGTTGGCGAAGAACGCTTGCGGCTGGTCGATGCCGTCGACTGCGTCATAAGTCTTGCGGATCCAGTGAAAGCGGACGGCGGCACCGCTTTCATTGCGCACCGTCCACCCGCTCGCCGGCGGCAGGTAGGCAAAGCCGCCCGGCCTTAAGCTATGTTTCTTGTCGGCAAGCGAAACGCTTAGCTCGCCTTCGACCACGAACAGGGCACCTTCGGCGGCGGCGTCAAGCTCAGGGCGGTCGCTGCCGCCGCCGGGCGCGAGCTCGACGATATATTGCGAAAACGTCTCGGCAAAACCCGACAGCGGCCGCGACAGCACCCAGACGCGTGTCCCATCCCAGAACGGCAAGGCGCTGGTGACGATGTCCTGCATCACGCCCTTGGGGATGACGGCATAGGCCTGTGTGAACACAGCGCGGCCGGTCAGCAATTCGCTCTGGCCGGGATGTCCGCCCTGCGGCGCATAATAGGTTCGCTCGGCCATTTTCATCATATCCATAAATTCAAGCCTGTTGCGGAAGCCAGGGCCCATGGCGGCAGCCGAAGCCTATTGCGGAAGCATGTCCTTGAGACGAAGCAGCGCGATGCACTCGACCTGTCTGCAGGCGGTTTCGAATTCGACGTCGTGGCTGTTGCCGATACGCGCCTCGAACTCGGCCAGGATCTCCGCCTTGGTCTTTTCTTTCACCGCAATAATGAAGGGGAAACCGAAACTGGTGACGTAGGCGGCATTGAGTTTTGCGAACAGCTCGCGCTCCTTCTCGGTCAACGCGTCGAGCCCTGCCGAAGCCTGTTCCCTCGACGATTCCGCCGTCAGCCGCTTGGCCTGTGCCAGTTTTCCGGCAAGATCGGGGTGGGCATTGAGCACGGCAAACCGCTCGGCCTCGCTGGCCGCGCGAAACACACGGCAGAGCGCATTGTGCAGGCCGCCGGCACTGTCATGCGCCGGGCCGAGCTCCAGCTCATAAGCGCGCTCGGCAATCCACGGCGAATGCTCGAACACGCCGCCAAATGTATGGACGAAGGCCTCGAATTCCATTTTCGACGGGCGCAGCGCCGGCAACCGGAACGGATGCGTCTCCTGCCAATGTTTTGCGATGTCGATGCGCCGTGCCAGCCAGACCTTGTCGTGTGATTTGACGTAGTCGATGAAGCGCTTCAGTGCCGCGACCCGGCCCGGCCGGCCGACGAGGCGGCAGTGCAGGCCGATGTTCATCATGCGCGGCCGTCCTGCCTTGCCCTCGGCATAGAGCGTATCGAAACTATCCCTGAGATAGGCAAAGAACTGGTCGCCCGAGTTGAAGCCTTGCGGCGTGGCAAAGCGCATATCGTTGGCGTCGAGCGTATAGGGGATGACCAGCTGCGGCTTCGCCGACCCGTCCTGTGCCACATGCTCGAACCAGTAGGGCAGTTCGTCGTCATAGGTGTCCGACACATAGTCGAAGCCGCCCTCTTCCGCCGCCAGCCGCACCGTGTTGATCGAGGTGCGCCCGGTGTACCAGCCGGTCGGCCGCGCGCCTGTGACCTCATAATGCAGCCGGATCGCCGCTTCCATGTCGCGGCGCTCGTCTTCCGGGGTATGGTCGCGGTAGTCGATCCATTTCAGCCCGTGCGAGGCGATCTCCCAGCCGGCCTCCTGCATCGCCGCAACCTGGTCGGGCGAACGCGCCAGGGCCGTGGCGACGCCATAGCAGGTGATCGGCACCTGTGCCTCGCTGAACAGGCGCAGCAATCGCCAGAAGCCGGAACGGGCGCCGTATTCGTAGATCGATTCCATGTTCCAGTGGCGCTGGCCGGGCCAGGGCGCGGCGCCGACGATCTCCGACAGGAAAGCCTCCGAAGCCTTGTCGCCGTGGAGGACGCAATTCTCGCCGCCCTCTTCGTAATTGACGACGAACTGCACCGCGACATGCGCCCCGCCGGGCCATTTCGGATCCGGCGGATTGGCTCCGTAGCCGCGCATGTCTCGTTCGTAACGCATTCTCGCTCCTGCCGGAAATTGTGATCAGGATAGTCGAAAGGAGTGCCTGCGCATTCCCCCGAAATTTTTGAAAGTGTTTTTGTCGCGCTCCGCTCGACCGGGACTTATGCATCGCCTTTAATTGGCGCACAATTCATGAATAGTGTTCGACCGTTCAGGGAATGGAGCAGCCAGTGGCGGAAACGTCGAAAGCCGAAGGCGGGCGCCTGACGACCCACGTCCTCGACACTGCGGCCGGCAAACCGGCGGCCGGTCTGTCGATCGAGCTCTATCATCTTGACGGTCAGGCCCGGACGCATCTGAAAACGGTCGTCACCAATCATGACGGCCGTTGCGATGCTCCGCTGCTTGCCGGCGCGGAATTCCGCACCGGCGAATACGAGCTGGTCTTTGCGGCCGGCGATTATCTGCGCGGGCAAGGGACAAAACTGGCGGAACCGGCCTTCCTCGACCATGTGCCGATCCGCTTCGGTATGGCCGAGCCGATGCACTATCATGTGCCGCTGCTTCTGTCGCCGTACGGCTATTCGACCTACCGGGGAAGCTGAGATGGCAGGGATCAAGACACGCAACGAAATCCGCTTCATCCTCAATGGCGAGGACGTCGCGCTCGGCACGATTGCACCCGACCAGACCCTGCTCGACTGGCTGCGGCTCGACCGCTCGCTGCGCGGCACCAAGGAAGGTTGCGCCGAGGGCGACTGTGGCGCCTGCACGGTGCTGGTCGGCAGGCTCTCCGGTGGAACACTGGTCTATGAAAGCGTCAATGCCTGCATCCGCTTCCTTGGCTCGCTAGACGGCACGCATGTCGTGACCGTCGAGCATCTGCGCGGCGACGCAGGAAAACTGCATCCCGTGCAGCAGGCCATGGTCGATTTCCACGGCTCGCAATGCGGCTTCTGCACACCGGGTTTCGTCATGTCGCTTTATGCTCTGTGGATGCGGGCGCCGGAGCCGTCGGACGCCGCCATCGAAAAGGCGCTGCAAGGCAATCTCTGCCGCTGCACCGGATACGAGGCGATCATGCGCGCGGCGCGCGCCATCTCCAGCTACGGCACGGCGGCAAAGGATCCGTTGGCGGCGGAGCGCAAGGCAGTCACGGCCAAGCTCGAAGCGATGAAGGACGGTTCGCGCATCGAGATCGGCTCCGGCAACAAGCGGCTGATCGTGCCGGCCAATGCCGACGATCTGGCCAGCGTACTCGTCAAGGAGCCGGGCGCCACTATCGTCGCGGGTTCGACCGATGTCGGCCTTTGGGTGACCAAGCACATGCGCGATATTGCGCCGGCGGTTTTCATCGGCAATCTCGATGGTCTGTGCGGGATTTCCGAGGACAAGGGCGTCGTCTCGATCGGCGCCGGTGTCACCTATAGCGAAGCCTTCTCGACACTGGCGAAACGCATCCCGGCGCTCGGCCCGCTGTTCGACCGCATCGGCGGCGATCAGGTGCGCAACATGGGCACCATCGGCGGCAATATCGCCAACGGTTCGCCGATCGGCGACACGCCGCCGCCGCTGATCGCACTCGGTGCCCGCCTGACGCTGCGCCGCGGCGACAAGTGTCGAACGATCCCGCTAGAGGAGTTTTTCATCGCCTATGGCAAGCAGGACCGGCAGCCCGGCGAATTCGTCGAGGCCGTGCATGTTCCGGTGCCAGGTAGCGAGACGAAATTTGCCGTCTACAAGATCACCAAGCGCCGCGACGAAGACATCACAGCAGCGCTAGGCGCGTTTTTCCTGAAGCTCGCCGAGCATGACACGGTGGCGGATGTGCGCATCGCCTATGGCGGCATGGCGGCAACGCCGAAGCGAGCCTTTGGCGTCGAAAAGGCATTGCTTGGCAAGCCCTGGACGGAAGCGACGGTCGAGGCGGCGATGGCCGCGTACGCCGGCGATTTCACGCCGCTGACCGACATGCGGGCAAGCGCCGAATACCGGGCGCTGGCGGCACGCAACCTGCTGCTGCGCTTCTTTGCCGAAACCACCGGCACCCGGGCGCCGATCCAGGTATCACGGCACGAGGCGGCATGATGAACAAGCACGCCACCCCCAACCTGAAGGCGCAAAAAATCGCCGGCGGCGTCGCCACCGACCAGCGCCATGATTCCGCGCACAAGCATGTCAGTGGCACGGCCGTCTATATCGACGACATGCCGGAACCGGCCGGCACGCTGCACGGCTGCCTTGGGCTTTCGACGGCGACGCATGCCACCATCACCAGCATGGACCTGTCGGCGGTGCGCGCCGCACCCGGCGTCATCGACGTGCTGACGGCGAGCGACGTGCCAGGCGAGAACGACATTTCGCCGACCGGCCGTCACGACGAGCCGGTGCTGGCCGACGGCAAGGTGCAATTCTTTGGCCAACCGATCTTCTGCGTCATTGCCGAAACCCGCGAGCAGGCGCGCCGTGCAACGAGGCTGGCCAAGGTCGAATACAAGGAATTGCCGTTCGTCGCCGATGTCGGTGAGCTCGATCCCCGGAAAGATAAGCTGGTCACGCCGCCGCTGACGCTGAGGCGCGGTGATGCAGCGGCTGCGATCAATGCGGCGCCGCGCCGGCTGAAGGGAAAAATGCGCATAGGCGGCCAGGAGCATTTCTATCTCGAAGGTCATATCGCCTTGGCCATCCCCGGCGAGGACCACGACGTCACCATCTATTCCTCGACCCAGCACCCGAGCGAAATCCAGCACATGGTCAGCCATGCGCTGGGTGTGCCGAGCCATGCGGTGACGGTGGAAATCCGCCGGATGGGCGGCGCTTTCGGCGGTAAGGAAACGCAAGGCAATCAGTTTGCGGCATTGGCCGCTATCGCCGCGAAGAAACATCATCGGGCCGTGAAAATCCGGCCTGACCGCGACGACGACATGATCGCCACCGGCAAACGCCACGATTTCCTCGTCGACTACGAGGTCGGCTTCGACGACGAAGGCAATATTCTGGGCGTAGATTTCATGTTCGCGGCGCGCTGCGGCTTCTCGGCCGACCTCTCCGGCCCGGTCACTGACCGCGCGCTGTTCCATTGCGACAACACCTATTTCTGGCCGGCGGTGCACGCGCAATCGGCGCCGCTCTACACCAATACGGTATCGAACACCGCCTTTCGCGGCTTCGGCGGCCCGCAAGGCATGGTCGGCGCCGAGCGCGTCATCGACGAAGTCGCGTTTGCCGTCGGCAAGGACCCGCTCGAAATCCGCAAGAAGAATTTCTACGGCACCAGCGACCGCAACATCACTCCCTACCACCAGACGGTCGAGGACAACATCATCCACCGCATCGTCGCCGAGCTGGAGGCGAGTTCCGACTATGCGAGGCGCCGCCGCACCATCGATGCTTTCAATGCCAACAGCCGCTTCATCAAGCGCGGACTGGCGCTGACGCCGGTCAAGTTCGGCATCTCGTTCACCGCCACCCATTACAACCAGGCCGGCGCGCTGGTGCATGTCTATACCGATGGTTCGGTGCATCTGAACCACGGCGGCACCGAGATGGGGCAGGGCCTCTATGTCAAGGTGGCGCAGGTTGTGGCGGAAGAGTTCCAGATCGACCTCGATCAGGTCAAGATCACCGCGACGACGACCGGCAAGGTGCCGAATACCTCGGCCACCGCCGCGTCTTCCGGCTCCGACCTCAACGGCATGGCGGCGCAGAATGCCGCCCGCCAGATCAAGGACCGGTTGACCAATTTTGCCGTCGAGAGATACCAGGTGCCGCGCGACCAGGTGCTGTTCCTGCCCAACCGCGTGCGCATCGGCAACCAGGAGATCGCCTTCGCCGATCTCGTCAGGCAGGCTTATATGGCGCGCATCCAGCTTTCGGCGGCGGGTTTCTACAAGACGCCGAAAATCCATTGGGACCGCGACAAGGGCGAGGGCCATCCCTTCTACTATTTCGCTTACGGCGCCGCGTGCTCGGAAGTGTCTGTCGACACGCTGACCGGCGAATATATCGTCGAGCGCACCGACATCCTGCACGAAACCGGCCGCTCGCTGAACCGCGCCATCGACCTCGGCCAGATCGAGGGCGGGTTCATCCAGGGCATGGGCTGGCTGACAACGGAGGAACTGTGGTGGGACGACAAGGGGCGGCTGCGCACCCATGCGCCATCGACCTACAAGATCCCGCTCGCGTCGGACCGGCCGAAGATTTTTAATGTGACTTTGGCCGACTGGGCGCAAGCAGGCGAGCCGACGGTGTACCGCTCCAAGGCGGTCGGCGAGCCGCCCTTTCCGCTCGCAATGTCGGTGCTGCATGCGCTGTCGGACGCAGTGGCGAGCGTTGCCAGCCACAAGATCTGCCCGCGCCTCGACCCGCCGGCCACGCCGGAGCGTGTGCTGATGGCGATCGAACGGCTGAAGCGCGAAGCCAAAACCGGCACTTGAATCCCGGAAAACGTGCAATTCAGGCCGAAAAACTCTATATTTCCCGATAGGGAACGCAAATGATGAACGCGAAAGTGCAGAGCCTGAAAGCCTTTCTTGCCGGCGCCGGCCGGGTCGCCTTCGTTGAGGTGGCCCGGACAAAAGGTTCGACGCCGCGCGAGACGGGTGCCTTCATGCTCGTCTCAGGATCGGCCACTTTCGGTACGATCGGCGGCGGCCAGCTCGAATACATGGCGATCGACAAAGCGCGACAGATGCTTTTCTCCCCCCTTGAGGGGGAGATGGCCGCGGAGCGGCCAGAGGGGGTCGTCTCAGAAGGTACCGCCAGCGCGTCGAGCACTGCCGCGGCGACCCCACCCGGCGGCTTCGCCGCCACCCTCCCCTCAACGGGGAGGGATATCCGCGCCACCCTCGACATCGCGCTCGGCCCGGACATCGGGCAGTGCTGCGGCGGCAGGGTCGAGCTCCTGATCCAGCTAGTCGACCCTGCGCTTGAAGCCAAGCTGGTTGCGGCGGCGGAAACCGAGGAAGCGCAGCGACCGCATGTCTACATCCTCGGCGGCGGCCATGTCGGCCAAGCGCTGGCCTCCGCGATGGCCTTGCTGCCGGTGCATGTCGTCGTTGTCGAGACGCGAGCCGAGGCGCTCAAAGGCATGCCGGAAGCGGTCGAAACCAAGCTGACGCCGATGCCTGAGGCGATGGTGCGCGAAGCCCCGGCTGGATCCGCCTTCGTCGTCCTTACACATGACCACGCGCTGGACTTCCTGATCGTCGCCGAGGCTCTGAAACGCCGGGATGCCGCCTATGTCGGCATGATCGGCTCCAGGACCAAGAAGGCGACCTTCTGGAACTGGTTCCTGAAATCGGCGGACGGAAGCGAGGCGGAATTTGCCCACCTCGTCTCGCCGATCGGCGGCGATGCCGTTAAGGACAAGCGCCCGCAGGTGATCGCCGCACTCGCCGTAGCCGAGATTATGACAGCGTTGGCCGGCCATGCGGCGGCACCGTTCGCTCAGTCCAAAGCCCCTCACCGCAAGGCGATGGCTGGCTGACGTTTTGGCTATTCCTTCTCCTGCGTGTGCGCCTCAAGGAACCACAGCAATTTGTCGAGCGAGCGTGAATAGGCGGTGAAGATGTCGGCGGTGTCGGCATCGCCCGCGCCGGCCGCCTCGTCGATCGCCGCGCGTGCCCGCTTGGCGGTTGCGGCATAGCGGTCGATCAGCGCCGCCAGATGATCCCGGGTCTTGTGGATGTCGGTCGGATAGGCCTCGAGCATAGTCGCCTTCGACACCTCTTGCGATGTGCCGAGCGCCGTCCCGCCGAGCTGTACGGCGCGCTCGGCAATGGTGTCGACATGGCCGTCGAGCTCCTCGCGGAACGTGTCGAGCATCTCGTGGATGGCGATGAATTGCGGTCCCTTAACGTTCCAGTGCGCCTGCTTGGTGATCAAGGCCAGATCGATGGCGTCAGCGAGGCGGGCATTGAGAAGATCGATACACTCTTTCTTGGCATTGGATTGCAGGTCGTTGCGGGTGGCGATGGCATCCATGATCGGCTCCTGTGGCGGTTGCGTCCGCTTGGTTTGAAGAGGGCGAAGTTTGTGGAAGGTCAATCGAACATGCGCGCAGACGCCCTCATCGCCGCGCGGCACAGCATCCCAAAACGGCGATCTCCGACTTTCGTTCCGCTCGTCGTTTACGCCGGCCTTTTCAAGCCCAGATGGTCGCGCAGCGTGCTGCCTTCATAATCCGTACGGAACAGCCCGCGCCGCTGTAGCTCCGGCACGACTAGTGTGGCAAAGGCATCGAGTTGGCCGGGAAAATAGGATGGCATGACGTTGAAACCGTCTGCGGCGCCGCCCTCGAAGCGTGCCTCGAGCTCGTCGGCGATCTGGGCGGGCGTTCCGACGACGCGCCAATGGCCGCGCGCGCCGGCGAAATGACGGGCAAGCTGGCGAATGGACAGCTTATCGCGGCGTGATTGCTCGATGACGAGCGCCTGCCGGCTCTGCATGCCTTCGCTGGCCGGCAGCTCGGGCAGCGGTCCGTCGATGGGATAGCGCGCGAGATCGGGTATGCTGAGATAGCTGGAAAGCAGCGCGACACCGACATCGTCCGGTATCAGCTCCTGCAGTTCATCATGTTTTGCCCGGGCTTCCGCTTCGCTTGCCGCGACGACCGGCGCGACGCCAGGCATGATCTTGAGGTCGTCCGGCTCGCGCCCATAGGCCGCCAGCCGTCCCCTGAGGTCGTCGTAGAAGGCCTTCCCCTCCTCGAATGTCTGCGCCGCAGTGAACACCACATCGGCGGTCCGGGCGGCGAGATCGCGGCCTTCGTCCGACGCTCCCGCCTGAACCATGACCGGCGCACCTTGTGGCGAGCGCGGCAGATCAAGCGGGTCGCGCACCGAAAAGCTTCTGCCTTCGTGTCCGCCCTGGCCTTGCCAAAGGCCAGCGACCACGGCAGCGAATTCGCGCGCCCGTTCATAGCGGTCGGCATGCGGGCGCAGACCGGTCGAGCCGAAATTGGCGGCCTCGATCTGGCTGGCGGAAGTGACAAGGTTCCAGCCGGCACGGCCGCCGCTCAGATGGTCGAGCGACAGGAAGGTTCGCGCCAGCCCGTAAGGCTCGTTATAGCTCGTCGACGCCGTGGAGACGAGGCCGATGCGCGCCGTCTGGACGGCGAGCGCGGCAAGCAGGCTGATCGGCTCGAAGCCGATCGAGCGCGACGTTTGGCTGGCGATGTTGACATTGGCCTCGCGCACGCCGGCGGCGTCCTCGCAGAAGATCATGTCGAACTTTGCCGCTTCCGCCGTCCGCGCCAGCTGGATGTAATGATCGATGTCGATGCCGGCCGTGACATGCGCCTGCGGATGGCGCCAGGCGGCGATGTGGTGGCCTGTCGCCCACAGGAAGGCGCCGAGCTTCATCTGGCCTCGACCGGCGCTCATTGCCGATCCTCCCCTGCAAGCCCGAGATGGGCGCGCAGTGTCGCCGCGCTGTAGCCGGACTGGACAAGGCCGCGGCGGCGAAGCTCCGGCAGCACGAGACCGACGAAATCGTCGAGCGCCGATGTGAACGGCATGGCGATATTGAAGCCGTCGCAGGCTTTCGAGCGAAAGCACTCTTCGAGGCTGTCCGCAAACAGGTCCGGCGCGGCGGTTATTTCGGCGCTGCCGGTAACGTTCATCAGCACTTTCAGCGCCTCCGGCCTGCGCCCGAAGGCAAGCGCACGGCGCTTCAGATCGCCAGCCTTCGCCGGCTCGATCGATGGCTCATCCAGCAGGACGACATCGGCGGTGCGGGCGGCGATATACATGGCGGGCTCGGACAGGCCGGACATGACCAGCACCGGCGTGTCCTGCGGCGACCGCGCCACGTTGAGCGGCCCGCGCACGGAAAAGTATTCGCGCTTGTGGTCGAGAAGGTGCATCTTCTCGGGATCGAAGAAGCGGCCGCCAACTTTGTCGAACAGCAGCGCGTCTGCGTCCCAGCCTTTCCACAAGCCTTGCACGATGCCGATGAATTCATCGGCGCGCAGGCGGAAATCGTCGCAGGAAAACCCTTCCGGCCGGCTGAAATTGGCGGCCTCGCGCGGGTCGGGCATCATGCTCGTGTTCCAGCCGGTGCGGCCATGGCTGATGATATCGAGCGAGGCGAAACGGCGCGCGAGATTATAGGGCTGGTGGGCGACCGTCGACGCGGCAGCGACGAGGCCGATCCTGCTTGTCACCGTCGCCAGGGCCGCCACCAAGGTCGTTGCTTCGAAGCGCATTTGCCGGTTCAGCCCGCCTGCAACCGGCGCGGAATCGCCGAGCAACACCATATCCAGACCGGCCGCTTCGGCTTCTTGCACGAACCGCGTCAGCAGACTGAAGTCCGGGCCGGCGTCGGGCGGATGGGAAGGAGCGGCTTCCGGAGACAGTGAAACGGCGAGACACATTGTGGCGCCGTTGGCCATCGCTTTTCCCCGTTGAGCGAGATTCCTTGAGAATTATCTCGCCGGCTGGACGGAAAGCAACCGGCCAGCCAGCGATCATTTGCCGGCCAGAATATCCCTGATCAGCCGCTGGCAGCGCTCGGCCATGAAATCGAGCAGCAGCCGCACCTTCGGATCCTGCAGCTTCTTGTGCGGGTAGACGGCGGCGAACTGCACCGGCGTCGGCGGCGTATTGCTCAGGATCACCTTCAGCCGCTGGTCGCGGATAAACGGCTCGACCTCGAAGCGCGGCTTGTTGATGATACCGCGGCCGGACAGCGCCCAGCCGGTCAGCACGTCGCCATCATCAGTATCGTAGGGGCCGTGCACCTCGAACTTTTGCGGCCCATTCGGCGTCTGCAGCGTCCAGACATATTCGCGCGCGCCGGAATAGCGCAGCATCAGGCAATCGTGTTTCTTGCCGATCAACTCCTGCGGCTCGGTCGGCTCGCCGCGCACGTCCAGATATTGCGGAGCCGCTACCAGCACGCGTTCGCAGTCCATGATGCCGCGCATCCTGAGGCTGGAATCCTCGATGATGCCCAGCCGGAACGCAACGTCGATGCCTTCCTTCATGATATCGACATTGTGATCGGAAAGCCGGAGCCGCACCTCGATATCTGGGTACCTGTCGTGGAAATCCGGGATTCCGGATGCTACCAGCCGCCGCCCGAGGCCGAGCGGCGCTGTCACCTTTATGGTGCCGCGCGGCTGGCCGGATAGCGCGCTGACCGCCGCTTCCGCCTCGGTGACCGCCTCCAGCACCTGCTTGGCGCCAGAGTAGAACACCGTGCCGTGCTCGGTCGGCATCAATTGTCGCGTCGTGCGGTTGAACAGCCTGACGCCCAGGTGCTTCTCGAGCTCCTTGATCCGGTTAGAGGCGACCGCGGGCGAAATGCGCATGTCGCGCCCAGCCGCCGACAAATTGCCGAGCTCGACGACGCGGACGAAAACGGCGATGTTGTCGAGATAGGCCATGCGGCTTCCGTGGCTCTCATGTGGCTGCGTATGATCAGCCTAGTATTTTCCAATTTTTTTTGAAAGTCATCGTGCAGCTCGGCCCTTTCCGTTTGCGCTCCAGTCCGTAAAGTCAGTGGATCGGCAGGGACGATTTTTTCATGATGGATTTCGCGATTTTTTGGGATTGGCTGAGTTTCGCCGTGCGCTGGCTGCACGTCGTCACCGGTATCGCCTGGATTGGATCGTCCTTTTATTTCGTCGCGCTCGATCTCGGGCTGCGCCAGCGTCCGGGCATGCCTGCCGGAGCCTTCGGCGAGGAATGGCAGGTGCATGGCGGCGGCTTTTACCATGTGCAGAAATATCTGGTGGCGCCGGCTGAGATGCCCGAGCATCTGACCTGGTTCAAGTGGGAATCCTACGCCACCTGGCTGTCGGGCTTCGCCATGCTGTGCGTCGTCTACTATGCCGGGGCGGACCTGTTCCTGATCGATCCGAATGTCCTTGCCATGTCGGTGCCTACAGGCATCTTGCTGTCGCTGGCGACCATCGGCGTCGGCTGGGTGGTCTACGATCTCTTGTGCCGTTCGCCGCTCGGCAACAGCGACACCGGCCTGATGCTGGTGCTGTATGGGGTGCTGGTATTCATGGCCTGGGGACTGACCCACCTGTTCACCGGCCGCGCCGCCTTCCTGCATCTCGGCGCCATTACCGCGACTATCATGTCGGCCAACGTTTTCATGGTCATCATCCCCAACCAGAAGATCGTCGTCGTCGACCTGATCGCCGGCCGTAAGCCTGATCCGAAATACGGCAAGATCGCCAAGCAGCGCTCGCTGCACAACAATTACCTGACGCTGCCGGTTTTGTTCCTGATGCTGTCGAACCATTATCCGCTGGCGTTCGGGACAGAGTTCAACTGGGTCATCGCCTCGCTGGTGTTCATCATCGGCGTGCTGATCCGGCACTATTTCAACACCAGGCATGCGCGCAAAGGCAATCCTACCTGGACCTGGCTGGCGGCCGCCGTCCTGTTCGTCGTCATCATCTGGCTGTCGACGGCACCGAAGCTGCTGACCGGCGAGGTCAAAACGTCCTCGGCGGCACAGGTCTACGTTGCCTCGGCGCATTTCCCTGCCGTGCGCGATACGGTGCTTGGCCGCTGTTCGATGTGCCATGCGGCGGAGCCGTCCTACGCGGGCATTTACCACGCACCGAAGGGCGTGATGCTCGACACCGATGCCGGCATCGCCGAGCACGCCGGCGAGATCTACCTGCAGGCCGGACGCAGCCACGCCATGCCGCCCGCCAACGTCACCCAGATCACCGACAAGGAACGGGCACTGCTGGTAGCCTGGTTCGAAGGCGCGGGGAAATAGCATGACCAGCACGCTCCTGCGCGGCCGCACGCTGTCGTTTTTGCGCTGGCCAGAAACTATCGACGACCATTCCGCCTGGCGCTACGAGCAAGATGGCGGCCTGCTGATGCGCGACGGAAGGATCGTTGCCGCTGGCGCCTATACCGAGGTCGAGAAAAAGGCGGGCGAGGGAACAAAAAAAATCGACCACAGGCCACATCTGCTGCTGCCCGGGTTCATCGATGCGCATGCACATTTTCCGCAGATGCAGGTCATCGCTTCCTTCGGCGCCGAACTGCTCGACTGGCTGAACACCTACACTTTTCCGGAAGAGACCAAATTCCAGAACGCCCAGCATGGCCGCCGTATCGCCAGGCTGTTCCTGGATGAAGTGTTGCGCCACGGCACCACGACAGTGGCGGCCTATTGCTCGGTACACAAGGAATCTGCCGAAGCGTTCTTTGCCGAGTCGCACGACCGCAACATGCTCAACATCGCCGGCAAGGTGATGATGGACCGCAACGCGCCGGACGGCGTGCTCGACACGCCGCAATCGGGCTATGACGACAGCAAGGCGTTGATCGATGAGTGGCACGGCAAGGGGCGCCAGCACTATGCCATCACGCCGCGCTTCGCCATCACCTCGTCGCCCGAGCAATTGGAGATGGCGGGCGCGCTCTGCCGCGAATATCCTGATCTGCACATGCAGACGCATCTGTCGGAAAACCACGCCGAGATCGCCTTCACGCAGCAATTGTACCCGCAGACGCGGGACTACACCGACATCTACGAACACTATGGGCTGCTCGGGCGCAGAAGCCTGTTCGGCCATTGCATCCACCTGTCGGAACGCGAGGCGGATGTGCTTTCGGATAGCGGCTCGGTGGCGGTGTTCTGCCCGACCTCCAACCTGTTTCTCGGCTCGGGCCTGTTCGATTATCAGCGCTATAGCCGCCGCGAGAAGCCGCTTCGCATCGCCGCCGCCACCGATGTCGGCGGTGGCACCAACTATTCGATGCTGCGCACCATGGACGAGGGCTACAAGGTGATCGCGCTGAACGGCGAGAAGCTCAATCCGTTCCAGTCCTTCTGGCAGCTGACCCGCGGCAATGCCGAGGCGCTGTCGCTTGCGGAAAAGATCGGCACCCTGGAGGAAGGCAGCGACGCCGATATCATCGTGCTCGACGCCCGCGCCACGCCGGCGATGCGGCTGCGGGTGGAGACGGCGGACACGCTCGCCGAGGAATTGTTTCTGCTGCAGACGCTCGGCGATGACCGCGCCGTGCGCGAGGTCTATGTCGCCGGCCGGGCGGCCAAGGCGGATATAGCGGTTTAGCCGTCGTATGCGGCCGGCTTGACCGGGCGGCAGCCATCCGCCAAAGCAACAGGCGAGATCGACAGGGGAACGACATGGCCGTTGCGGACGACATCGCTCTGATCAAGAAACAGGAAGCCACGCTTGTCTTTTCGGCCTTCGACGAAGCCGTCGCTTTCGAGATCGGCTCGGCGATGCGCGACCGGGCTCAAAAGGAAAACCTGCCAATCATCGTCGATATCAGAACTTTCGACCGGCCGCTGTTCTATGCGGCAATGCCCGGCTCGAACGCCTCCAATCCGGACTGGGCGCGGCGCAAGATCAACGTCGTGCGGCGGTTCCTGAAAAGCACCTACCGCATTGTGCTGGAGCAGCAGCGCCCCGACCGCAGCTTCAAGCCCGGCGAAGGGCTGGACGTTGCCGACTATGTGCTGGCCGGTGGCGGCTTTCCCATCACTGTCAAGGGCGCTGGCGTCATCGGCGTGATCGCCGTCTCCGGTCTACCGGAGCGCGAGGACCACGGAGTGGTCGTCGATACGCTGTGTAGCTACTTGGGCGTCGATAGCCAGGAGTTGGTCCTGCCGCCGGAAGCAACATCGTGACGTTGGCGCTGCCCCTCATCCGCCTGCCGGCACCTTCTCCCCGCGTAGTGACGGGGACAAGGGAAACGCTCCAACGCTGGCGATCCCCTCTTGCCGTCTCTCTGCGGGGAGAGGGTAACGGTGAGGGGCAGCGCAAACGCCGCAGAAGCTCGCACAGCGTCCGTGGTACCTCAGTATGACCGCGCTCGATCCCAAGTCCTTTCTCATTTCGATCTTCAACGCCGCCGTTGCCGCCGCGGATCCCCAGAGGACGATCAAGGATCATTTGCCGGCAAGGCCGAAGGGCCGGACCATCGTCATCGGTGCAGGAAAAGGCTCGGCGCAGATGGCGGCGGCTTTCGAGAAAGTGTGGGACCGGCCGATCGAAGGGCTGGTCGTCACCCGCTACGGCTATGGCGCGGCCTGCCGGCGCATCGAGATCATCGAGGCGGCGCATCCGGTGCCGGATGGCGCGGGGCTCGAAGCTTCCCGGCGGCTGCTCGAAAAGATCCAGGGACTGACTGCGGACGACCTCGTCGTGGCGCTCATTTCGGGCGGCGGCTCGGCGCTGCTGCCGTCACCTGCCGAAGGTCTGACGCTGGCCGATGAGATCGCCGTCAACGAGGCGCTGCTCGCCTCCAGCGCGCCGATCGCCGCGATGAACACCATCCGCAAACACCTTTCCACGATCAAGGGCGGCAGGCTGGCAGCCGCTGCCTATCCAGCCAAGGTGGTGTCGCTGGTGGTCTCCGACATTCCGGGCGATAATCCGGCGCTGGTCGCTTCCGGCCCGACTGTTCCCGATTCCGGCAGCCGCGAAGATGCATTAGCGTCGATCGCCGCCTATGACATGAAACTACCGGCTTCAGTGATGGCGCACATCAATTCGCCGGCCGCCGATGCACCGCGCGTCGATGATCCGCGTTTTTCGCGCAACGAGGTACATCTGATCGCCTCGGCCGGCGTATCGCTGGAAGCGGCTGCGGCCGAAGCCAGGTACCAAGGTATCGAAGCGGTCATTCTCTCCGATTCCATCGAGGGCGAGGCGCGTGAGGTCGGCGGCGTCCACGCTGCAATCGCGCGCGAAGTGGCGACGCGCAACCGGCCATTCGCAAAACCGGTGCTGATCCTGTCGGGCGGCGAGACGACCGTGACCTTGCGCGCGAAAGGCAAAGGCGGCCGCAACTCGGAATTCCTGCTCGCCTTCGCCATTGGGATCAGCGGCCTGGCGGGCGTCCACGCACTGGCCGCCGACACCGACGGCATAGACGGTTCGGAAGACAATGCCGGCGCCTTCGCCGACGGCTCGACAGTGTCGCGGATGCATAAGGCGGGCATCGATGCCAAGGCCATGCTTGCCGGCAACAACGCCTGGACGGCATTCAATGCCGTAGATGACCTTTTCGTACCCGGTCCGACCGGCACAAACGTCAACGATCTCAGGGCGATATTGATCAAATAGCTCAGGCGGCCATCAGCTTTTTCACCGCTCTCATATCCTGCAGGAACCGGTCGCGTTCTGCCTGCCTGTCCGCCGGCTCGCGAATGCGCAGGATGAAGGACGGGTGGATGGTGACGAAGACACGCAAGCCATCGTCACGCTCCACGACGGCCCCGCGCATCTTCATGATCGGCACCACCTTGCCGAGCAGCGCCTGCGCCGCCGTTGCGCCGAGCGCCACCGCCAGATTGGGCTTGATCAGATCGATTTCCTTGTCGAGCCACCAGCGACAAGCCTGCACCTCGCCGGCGTTCGGCTTGGAGTGGATGCGCCGCTTGCCGCGCGGCTCGAACTTGAAATGCTTGACTGCGTTGGTGACGTAGACTTTCAGCCGATCGACGCCGGCATCGTCCAGGATCGCGTCGAACACCTTGCCCGCCGGACCGACGAAGGGCTTGCCCGCCAGGTCCTCCTGGTCGCCCGGCTGTTCGCCGACGAAGATCACCTTGGCTTTATCAGGGCCTTCACCGAACACGGTCTGCGTGGCGTCGTGCCATAGCGGACAGCGGCGGCAGATCTTGGCCGTTTCACGCAGTTCAGGAATCGTCCTGGCGTCGATTTCTGTCGTTTCCGGAGACTTGCTTGCAGGCAAGCGTCTTGCCTGCACTTTGGCATGGTGCGGCGTCGGGGTTGTCTGCATCCTGGCGATCATGACTAAGGCGGCCTTGCTCGCTCCTGCAATCAATCAGACACGCAATGAGCAAAGCCCGCCGAAGGTTCCGCTGAAATTATTCCGCATGGGCTTCACCGGCGGATGGCCGACGATGTGATGCCCTACACCTCGTGCAGATAGAGGTGATAATCCAGTTCGCTGACCGTGCGCGCCACGCGCAGATATTCCGACTGCTTGATCGCCACGAACGTCCGGTGCAGGTCTTCGCCCAATGCGCCCTTGAGGAAGGTCGACGCCCTTGCCGCCTCGATCGCGGCACGCCAGTCGACCGGCATCGTCGTGCGCGTGACGGCTGATTCGTAGCCATTGCCGGTGGTTTCGGGACCGGGATCGAGGCCTTCGTCGAGGCCTTTGACGACACCGGCCAGCACCGTTGCCGCCACCAGGTAAGGATTCGCGTCGACGCCCGATGGCCGGTGCTCGATGCGGCGGTTCCTGGCATCGCCGGCCGGCACACGCAGTGCCACCGAACGGTTGTTGACGCCCCAGGTCGGCGCCACCGGCGCATAGGATTGCGAGACGAAGCGCCGCCATGAATTGGCGTGCGGCGCGAAGACCAGCATCGATTCCGCCATCGTCTGGATCAGTCCGCCGAGGCCGCGCAGCAGCGGCAGCGACCAGCTTTCGCCGCCGGTTTCGGCAAAGACATTCTTGCCGGCATCGTCTAGCAGCGAGACGTGAAAATGCATGCCCGAGCCGGCATATTTCTCGATCGGCTTGGCCATGAAGCAAGCGGTGACACCATGACGGCGCGCCTGCGCCCGCACCAGTCGCTTGAGCATGACGAGATCGTCGGCCGCCCGCATCACATCCTTGCGGTAGTTGAGCGTCAGCTCGTACTGGCCGGGCGCATATTCCGAGATGACCGTCTCGGCCGGGATGCCTTGCACCTTGGCTGCGGCGTAGATGTCGGAAAACAGCGGCTCCATGCCGTGCAGATGGTCGACGGAATAGACCTCAGTCTTGGCCGAGCGGCGTCCGTCAAGCACCGCGTGCGCCGGCTGCACCTTGCCTTCGGCGTCGCGCTCGTTGGCGAGCAGGAAGAATTCGAGCTCGAAGGCGCCGGCCGGATGCAGGCCCTGGGCCGCGAGGATGTCTACCTGGCGGGCGAGTGCCAGCCGCGGGTCGGACGACATCGGCTGGCCATCGAGATGGTACATCGCCATCAGCACCTGACCGCGCGGCGGCTGGGTGCCGAACAGCGGCACCAGTGTGCCGGGGATCGGCCACGCCCGCAGGTCGCCGTCGCCCGTCGTCCAGATCAGCCCGGTCTCGTGAACATCCTCGCCGGTGATGTCGAGGCCGAGGATCGAGATCGGCATGTGCCGGCCCCCCTCGAAGATGCTCATCAACTCATGCCGGCGCACGATCTTGCCGCGCCCGACGCCATTGGCGTCGGTCAGCACGATGTCGAACGCTTCGATCTCGGGATGAGCGTCGAGAAAGGCCTGCGCCTCGGCGGGCGTCGAGCCCGAAGGGGATGCCGTGACCAGGTTCAAACTTTGCTTGGGCGCTTGTTTCATGCCGCAAGCTTGTCTCACGCCGTAAGCTTTGCCGCAACCGCGCCGAAGGCAGTGATCAGCCGGTTCACCTGGGCGGCGCTGGTCGCAGGAGAGATCAGCATCATGTTGTGGAAGGGTGCGATCAGCACGCCGCGATTGACCAGCGCGACATGGATTGCCGCCTCGATCTCCGGCACGTGCGCAGCCTCCGCTTCGCCGCCGTTCCTCAGCGGGCCCGGCGCGCAGATGAACTCGACACGGGCACCGACGCGAGCAACATGCCAGGGCAGACGATAGCGATCGATGACGGCGGTCAGCCCGGCGTCGAGCCGCCGCGCCAGATTGTCCATATGGCTGTAGTTCTCGTCGGTCATGACGTATTCGAGCGTGGCGCGCATCGCTGCGAATTGCAGCGGATTGGCCGACAGCGTTGTCCCCATGCCGGAGTAGCCGGGCTCTTTCCGGCTGATATAAGCGGCATAGCGGGCCGCAACGTCTTCGCTCATGCCCCAGACGCTCGCCGGTACGCCGCCGGCAATCGGCTTGCCTAGCACGAACAGGTCCGGCTCCAGCCCGTATTTGCTTGTATAGCCGCCGGGACCGGTCGAGATTGTATGCGTCTCGTCGATTAGAAGCAGCGTGCCGGTCGCACGGGTGAGACGCCGCAAGCCATCATGAAAGCCGGCTTCGGGCAGCACCATGCAGGAATTGGTCAGCACCGGCTCGGCGATGACGCAGGCG
The DNA here is from genome assembly GCF_040318345.1 of Mesorhizobium sp. M1169. Taxonomy (NCBI): domain Bacteria; kingdom Pseudomonadati; phylum Pseudomonadota; class Alphaproteobacteria; order Hyphomicrobiales; family Phyllobacteriaceae; genus Mesorhizobium; species Mesorhizobium sp. M1169. Next base: position 382,929 of record NZ_JAMYME010000001.1, on the reverse strand, counting down.
ACATCGTTGCCCCGGAGTGCCGCGTCGAGCGCCGGCAGATCGTTGAACTCGACGACATCAGTCGCCCGCGTCAGGTCGCGGAACTCGCCGGCCAGTCCCGGTCGATTCACCGCTTTCCCGGCGACCAGCCGCACCATCGTCTCGTCGACCGAGCCATGATAGCAGCCGTTGAAGACCAGTATCTTCTCCCGGCCGGTAACGGCGCGGGCAACCCGCAGCGCGAAGCGGTTGGCGTCGGTCGCCGTCGTCGCGATCTGCCAGAACGGCAAGCCGAAACGCTGCTGCAGCAGCGGCCCGATGGCGAGCGCGTTCTCGGCAGGCAGCATGTAGGTCAGGCCGCGTCCGGCCTGCCTGCGGATGGCGCGTGCGACCGGCGGCGGCGAATGACCGAACATCGTACCGGTGTCGCCAAGGCAGAAATCGTCGAGCCGGTTGCCGTCGATATCTCTGATGATGGCGCCCCTGGCACTATCGACAAGGATCGGGAACGGCGTCGGCCAGTCGTTCATCCAATGCATCGGCACGCCGCCGAAGAAGCCGGGCAGGCCATTGCCGATTTTCGCCATCGATTTCGGCCGCGCCCGGCAGAAGACTTCTGCCTCGGTCGCGCGCAACTCGGCGATCCGGGCCGGGCCGATGCCGCCGATGGAAGTCTTTGCATGGTTCATGACGTTCATGGCGGCCCTCTCAGTCGCACATTAGACAATCGGCGGCCGCTACCGCAATTGGCCGGGCGGCTGCCCTGTGTTGGGTCAGCGGTCATTTGAATGAAAACAGGCGCTTGACCGCGAGCCGCCTTCGGGCGCCAATGGTACTTCGGCTGGAGGGCATAAGATGGTGCGGGCGACCGTCTGCGCAACAACGCTGCTGTCGTCGGTTGGTGCGGCTCTGGCGTCCGGCGGCATCTGGTGTTCCGCCGAGGATGCAGCCGTCAAATTTCAGATCGGTGCCGGGGTCACCAGAGGCATGGGCGGGCCGACCTTCAATTTTAGCGGCGAGCTCGAGATTCTGGGCAGGCCGGCTGCCGACAGTCTGCGCAAGACGGTGTTCGAGGATCAGAACCTCACGCAATATTGGCTCGACAACAAGGAATTGCGGCTGCTCGTCTACCACGAACGGCAGGTCGAAAACGCCTACGGCTACGTCGAACTGGCGATCCTGACCAAGGCCAGCGACGAAGGCGTCTATGACGGCCGCTATTTGCTCTCAATCTATGATGGAACGGCCGAGGCCGAAAAGGACGGCAAGCAGGCTGAATTGACCGGCAAAGTATCTTGCGGAGCCGAGTAAGTAACAGGCTACGCCGAAATATCGATGACGCCGCAGTCGCCAGCAGCGCTGCCAAAGGCGACGCGGCGCTCTTCCTTGTCCCACATCATCGAAGTGACGGCGCCCTTGCCGGGCCGGCGCAACAGCACTTCCTTGGCGTCGGCGAAGCGCACCGCCATCACCATCCCGTCATCATAGCCGATAGCAACGACGTCCTGGCTCGGGTGACAGGCGACGGAGGTGACCATCGCATTGCCGCGCGTGCCGAGTTCCAGCGGCGCCTTGCCCATCGGCCCGTCCTTGCCCGAAAACGGCCAGACGATCGCCGCCGGTGCGCCGGAACTCGCCAGCCATTTGCCCTTGGCGCTCCACGACAGGCTTTTCACCTTGCCGGGGTAGCCGGACATGCGCATGTGCTTGCCGTCGGCGAGCTTCCAGCCATGCAGCGCGTTTTCCTGCATGGAGGTGACGACGAAGCCGCCGTCCGGCGAGAAGGTGATGCCGGTGTGGGCGCCGGCCCATTCGAGCTCGACCGGCTTGCCGTCGGCAGCCGGGAAGTGCAGCGTCGCGCCATTGTAGCGGGCAACGCCGAAGCGCATGCCTTTGGGCGAGAAGGCCAGCCCCTCGACCGAGCGCGGATGCGAGAATTCCCTGGTCTTGCCGTCGGCAAAACGCACATAGGCAATCTTGCCCGAAGCATAGGCAACAGCGCCTTGCGGCCCGGCGGCGACGCTGGTTATCCATTTTTTGCCTGCGGTCGCCAATTCCGTTGTATTGCCGCCTGGGGTCACGGCAAAGATCCTGCCGTCCTCACCACCGGTGATCAGTCGGTCGTTTGCCGCATCATGGAAGGCGGCGAGCATTCCGTCATTGGCCTGCACCGTCTTGTGGCCGTGGTCGAGCCGATGGATTGTGCCGTCGGCCAGCGCAAAATGCGGCACGTCGCCGAGAAACACGGCGGCGAGGCAGTGGCCTTCGAGATCGAGCGGGGCGACTGTCGGCATGAGAGATCATTCCGTTCGAGATTTCTGCTTGTCATCTAACCCCGCCGGGCTGTCGGCGAGGCTCCGCCTTCTCCCCTTGTGGGAGAAGGTGGATTGGCGCGCAGCGCCAAGACGGATGAGGGGTGCTGGACGGAGTGCCGTCCTTGCCAAGCTGGAACACCCCTCATCCGACCGAGCTTTCGCTCGGCCACCTTCTCCCACAAGGGGAGAAGGAGAGAAGGGGCAGCGCTAGCGCTATAAAGTCCGGAAATCAAGCGGCCTGGCAGGCCTCGAAGCTTGTCTTCAGTCGCTCGGCGTCGAGTTCGCGGCCGATGAACACCAGCCGGCTCTCGTGCTTCTCGTCGTCCCTCCAGGCGCGCTGGTGGTCGCCCTCGATGATCATGTGCACACCCTGGATGACATAGCGCTCGTCATCGCCTTTCAGCGCAATGATCCCTTTCAGCCGCAGGATGTTCGGGCCTTCCATTTGGGTGACCTTCTCGATCCACGGGAAGAACTTTTTCGGGTCCATCTCGCCGCCGCGCAGCGACACCGACTGCACAGTCACGTCATGGATGTCGGAAGGGTGCGCATGATGATGCCCGTCATGATCGTGGTGATCATGGCCGTCGTGATCATGGTGATGGTGGTCATGATCATGATCATGATGGTCGTGATCGTCATGCGCCTCGAGGAAGTGCGGATCATTCTCCAGCGCCCGGGACAGGTCGAACGCACCGCGATCGAGCACCTCGGACAGCGCCACGCTGGCGCGTGTGGTGCGATGGATTCGTGCCGCCGGGTTTATGGCGCGGATCGTCGCCTCCACCTTGCTCAGCTCTTCGGGGGTGACCAGATCGGTCTTGTTGAGCACGACGACATCGGCAAAGGCGATCTGGTCCTCGGCCTCGCGGGAATCCTTGAGGCGCAGCGGCAAGTGCTTGGCGTCGACCAGCGCCACCACCGCATCGAGCCTGGTCTTCGAACGCACGTCGTCGTCCATGAAGAAGGTCTGCGCCACCGGCACGGGATCGGCGAGGCCTGTGGTCTCAACCACTATGGCGTCGAAGCGGCCAGGCCTGCGCATCAGGCCTTCGACGACGCGGATCAGGTCGCCGCGCACGGTGCAGCAGACGCAGCCATTGTTCATCTCGTAGATTTCCTCGTCGGATTCCACGATCAGCTCGTTGTCGATGCCGATCTCGCCGAATTCATTGACGATGACGGCGTAGCGCTTGCCATGGTTTTCCGAAAGGATGCGGTTGAGCAGTGTCGTCTTGCCGGCGCCGAGATAGCCGGTGAGGACGGTTACGGGGATCTGCGTCTGTGCGTCGCTCATATTGTGCCTCGAATAGGGATTGTCGGCTCCATATAGGATGTGTGCTCGGCTTTTGCACGAGGCAAACCGGTGGGCCAAAGAGGGGCTGGTATTGCCGAACTTTCCTCACATTGCCGAACTTTCATTGGCGCCGCCTGACAGCGGGCCCTGAACAGGCGGGGGTCATTTACGGAGCTGTTCGCGTTGAAGAGGCGCCAGATGTCCGACAAGTCCTTTCCACTGAGCCGTCGGCAGGCGCTCGGTCTCGTTGCGGTTACCGCTGGCGGCATATTCCTGCCCGCCGGTGCAAGGGCCGGGAAGGTTTCGCCCTATGCCGGGCTTGCTTTGTTTGAAGCCGGTGCTGGTGTCTGCACCATCACGCCCGAGGTCACAAAAGGGCCGTTCTATTTCGACCCGAAGCTCGAACGCGCCGACATCACCGAGGGCAAGAAGGGCATCGCCCTCAATGTGCGGCTGCAAATCGTCGACGCCGCCTGCCGGCCGCTTCCCGGCGCCCGCGTCGATATCTGGCATTGCGATGCCCAGGGCGCCTATTCCGGATATCCCGGACAGGGCGACGGGCAGGATATCGACACGTCCGGCCAGAGCTTTCTCCGCGGCTGGCAGAGAACCGATGAAAGCGGCATCGCTTCTTTCGCCACCATCTATCCCGGCTGGTATCGCGGCCGCACCACCCACATCCATTTCAAGATCTTCCCCGACGACCGCTCGGTGATGACCGGCCAGATGTTCTTCCCCGACAGCCTCAGCGAGCAGATATTCGCCACCGTCGCGCCCTATAAAGATCGCCCCGGCAAACGCGATACATCGAACGCGCGGGACGGCATTGCGCGGCAGGCCGGGCCGCTGTCGCAGGCAGCGCTGCGGGAAATGGCGGACGCCTATCAGGCGTTGATGGTGGTCGCGGTGAAAGCCGGTTGAGAACACCTCGTCACGTCCCCATCCAGCCATTGCGGAAAGTCGTTTGTCATCTAACTGAAATAAACATCTGGCATTAGCCACGGCGAACACCGCGAAGCTTGCCGGCAAAGCTATTTTCCGGGCCGGAATGTTTTCGATCGTCATTGCCAATCGGCGGCCTGCTTCTATGCTGTCCGCTCCGGTTCGGCCGAGGAGGGATGAGCATGGCCAAGGCGGACAAGACTGCAACAATGAGCCGGCTGCATTCGGCGGCGCGGCTGGCGCGCACGGCGCTCGCCGCCCGGCTTCTGGCGCATGGTTTCTATGCCGGTCAGGACCAGATCATGCTGGCGCTCGACCGCGAGGACGGGCAGACGCCCGGCAACCTTGCCGGCCGCCTCGGCGTGCGTCCGCCAACCATCACCAAGACCATCAACCGGCTGCAGGCGCAGGGCTTTCTGGAGAAGCGGGCCTCGTCCGCCGATGCCCGCCAGGCGCATATTTTCCTCACCGACACCGGCCGCGAAATCATCCACGCCATCGAGAAGTCGGTGAAGAAGACCGAAAAGCAGGCATTGAAGGGTCTCGACAAGAAGGACCAGAAAGCGCTGTTCAAGCTGCTTGCCCGCGTCGAGGCGAACCTGTCGAACGGCGAAATGGTGCTCCCGGATGACGAACTGGATATCGAAGACAAGATGCTTGAATAGCTCACGCGTTCGCCGCTGACGGCCGCCGCGTCAGTGCCGACCAACGTCCCGGTGTGACACCGAACGCCTTCTTGAAATGCCGATTGAAATGGCTTTGATCACTGAAGCCGGCTGCGATGGCGATTTGCGCCAGCGGCTCGTCGGCTTCGATCATCCGACGGGCCCGCTGAAGCCGGCGCATCACCAGGAACCGGTGCGGGCTGGTGGAGAAGGTGGCGCGGAAATGCCGCGAAAGGGCATAACGGTCCAATCCGGTTATCGCCTCCAATTCATCCGAACGTACAATCCGCGCGACATTTTCCTCCAGATAGTCGCGCGCCAGGCTGGCGGCGCGCCACGCCGTTTTCGCTACCGGTTTCGCCGGCTGACCGGCGTGCCGGGCCAGGCTTTGCATAAGCTGCGTCATGAAATCGACGACAAACAGCTCGTCCAGTTCCTGATCCAGCGGCCCGAGCGCCGAAAGCAGCGTCGCGCGGAGATCGCGGTCTGTCACCACGGCATTCCCGACGAATGGCAGTGATCCGCCGCCGAGACAATCGAGCATCAGGGACGGCTCCAAATAGAGCATTCTGTATCGCAAGCCGTCTTCGGTGCCGGCACCGCCATCGTGCAGTTCGTCGGGATGAAGGATAATTATCTGGCCGGGCAAGCTCTTGTGCATTTGGCCGCGATAGCGGAAGCGCTGCACGCCATAAAGCGTCACCCCGATCGCATAGGTGTCGTGGCGATGGAGATCGAAGGCATTGCCGTGGAACCGGGCCTCGATGCGTTCCATCCCGGCAGCACCCGGTGCCGGTACGATGCAGTTCTCGGCTGCATCCACGCACAAACGTCCAAGACCCTGAAAGGCTTCCCGGTCTAGATCGTGCGCCATAACTTCACTCGCAGCCTCGGATTGGCCCCCTTTTCGGATTGGAAACTGTCGCATGTTCGATACGAAATTTGCAATCGTCCTCAAGGATGATCTTCCCGTCTGGCAAAAGCTCAATGTCACCGCCTTTCTGACCAGCGGCATCGTCGCGCAATTTCCCGACATTATCGGCGACCCCTACCGTGATCGCGCCGGCAATATCTACAACCCGCTGTCGATCCAGCCGGTCATCGTGCTTTCGGCGGACGGCCAGACGCTCGTCGCGATCCAGAGGCGGGCGCTGGAGCGTGGTGTGACGGTTTCGCTCTATGTCGAGGAAATGTTTTCGACCGGGTATGATCTGGCCAACCGCGCCGTCTTTGCCGAATTTGCGCCGGAGGATGCCAAGGTGGTCGGCATCGCGCTTCGCGCCGAAAAGAAGCTCGTCGACAAGATCACCAAGGGCGCCCGCATGCACGCCTGAGTCGTCGGCCACTAGGTCGGCCACTGGGAAACAAACTGAGCCTGTCGGCGGCTGTCGTTGTGCCAGCCTGTTTTGGCTTGCCCGCAGGCGACAATTACCGCATTGGTGAGGGACCGCCTTGCTTCCCGTCCGGCCTGAAATTGAATGCTCCCCCAAGACATGACGAAAGCGCGACATCGCCGGCGGCGATCCTGTGCATGCTTTCCGTCTATGTGTTTTTCACCTTCCTCGACACCAGCAGCAAGTACCTTGTCCTGGCCGGCGTCTCGGCGCTGATTGTCGCCTGGACCCGCTTCGCGGTCCATGTGCTGATCGTCGGCGTCTTTCTGCGCGGATGGCGCGAGCCGCTGCGCTTTCGTCCCGCCAACCTGCCGGCGCACATCACGCGCGGTCTGCTCCTGTTCGGATCGACGATGTTCAACATTCTGGCGCTGCGGACGCTGCAACTGGCGGAAACCACCTCGATCTACTTCTTCGGCCCGATGGTGATCACCGCGCTTGCCGGTCCGTTGCTCGGCGAATGGGCTGGCTGGCGGCGCTGGCTGGCCATCATGAGCGGCTTTGTCGGCGTCCTCATCATCACCCGGCCGGGCGTCGGCGTTTTTGGCGTCGGCCATCTCTTTGCGCTCGGCTCGATGCTATCGAACAGTTTCTACGTCATTATGACGCGCCGCATGTCGGCTACGGAAACCTCGGAAAGCCTGATCCTGTTTTCGGCGCTGGCGCCGGCCGTGCTGCTGCTGCCGACACTGCCGTTTTCGCCTTCGCTGCCGCAGGATGGCTGGCACTGGTTCATATTGCTGATGCTTGGCGTCTTCGGCGCCATCGGTCATTGGCTTCTTGTGCAGGCCTATCGCCTTGCCACCACCACGGCCCTGGCTCCCTATCCCTATTCGCAGATGATCTGGATGATCATCTCCGGCCTGATCGTCTTCAACCAGTTTCCCGATCGCTGGACGCTGGTCGGTGCCACAGTCATCGTCGCCAGCGGCCTCTACATCGTTCACCGCGAGCACCGGCTTCGCTTGCGCAACCGCGCGACGCTGGACGCGGAGGCGGAAGCGCTGGCAAAAAAACTTTGATTTGCGCGGGATCGATGGCATAAGAGCCGGCCTTTAAACAGTTTAAATTGCTTCGGGAGCGCAGGGCGCTGGCACAGAAGATCAAGCTTTCGACCATCGCGGATGCGCTCGGCGTGTCCACGGCCACGGTCTCGCTGGCCTTGCGCGACAGCCCGCTGGTCGCCGGCGGCACCCGCGATCGCATCAAGGAACATGCACGCGCCATCGGCTATATCTACAACCGCCGCGCCGCCAGCCTGCGCACCTCGCGCTCGGGCATAGTCGGCGTCGTCGTCCACGACATCATGAACCCGTTCTTTGCCGAGATATTGCGTTCGATAGAGAGCGAGCTCGACCGCAGCCGGCAAACCTTCATCCTGTCGAACCACTACGACCAGCTCGAGAAACAACGCACTTTCATCGACACGCTTCTGCAGCTCGGCGCTGACGGGGTCATCATGTCGCCGGCCATCGGCACGCCGCCCGAAGACATAATCTTGGCCGAGGAGAACGGTCTCCCGGCAGTGCTGATTGCACGCACCGTCGAAGGTGCCGACGTGCCGGTGTTTCGCGGCGACGACGCCTATGGCACCGGGCTTGCCACCAACCATCTGATCTCGCTTGGCCACAAGCGCATCGCCATGATCGGCGGTACCGACCAGACGTCGACCGGCCGCGACCGCTATCAGGGATATGTCAACGCCATGGAGGCGGCAGGGCTTGAGGTCAGGCCGTCCTGGCGCATCCCCGGCCCGCGCACCAAGCAGGCCGGCTTCGAGGCGGCCGGGCAGTTCCTGGCGCTGAAGGACAGGCCGACCGCGGCCTGCTGCTGGAACGACCTCGTCGCCATCGGCCTGATGAATGGCATTGCCCGCGCCGGGCTGGTGCCGGGCATCGACATCTCGGTTACCGGCTATGACGACCTCGAGGAAGCGGCGATCGCCACGCCGGCGCTGACTACCGTGTGGAACGGCCAGCGCGAGGTTGGCCGCCGCGCCGCCAGCGCGCTGCTCGACAAACTCAACGGACAGACGGTGCGGCCGTCGCAGGAACTGATCAAGCCGGAACTGCATGTGCGCCAGTCGACCGGCAAACCGGTGGAACGTGCATGACAAAAACCGAACAGCAAGCTGTTACCATTCTGGTGCCGGGCCAGTTCAACGACCATGCGGTCGGCCGCATCGACGGGGCGTTCAGCCGCGTCCGGATCGAACGCGCCGATCCGTCGCTGGTCACCGACGAGATGCGTCATACGGTGCGCGGCATAGCCGCCTTTGGCGGCATAAGCGCCGCGTTGATGGACGCGCTGCCAAAGCTCGAGATTATCGCCAATTTCGGCGTCGGCTATGATTCGGTCGATGTCCGCCACGCCGCACGGCGCGGCATCATGGTCACCAACACACCGGATGTGCTGACCGAAGAGGTCGCCGATACGGCGCTCGGCCTGTTGATCAATGCCGTCCGCGAACTGCCGCGCGCCGAGGCCTGGCTGCGCGACGGAAGCTGGCTGCGCAACGGCAACTATCCGCTGAGCCGGCTGACTTTGCGCGGTCGCCATGTCGGTATCTTTGGCATGGGCCGCATAGGCCTCGCCATTGCCCGCCGGCTCGACGCTTTTGGGCTGCCCATTGCCTATCACAACCGGCGCCGCGTCGAAGGCCTGTCCTATGACTATCACCCGACGCTGAAAGGTCTCGCCGAGGCGGTCGACACGCTGATCTCGGTGGCGCCCGGCGGGGCCTCGACGGAAAAGGCCGTCAATGCCGAAATTCTCTCGGCTCTTGGGCCGAACGGCGTCTTCGTCAATATCGGCCGGGGCAGCACGGTCGACGAACCAGCCCTTGCCGCCGCACTTGCCAGCGGCAGCATCGCCGCTGCCGGGCTAGACGTCTTTGCCGACGAGCCGAATGTGCCAGCGGCGTTGCTTGCCGCGCCCAACACCTCGCTTTTGCCGCATGTCGGCTCGGCGTCCGAGCATACGCGCCGCGCCATGGCCGACCTTTGCGTCGACAATCTGGTCTCGTGGTTTTCGCAGCGCAAGGCGCTGACGCCGGTGCCGGAGACGGCAAATGTCAAGGCATGGCCGTAAGCGGGCTGCCATATCTATTAACTTCAGCTTAACCCTTCGGAATCATTCTGGTCCCCTCGCAGTGTATGTCCGCCTGACAGGACATGACAGCAAGATGAAGCGCGCCTCCCTGATCTCTTCGAACCGGCGCGCTTGAAATGCGCGGAGAACCAGGATGAAGACGCTTCCTGCATTGATGGCAGTCGCTGTGCTGTTCGGCAGCGCCCAGCTGTTTTACGCCGGTAGCGGTGAAAGCCGTGCGGCCAGTGAGTCACCGCTTTCATCCGGCAACTACAGGCTGGTAGCCCATGGCAACGAGGGGTCTTGTGCGGTCAGCCGCGGCGCCGAGATTTCGCAAGGCCTGTCGCTGTTGACGGTCGCAGCAAATTGCCGCCGGGTGTTGCCCGGCGTCGAGCAGGCGAAGTTCTGGCGAGAGCAGGATGACGGCACGGTCACCTTCAGCGCCAACGGCACCGATCCGATCGTCATGTTCTCAGTCGCCGACGGCGATGGTTACGAATCCTACGCGCCGGCGCTGCCGCTGCTGACGCTGGCGTCAGCCGGCAACTAGCGAGCGCGGCAGGACTATTCCGCGGCTGCGCGCACACCCGATTTCGCCGCCTGATGCAGGCGCACCGCATCGCCGAATGCGCGAAATATCTTTACCGAGATACTGTCCGATTTGACCCAGTATTCGGGATGCCACTGGACGCCGACAGCGAAAGCCCGTGCATCGCGCACCGAAACCGCCTCGACAGTGCCGTCGGCGGCGACCGCTTCGACCTGCAGCTTTGGGCCAAGCCGGTCGATGGCCTGGCGATGCACCGAATTGACCATGATATCGCCGGCGCCGAAGACCCCGGCCAGGCAGCTGCCGGGTTTTATCGCCACGCTCTGGCGGATGGCGAAGCGTTCGTCCTGATTGTCGCTTGCCGGCGCACGATGATCGAGCGAACCGGCGCGTTCCTGGATTTCAGTGGCCAGCGTGCCACCCAGCGCCACATTCATCTCCTGGATGCCGCGGCAGATGGCGAGCAATGGCACCCCGCGCTCCACCGCCCGGCGGATCAGCGGCAACGTCGTCGCGTCGCGGGCGGAGTCGTAAGGACCATTGGCTTCGCTGGCGTCACCGCCATAGAGCGAGGGATGAACGTTCGATTTGGAGCCGGTGACCATGACGCCGTCGACGGCGGAAAGCAGTTCGTCGAAGTCGAGCCGGTCGCCGAAGGACGGTACCAGCAGCGGGAACACGCCTGCACCCGAAAGCGCCGCTTCGAGATATTGCTGTGGCGCGGCATGCCAGGTGTAATTGTCGAACTGGCGGACATCGGTCGATACGGCGACGAGCGGCTGGTGCATTTGGTCCGGATCCCATCGGGTGCAACGAATTATCTGCCTGCAAAATAGGCGATCCGAAGGCGCATTTCCATGGCAAGTTTCGGCGTGTCGCGTAGGCCAGTTAATCGACCTTAGACTATAGTTGCAAGATCTGCCCCAACGCCGTGAATTTCCCCGAAATGCGCCACTCAAACCGGGCTGCCGTGCTGGACTCGACTCCTTGCCTGTGTATTGTCGGCTCGAAGCCGATCCGGGCGCCGAAGTGTCCCGAATGTCGGTCAGTGGATCCAAAAGGGAGGAACTTCATGGATCGTCGTTCGTTCATCCGCAAGGCCGGCACCACCGGTTTCGGCGCTGCGGCCGCTGCCGCGACACTTGCTGCGCCGGCCATCGCCCAGTCCAATCCGAAAGTGACCTGGCGACTGGCGTCGTCCTTCCCGAAGTCGCTCGATACGATCTATGGCGGCGCCGAAGTGTTTTCCAAGATGCTGTCGGAGGCGACCGACGGCAACTTCCAGGTCCAGGTCTTCGCCTCCGGCGAACTCGTTCCCGGCCTGCAGGCCGCCGATGCCACCACAGCCGGCACGGTCGAGGCCTGCCATACCGTGGCATACTATTACTGGGGCAAGGACCCGACGTGGGCGCTGGGAGCGGCGGTTCCGTTTTCGCTCAACGCGCGCGGCATCAACGCCTGGCACTATCATGGCGGCGGCATCGATCTGTTCAACGAGTTCCTGGCGACGCAAGGTCTGTTCGGGCTGCCGGGCGGCAATACCGGCGTGCAGATGGGTGGCTGGTTCCGCAAGGAGATCAAAACGGTCGCCGACCTTTCCGGCCTCAAGATGCGTATCGGTGGTTTTGCCGGCAAAGTGGTGCAAAGGCTCGGGGTGGTTCCGCAGCAGATCGCCGGTGGCGACATTTATCCGGCGTTGGAAAAAGGCACGATCGACGCCGCCGAATGGGTCGGCCCTTACGACGACGAGAAGCTCGGCTTCTATAAGGTTGCGCCCTATTACTACTATCCCGGCTGGTGGGAAGGTGGACCGACCGTCCATCTGATGTTCAACAAGGCGAAATACGACGAACTTTCGCCGGCTTACAAGTCGCTGGTGCACACTGCCGCCCAGGCGGCCGATGCGAACATGCTGCAGAAATACGACTACCTCAACCCGGCGGCGGTGAAGCGGCTGGTTGCCGGCGGTGCCAAGTTGAGCCCGTTCAGCCAGGAGATCATGGCCGCCTGTTTCGAAAAGGCCAACGAAGTCTATGCCGAGATGGAAGCCTCGAACGCGCCGTTCAAGAAGATCTGGGATTCGATCAAGGCGTTCCGCAAGGAGCATTATCTCTGGGCGCAGGTGGCCGAGTACAACTATGACACCTTCATGATGGTCCAGCAGCGCAACAGCAAGCTCTGATCCTGTTGCTTCGCGGCGCCAGGGTTCCTTTCGGAACACTGGCGCCGTAGCGCATTCATTTGCGATCAGTCGGGCACCACCACGACCTTGACCTCGCCTGGCGCCGGCGGGTTGGCAATGATCGCCACCGCCTCGTCGAGGCTGACCTGTCGTGATATCAGCCGATCTACTTCGATCGTCCCCGAGGCGATAAGATTGGCGGCCCGGCGATGGGTAAAGGGGTTGAGGAAGGAACCCAGGACCTTCAACTCACGGAACAGCAGATCGAACGGTTCGAACGCCACTTTCATGCCTTGCGGCATCACGCCGACGACGACGACGGTGCCGCCCGCTTTGGCCAGCCGCATCGCCTGCTCAACAGTGTCTTTCACGCCGGCGCATTCGAACACCACGTCGACGCCGCCCGGCATCAAACCCGACCGGCCGACGATCGCATCGATGACATCGAAGGCGCTGGGATCGAGCGTCGCCGTTGCGCCAAATTGCTCGGCAAGAGCCCGCCGCGAGGCCTGACGGGTCGACAAGATAATGGTCGTCGCACCGGCGAGCTTTGCCAGTTGAACGGTGAGCAGGCCGATCACGCCGCCGCCGATCACCGCGACCGACGAGCCTGGTTTGATCGCGGCAAGGTCCACGCCATGCAGGCAGCAGCCGAGCGGCTCGCAGAAAGCACCATGCGTAGGCTTCAGATCGCCTGGCAAGACGAAGGCCTGTTTCTGGGGCAGGACAAGATATTCGGCAAAGCCGCCATCGCGATGGATGCCGATGGCGCGTAGATTGCCGCAGAGATTGACCCGGCCGGCCTGACAATGCTCGCATCGGCCACAGGCAATGTTGGGATCGCCGGTGACGCGGTCGCCGACGGAAAAGCCGGATACGGCAGGTCCGACCGCCTCGACGATGCCGGAGAATTCATGCCCGAGCGTCACCGGCGGCGTGCACGGGAATTCACCATGGAAAAGATGCCTGTCGGTGCCGCAGACGCCGCACGCCTCGATGCGCACCAGCAGATCGTTCGGCCCGGCGGTCGGTTTCTCGACCTCGCACACGGCGAGGCTGCCCACTCGCTCCAACCGAACCGCCTTCATGGCTGCCGGGCCTTCCTCAGTTGAAACTCGGTGGTTGCGACAGATCGATTGCCGGCGCCGCCGGTTTCGCGGGCGGCTTTTCGTCGAAGCTCGGCGGCTGCGACAAATCCGGTGGGGAAGGTGAGGCCGGGGCAGTGCCGCCGTTGGCCGGCGGCGTGCCAAGTGGCGACAAGCCGATGCCAGGCGTTTCCGGCACCTGGTAGTTGATGGTGCCAGGATCGACGACAATGCCTTTGTAGTGCATCACCATCTGCGGGAACGCGATGGTCAGGCCGATCATGATCACCTGGATGCAGACGAAGGGCACTGCGCCCCAATAGATCTGCCCTGTGGTGACGGGCGCGATCTGCTTGCCGGTGAGTCGGTCGAGATAGGGCACGCGCGCGGCGACCGAGCGCAGATAAAACAGCGCGAAGCCGAAGGGCGGATGCATGAAGGAGGTCTGCATGTTGACGCCCAAAAGCACGCCAAACCAGATCAGGTCGATGCCGAGTTTGTCAGCCGCTGGCGCCAAAAGCGGCACGATGATGAAGGCAAGCTCGAAAAAGTCGAGGAAGAAGGCGAGCACGAAGACGAGGATGTTGACGCCAATCAGGAAACCGACTTCACCGCCCGGCAGCGACGTCAACAGGTGCTCGACCCAGATGTGGCCATTGACGCCGTAAAAGGTCAGCGAGAACACCCGCGCGCCGATCAGGATGAACAGAACGAAGGACGACAGCCTGGTCGTCGAGGCCAGCGCCTGCTTGACCACGTCGAGCGACAGCCGCCCCTTCACCGCCGCCATTGCAAGCGCGCCGACGGCGCCCATGGCGCCGCCTTCCGTCGGCGTGGCGATGCCAAGGAAGATGGTGCCCAGCACCAGGAAGATCAGCGCCAGCGGCGGGATCAGCACGATGATCACCTGCTGTGCCAGTCTGGACATCAGGTTGATCTTCAGGCGCTGGTCGACGATCGCCACGACATAGATGAAGATGACGCCAGTAGTGGCGCCGAGGATATCGGCGTTGCCGCCATGGTTCGGTGCGAGGTAGCGATACGCCGCATAGGAAACAACCACCGCCGCCAGCAGCGCCGCCAGCAGCGACAGCACACCGTGGCCGAGCGTGCGGGCCTCAAGCGGCAGTGCCGGCATCGACTTCGGCCGAAAGATCGACATGAGCAGGATGTAGAGCATGTAGATGCCGGTCAAAATGAGCCCGGGGATCAGCGCCCCCTTGTACATATCGCCGACCGAGCGGCCGAGCTGGTCGGCCAGGACGATCAGCACCAGTGACGGCGGGATGATCTGGGCGAGCGTCCCGGACGCGGCAATGACGCCGGATGCCAGCCGCCGGTCGTAGCCGTAGCGCAGCATGATCGGCAGCGAAATCAGACCCATGGCAATGACGGAAGCCGCCACCACGCCGGTCGTCGCGGCAAGCAGCGCGCCGACGAAAATCACGGCATAGGCAAGGCCACCACGGACCGGTCCGAACAGCTGGCCGATCGTGTCGAGCAGGTCTTCGGCCATGCCGGATCGTTCGAGCACGATGCCCATGAAGGTGAAGAACGGGATCGCCAGTAGCGTATCGTTCGACATCACCCGGCTGCCGTAGAAATTATCCGGCAACGCGTGCAGCAACGGCCAGGCGAGATTGATCGAGCCGCCCGAATAGGGCGACAGAAGCACGCCGATGAAGAAGAACATCAGGCCGTTGGCGGCGAGCGAGAAGGCGACGGGATAGCCGATCAGCAGGAAGACGACCAGCGAGGCGAACATGATCGGCGCCATGTTCTGGGCGATGAACTCGATCACGAGCGCACCTCTTCGACGAGCGCCTTGGCTTCGAGCTCGGCCTGCTCATGCACCGATATGAACGGAGTGGGATCGTCCATCTGACCGCGCATGATGGCGATTTTCTTGATGATTTCGGAAATGCCCTGCAGCGCGAGCAGAAAAAAGCCGACCAGCAAAATCGCCTTCGCCGGCCAGATGATCAGCCCGCCGGAATTGTTCGACATCTCCCCGCTGCGATACGACAGCGACACATAGGGAACGAAATAGACCACCATCAACGTCACGAACGGCATCAGGAAGAAGACGTGACCGAAAAGGTCGATCCAGTGCTGCACGCGGCGCGAGAACATGCCGTAGACGATATCGATGCGGATATGGTCGTTCTGCTTCAGCGTGTAGGCGGCGGCCAGCATGAAGGCGGCGCCGAACAGATACCATTGCAATTCCAGCCAGGCGTTCGAGGACATGTCGAACACCTTGCGGATGACGGCGTTGGCGGCGCTTACCAGGATCGCCAGCAGGATCAGCCACGAAACCCATTTGCCGATGAATTCGTTCAAACGGTCAATGGTTCTGGAAAGAGCGAGAAGCCCTGCCATGCATTCCTCCCTTGTGTCAGAGCGCGGCGGTTCCCTGTCCGTCGTGTCGCTGTGGACCAACGGTATGCAGTGCGTGGTCCGGCGGGTCAACACGGGACAGCCCGCATAAACACAGTTGTGAGATGACGGGCGGCAAAATGCTGCCGCGTCCTTTGCATGTCCAAGGACATGCGGCGCTTTCACCCAAGCAAAGTCGGGTGCGGCTCAGGCGATCTTCTGTTGGTCGCGGCCGGCGCCGATCAGCACAAGCATGGCGACGAGGAACAGGTACATCCAGCCGTCCCGCCATTCGAGCGGAAAATAGCCGGCCCATAGCGATTCGGCCATGCCGAAAGCGGCGGCGCCCAGTGCCGCCCGCAAAGGCGAAAGATAGCCGCCCACTGCGGTGACGAACAGGATTTTCAACCCGTAGACCAACCCTGTGCCGAAGCTGATGTTGCCGTAGTAGAAGGCGGCGAGCACGCCGGCCAGTGCCGCGCAAAGGCCGCCGAAAAGCACCGCACGCCGAAACACCGCACGGACATCGACGCCGCACATCGCAGCCGCCTTGGGATCGTCGGATACGGCGCGCCAGCTCCGGCCGAAGCTCGAATCTGCGAAGCCCCAAGCAGCCAGCGCTATGGCCGCCAGTACGGCGGCGCAATCGAGCAATTGGATCAGCGTCAACGTCGCCTTGAAGCTGGCATTCTGCGCGAAGACGATGGTCTGGGCCAGCATTGGCGGCAACCATAGGTCATGGGTATCGGCGGCGATGCGGCTGGCTTCCGACAAGACCAGCAATATGCCGAGCGTCGTCACCACGATGGCGTTGGGCGAGCGGTCGGCCAGCGGTTCGAAGATACTTCGCGACAGGACATGGCTGAGCAGCGCCGCATAAAGGAATGCCGCAGCTACGCCGAGCGCGACCGATGCAAACAGCGTCAACCACAGCGCCTGATAGCCGAACGCCGCAGCGAGGATCATCGTATGCCCGCAAAAGGCGAACAGCGCGCCATAGGCAAGATTGGTACGGTGCAGGATGCCGTTGGTCAGCACGTAGCCGAATGCAAGCAATGCGTAGAGCGCGCCCGAATGCAGCCCGTTCAGAACCTGCTGGAAGAAATAGAGCATGCAAGACCCTCTATGCATGCCCCGCAATCGGGGCAGAGGTTTGGGACGAACGATATTCTCAGTACGGCGATCGCCTCAGTGACGAGCGTTGCACCCGGAATCTAACTTGTCAAACGCGAGTTATCAGTTAGATTCGCCATATGACAGTATCCTGGACTCCGCACCGCTTTACCGGTGGCATGCTGGCGCTCGATACGGCGAACACCGTCGTTTTGCGGAACGATCCGGAGAAAACTTTCGACCGTTTCGACGATCCGGCCGAGATCGCCCGCTTTGCCGAAGCCGCGAGTGCCTTTCGCGCCGCCGAGCTCGGTGGCAGGCGGCTCGTAGCGCCGGCGCCTGAAAAGATCGCACCGGTGGTGCTGTCGATCCGGGAGACGACCGATCGGCTGTTTCGCGGCGCGGTATCGAAAGGTGCGATCGCGACCGGCGATATGCCGAAGTTCTTGGAAGCCTGCGCCGATGGCCTCGCTCATAGCCGCACCGAAATCGGCACGCCTGGAAAACCGTTCGGTGATCCGGCGACGCCGATTGCCTTCGAGGCCGCGCTTGCGGTCTCGGCGCTGTCGCTGCTGCGTAGCGACACCATCGCCAGGCTGAGGATATGTCCCAACTGCAGCTGGCTGTTTGTCGACAAAAGCCGGAATTCCAGCCGCCTCTGGTGCGACATGGCGGTGTGCGGCAACCGCCAGAAGGCAAACCGACACTATCGCCGCCGGACCGCGGCCAGGGAGGTCACCAATGTCTAGAAGATTCTCACGCGCGATGATTGTCGTCGCGGCGTTGTTCGCGGCGGCCGCGCTCGGCGCCTGCCGTGATTCCGGCAAGGACCAGTTGTTCGCCATTTCCGGGAAGCTGTTCGAGTTCAACTACCGGCTGGGTATCGCCACCTATGTCATCACTCTCAATCCGCTGCGGCCGGTGGGTGAGGGGCAGGTCGCTGTGGTCTCCTTCCAGAACCCGGCCGGCGGTGATCCGATCATCGTCACCCAGAAAATATGGCCGAAGCTGCCGCATGTGACGCTCACCAGCCCGCCGCTTACCTGCGTTGTCAAGGACAAGCCCTATGCGGTGTCGATCCGCATCGAGGATTCCAGCGGCAAGTTGCTGCAGAGTTTCGCGACCACTCTGACGTCCTCACTCGACCAATCGGTCCTGCCCGACCGGCCTCTGGTGGTCGGGCCAGTCTACGAGCTCAACAAGGACCTGGCCGGCCATGTCGACGGCAAGCTGCCCGGTGAACCGAAGCCCAGTTGCCCAAAGGCTGCATGATGCATCACCAGCGGCACTGACCGCCGCCGGAATTTTTCATGCTCGGCCATCCTCCCCGACAGGCGTTTCGTGGCGCCACACGGCCGCGCACGGATCGTTTGTTGCGGACCGCCTGGCACCTTCGATTTTGTTTGACCTCCCCGGCAAGGGAAGAAAGACTGTGGGCACTCGACTCCGACGTTGGCCGCGCACCTCCAGGCGCGGCCTCCGCACAGGAAATGCCTGATGACGCTGCACAATGTCGCGCTCGACGACAAGTTCGACCTGGCAAAGGAGCGCATCTTCCTGTCGGGTGCCCAGGCAGTCATCCGCATGCTTCTGATGCAGCGCGAGCGCGACCGCCGGGCTGGCCTGAACACCGCCGGTTTCGTCTCCGGCTATCGCGGCTCGCCGCTCGGCGGCCTCGACATGCAGCTGTGGAAGGCCAGGAACCAGCTCGCGCAGTCGGACATCGTCTTCCAGCCCGGTCTCAACGAGGAGCTCGCCGCCACCGCCTGCTGGGGCTCGCAGCAGGCCGAATTGCTGGGCGAGGGTACCCATGACGGCGTTTTTTCGGTCTGGTACGGCAAGGGTCCGGGCGTCGACCGCTCCGGCGACGTGTTCCGCCACGCCAATCTCGCCGGGTCGTCGAAACATGGCGGCGTGCTGGCTCTGATGGGCGACGACCACATGGCCGAATCCTCGACCAACGCGCATGCCACCGAGTTCCTGTTCGTCGACACCATGGTGCCGATCCTTAATCCGGCCGGCGTCCAGGAGATCATCGACTACGGCCTTTACGGCTTTGCCATGTCGCGTTTTGCCGGCACCTGGGCGGCGATCAAATGCGTCAAGGACAACATCGAATCGACAGCCTCGGTCGATGCCGCGCTTGACCGGCTAGATATCGTCATTCCGGACTTCGACATGCCGCCCGGCGGCCTCAACATCCGTAACGAGATCGACATGCTCGGCCAGGAGGAGCGGTTGCATGAATACAAGCGCGCCGCCGCTTCTGCGTTCATCCACGCCAATGGGCTGAATCGGATCGTCTATTCGGGCGGCACCAGCGCCAAGCTTGGCATCGTCACCATCGGCAAGAGTTATCTCGATGTTCGCCAGGCGCTGGAGGATATCGGCGTCGACGAAGCGGCCGCCAGTCGTATCGGTATCAGGCTGTTCAAGGTCGGCTGCCCGTGGCCGCTCGACCTGCAACACATCGCCGACTTTGCTCGCGGCCTCGATACCATCGTCGTCGTCGAGGAGAAACGCTCGCTGATCGAGGTGCAACTGCGCGAGAACCTTTACGGCACCGCGACGCAGCCGGTCATCGTCGGCAAGAAGGACGAGACCGGCGACTGGCTGTTCCCGGCCAAGGGCGCGCTCGACCCCAACGATATTGCCATCGCGCTCGGCGAGAGGATTTTGCGAACGATCGGCCCGTCGGAAGAAATCGCCGCGCGGGTTGCGAAATTGCGCCAGTTCCAGGCGATGCTGGCCGACACGTCAGATATCGCCTCGCGCACGCCCTTCTTCTGCTCCGGCTGCCCACACAATTCCTCGACCAAGGTGCCGGACGGCTCGCTCGCCGCCGCCGGAATCGGCTGTCATTTCATGGCGCTGTGGATGGACCGCAACACCGTCGGCTTCACCGCCATGGGCGGTGAGGGCGCGCAGTGGGTCGGCCAGGCGCCGTTCTCGAAGCGCGAGCACATCTTCCAGAATCTGGGCGATGGCACTTACAACCACTCGGGTGTGCTGGCGATACGCTTCGCGCTGTCGACCGACGCCAACATCACCTACAAGATCCTCTACAATGACGCCGTCGCGATGACCGGCGGGCAGCCGCACGAGGGCGGCCTGACGGTGGACATGATCGCAAGACAGGTGCGCGCCGAGGGCGTGGAGCGCATCGCCATCGTCACCGACGAGCCGGACAAATATACCGGCAAGGTGGAATTTCCCGCCGGCGCCACCATCCATCACCGCGACGACCTCGATCTCGTCCAGCGCGAGTTGCGTTCGGTCAAAGGCGTCTCGGTGCTGCTCTACGACCAGACCTGCGCCGCCGAGAAGCGTCGCCGCCGCAAGCGCGGCACGTTCCCCGATCCGGACAAGCGTATCTTCATCAACGAGCTGGTCTGCGAAGGCTGCGGCGATTGCGGCGTGCAGTCGAATTGCGTCTCGATCCAGCCGGTCGAGACCGAATTCGGCCGCAAGCGCAAGATCGACCAGTCGAGCTGCAACAAGGACTTCTCTTGCGTCAACGGTTTCTGCCCCTCCTTCGTCACTGTCCACGGCGCCAAAATCAGGAAAGCCGAAGGCATAGCCGGCGCGGCCGACCCGCTCGCGGGGGTGCCGGCGCCGGCGCAATTTACGCTCGGTGAACAAGGCTGGGCGGCGATCATCGACGGTGTCGGCGGCACCGGCGTCGTCACAATAGGCGCGGTGCTCGGCATGGCCGCGCACCTGGAAGGCAAGGGCTGCGGCATGATCGACATGGCCGGCCTCGCCCAGAAGGGCGGCTCTGTGTTCACCCATGTCCGCATCGCCCGCACGCCGGACGACATCCACGCCATTCGGGTATCGGCCGGCAAGGCCGATCTCGTGCTCGGCTGCGATCTCGTCGTTTCAGGTGCCAAGAAGGTGTTGGCCGCGGTGCGCGAAGGCCATACCATCTTCCTCGCCAACACTGCCGAGATCATGCCGGGCGAGTTCGCCCGTTCGGCCGATTTCTCGCTGCCCGTCGAGCGGCTGAAGAAGGCGATAAGAACGGCCGCGGGCGACGACAGGACGCATTTCTTCGACGCTACCCGCACCGCCACTGCCCTGTTCGGCAGCTCGCTTGGTGCCAACATGTTCATGCTCGGATTCGCCTTCCAGCATGGCGGCTTGCCGCTGTCGGCGGAGGCGGTCGAGAAGGCGATCGAGCTCAACGGCGAGGCGGTAGCGATGAATGTCGCGGCATTTCGCTGGGGCCGCCGCGCCGCCCACCAGCCGGATTTCGTCCGCAGCCTTCTCGCCCAGCCGGGCAAGGCCACGCAGCATGTCGCCATTGCCGAGACGCTGGACGATATCATTGCTCGCCGCGTCGGCTTCCTGACCGCCTACCAGAACGCCGCCTATGGCAAGCGCTATGCCGACAGACTGGCGGCGCTGCGCAAGGCCGAAACCAATGCTGTGCCCGGGTCGACCGTGGTGACCGAGGCTGCCGCAAAGAACCTGTTCAAGCTGATGGCGATCAAGGACGAATACGAGGTGGCGCGGCTTTATACGGACGGCTCCTTTGCCGCAGAGCTCGCAAAGCAGTTCCAGAGCTACGGCAAGCTTGAATTCCATCTCGCACCGCCGATCATGGGCAGGCGCGGCAGTGACGGGAAGCCGAAGAAATCGAGCTTTGGCCCGTGGATGATGAACGGGTTCCGCCTGCTGGCGGCGATGAAGGGCCTGCGCGGCACCGCTTTCGACCTGTTCGGCTACAGCGCCGAGAGGCGTATGGAGCGGCAGCTTCTTGCCCTCTATGAAGCCGACCTGGAACTTGTCGCCGGCGCGCTGGCGCCGGGCAAGATCGAGGTTGCTGCCGCGCTTGTTTCGGTACCGGCGCTCATCCGCGGCTTTGGCCACGTCAAGCAGGCCAGTGCCGAAAAAGCCGCCGGCGAACGCCAGCGTCTGCTCGACCGCCTCTCGACGGCGCCGCTGCGGCCGCAACTTCAAGCCGCCGAATAATTCAGCGCTGTGATACACCTTGTTTACCTGAACTGTAGTTTCCCTGCTTCCGCGGCGTCACCAATGGATGCCGGCAGGGCTCGAAACGCCGCTCTAAACCTTTCTTAAGGCCAATGTGACACTGCTGGGTTCCCCAGGGTTGGGATCCAGGCGTGAATCTGAGACGAAAAAACGAGATTCCGGTCGACGTTTACATTCCGTTCGTGGAAACGCTGTTTCGCGACGGGTTCACGCTGTCGATCGGCCTTGTTGCGCAGACACTCCTCGTCATTCTGGTCTATTGGAAGACCATGGACTTGGCGTATCTTCTAGTTGCCGCTGGGCTCATCATTGTCGGTACTCTGCGCCTTCGCAACATCCGAAAATACGGGCGACTTCCTTCCCCGACGACGTGGGAAGAAGCCCATGATCGCGAAAACGATTACATAATTTTCGGTTCGATGCATGGTTTCATGCTTGGCGCGTTCTGTTTCGTCAGTATCTATCTGGCAAATGACAGCCACGACAACTATGCCGAAATAGCCTCTGTCTGCGTCACTCTGGCATCGGTCACGTCAATTGCCGGCCGCAATTATGGGTCGCCGCGCATGGTCATGATTTTTATCATAACCACCACATGGCCCATATCGCTTGGCTTTATCCTGCGCGGCGATATCTACCACATCATCCTCGGTCTGATGTCGGCCCCTTTTCTGTTTGCGATCAAGCGGTTCGCCGACATCGTCCGCGAAGTCCTGTTTACCGCCCTGTCGGAGGAAAAGAAGGCGAACCGCATCGCGCAGCGTTTCAACCGCGCGCTCAACACCATGTCGCATGGCCTTGTCATGCTTGGTCCCGACGGCCGGGTGGCGGTGGCCAATGCCGAAGCCGCGCACCTGATGTCGCTCAAATCGGCCGATGCGCTGCTAGGCCGCTCGATCCACGGTCTGCTGATGCGCGGCGCTGCAGGCGGCATGCTGGCGCCGAAAGATTGCCGTTACATCGAAGCCCAGCTGACGCGTGCGTTGCGCGAGGGCCGCGACCGCAAGGTCCTGGTCTCGCTCACCAACGGCCAGCACTATGAATTTTCGGCGCGCGAAGGCAGCCAGGAACTGGGCGTCGTCACTTTCGAGGATGTGACCGCCCGGGTCGAGGCGGAAGACAAGATCCGCTTCATGGCGCGCTACGACAGTCTCACCGGCCTGCCCAA
The DNA here is from genome assembly GCF_040318345.1 of Mesorhizobium sp. M1169. NCBI lineage: Bacteria > Pseudomonadati > Pseudomonadota > Alphaproteobacteria > Hyphomicrobiales > Phyllobacteriaceae > Mesorhizobium > Mesorhizobium sp. M1169. Next base: position 359,772 of record NZ_JAMYME010000001.1, on the reverse strand, counting down.
CCGCGCCTACTTCCACGAGTTGGTGGTGGAAGCCATGGCCTCAGGGGATCCCGAGCGTCTCTGCGGGCTGGTGGTGCTCGATCTCGATGATTTCAAGAGCGTCAACGACACGCTCGGCCATCCGGTCGGCGACGGATTGATCTACGCCGTTGCCGAGCGGCTGGCGGCAGTCGCTGGGCCAGGCATCACCGTCAGCCGCTTCGGCGGCGACGAGTTCATGATCTTCTTCGAGCGCATCGAGGATGAAAGCCACCTGACCGGCCAGGTTGATGAGATCTTTGTCAATCTACAGGGCGAGGTCGATGTCGCCGGCCACGGATTACGCATCCAGGCCAGCGGCGGCGCGGTGCTGTCGCGGGTCAAGGATACCGACGTCGACGCCATGATCGTCAAAGCCGACCTTGCACTCTACAAGGCCAAGGAGCTTGGCAAGAACGGTTGGCGGCTGTTCGAGGCCTCCATGGATGCTGCCTTCCGCAGCCGTCAGCTGATGAAGGCGGACCTGCGCAGCGCCGTGGAAAACAACGAATTGCGGGTGGTCTATCAGCCGATCGTGGCGATGAGCACGATGCGTATCGCCAGTTGCGAAGCGCTGTGCCGCTGGGATCATCCCGATCTCGGGCCGATTTCCCCCGCTATCTTTATTCCGCTGGCGGAGGAAATGGGGATTATTTCCGACATCAGCACCTTCGTCCTGCATGCTGCCTGCACGGAATGCGCCAAATGGCCGGCCCAGACCAGCGTGTCGGTCAATCTCTCGGCCAAGGATTTCCGCAACCGTGATGTCATCCAGAAGGTTCGCGACGCGCTGGCTGAATCCGGTCTCTCCGCCGGACGTCTGGAGATCGAGGTCACCGAGACGGCGCTGCTCGACGACAAGTCGCTGACACGCCAATATATCGAGGAGTTGAAGCGGCTCGGCGTGCGCATTGCGCTCGACGATTTCGGTACCGGGTATTCGAGCCTCAGCTATCTCCACAAACTGCCGCTCGACAAAATCAAGATCGACCGCTCGTTCCTGATGGATGTCACTCAGAACAGCCGGTCGCTCGAATTGCTCAAGGGCATCGTCAACCTGTCACGGCCGCTGGGACTTTCGGTTACCGTCGAAGGTGTCGAGACCTTCGAACAGCTCAAGATCCTGGCATTGCAGGTCAAGCCGGACCTGGTCCAGGGCTTTCTGTTCGGGTCGGCACTCAGCGCGTCCGGCATCGAGACGATGTCGAGCACCGTCTGGCCCTTTGCCAAGGACATCCAGACGGCAAGGAAGGCGCCGCGGCGCTGACTTCGCGCTGAAAACCCGCGTATTTTAGTATAATTTTATTAATTGTTAACCTTAACGAGCGGTAAACGAGCTCCTATTTATTTTCATCTTTACATCTCATGACCCGTCCGTAGTGTCGGCTGGTGGCGGTAATCGCGGGGAATAGAGTTCATGTGTGCCCAGTTGAGTTCGCTCGGCCATGCGGCGGGCGCTGGTGGGAAAGATGCGTCCGAGACCATGTCCAGCTTCGCGCAACATGTTTATGCGCTGCTTGACCGGACGGAGTACCGACGCTGTGAAAGCGGCGAGGACTTCGAAAACATTTACAGGCTGCGCTACAATTCCTATCGGATGAACGATCTGGTGCCCGAGAATGCGTCTCGTCAGGTCCATGACGAGTTTGACGAACTGCCCAATTGCCATACGTTCGGAATCTATATCGAGGGGCGGCTGGTCAGCACAATGCGCCTGCATAACGTGTCCGCTGATAACGCCACATCACCAGCGCTCAGCGTCTACAAGGACTTGTTGATGCCGCGTCTGGCGGCCGGCGAAGTCTTTATCGACCCGAGCCGTTTTGCCGTGGACGCCGAATGGTCACGGCTTTACCCGCAGATCCCGTATGTGACGCTGCGCCTTGCGGGCATGGCTTGCTTCCATTTCGGCGCGCCTTATTGCATATCCATGATCCGCGAGGACCATGCGGCTTTCTACAAGCGCATCTATCGGGCGCGACCGATTGGCGATGCGCGGCCCTATGCCGGCGTGATCAACTGTTTCGCGCTGCTTTATCAAGCCGATGTCCTGGCGATCAAGAATGAAACCTACGCTCGCTTTCCGTTCTTCCGTTCGACGCCAATGGAGCAGCGCATGTTGTTCGATACGCCCGGTGCCGGCGAACTCGCGCCGCTGACCATCCTGCCCACCGCCAAGTATTTTCGCGAAGCCGCCTGAACGAGCCCATGGAGCCTTCCGGTTGCTTCGGCGTTCTGGGCAAGGGTGCTGGTGATAGGTCGGCATGGCCGGCATCCGCCAAGCATCGCTTCGATAGCGATCCGATCAAAGGAACCGATATGACCATTTCCACGCTCGCCCTTACCCCGCTTATCTCGCTGATTGCAGGCGTGCTGATCCTGGTGATGCCGCGGCTGCTCAACTATATCGTCGCCCTTTATCTGATCGTTGTCGGCCTGCTCGGCCTGTTCCCGCATCTCGCCGGCTAACGACATCGGCAATAGCGGACCTGCCATCCATTGTGATTGGTATCGCCGCGCTCCGCGCAGCGATTTCAAGTTTTGCTTGAGATTGTTGGCTGCGGCGATGCGGCAATAGCGCCATTGCCCTTAACGCGGCTTTTCGCTATGTGCCTGAAAGATGTCTTCGAAGGGGTATTCCAATGGCTGAACACACGCCGACCGGTCCTGTCGAACTAGGCGCGAAGATGGACTATGCCGAGCACGACCGCACCTATGCCGGCTTTGTGATGCTGGCCAAATATGGGTCGCTATTTTGCGCCGCCGTGCTTCTTGCCATGGCGTTCGGCTTCTTTGTGGGCGGCTTCTTCTCGGGGACTATCCTATTCGTGCTGATCCTGGCCATCGGCGCCTTTATTCTCCGATAACTCCTCCAACCTTTGTCGAAGGCGCCGCCGGGGTCGGTCGATGTCTTGCGGTAACAGGGTTCCGGCCGAAAGGATCATGCGGTGGGACAGACGGTTTTCATCCCTCGTGAGCTCGACGCAAACGAGCCGCGCGTCGGGGCCTCCCCCGACACGGTGAAGCGGCTGGCGGCACTGGGTTTCGACGTGATTGTCGAAACCGGCGCCGGCACAGCGTCGCGCATTCCCGACGAGGAGTTCGCCCGGGTGGGCGCCGCGATCGGCAAGGCCGGCGATGCAGCCAGGGCCGATGTGGTGCTGAAGGTGCGCCGCCCCACGGACGCCGAGCTGAAGGGCTATAAGTCCGGCGCCGCTGTCATCGCGATCATGGATCCCTACGGCAACGACGCTGCCGTCGCAGCCCTTGCCAGGGCCGGTGTTACTGCCTTCTCCATGGAGTTCATGCCGCGCATCACCCGCGCCCAGTCGATGGACGTTCTATCCAGCCAGGCCAACCTCGCCGGCTATCAGGCGGTGATCGACGCGGCTGCCGAATATGACCGGGCGTTACCGATGATGATGACGGCGGCCGGCACCGTACCGGCAGCGAAGGCGTTCGTCATGGGCGTCGGCGTCGCCGGTCTGCAGGCCATCGCCACCGCGCGCCGCCTCGGCGCCGTGGTCACCGCCACCGACGTGCGCCCGGCCGCCAAGGAGCAGGTCGCCTCGCTCGGCGCAAAATTCCTGGCCGTCGAGGACGAGGAGTTCAAGGCGGCCGAGACGGCCGGCGGCTACGCCAAGGAAATGTCGAAGGAATACCAGGCCAAGCAGGCGGCGCTGACCGCCGAGCACATCGCCAAGCAGGACATCGTCATCACCACGGCGCTGATCCCCGGCCGTCCGGCGCCGAAGCTGGTCTCGGCGGCGATGGTCGCCTCGATGAAACCCGGCTCGGTGATCGTCGACCTCGCGGTCGAGCGCGGCGGCAATGTCGAGGGCGCCGAAGCCGGCAAGGTGGTGACCACCGCCAACGGGGTAAAGATCGTCGGCCATCTCAATGTTCCCGGTCGCGTCGCCGCCTCCGCTTCGCTTCTCTATGCCAGGAACCTCTATGCCTTCCTCGAGACGCTGGTCGACAAGGCGGCGAAGACGCTTGCCATCAATCACGATGACGAACTGGTCAAGGCGACGATGCTGACCGATGCTGGCAAGATCGTGCATCCGGCTTTCGCAAAGGCTGAGCAGGAGCCGCCAAAGGGCCAATATGTCGAGCCACCGGCCATTCCGGCCAGGACGATGGTTGCCGAGGCTTCGGCGAAGCCGGCTGCGAAGAAAACGGCCGCTGCGAGGAAGCCTAAGACCACCGGAGGGATCGCGTGATGGATCAGACGCTGCAGAAAGCCCTCGACCAGCTCGACCAGGCGACAGCTGCCGTGCGGCTCGCGGTGCAGAACCTGGCGGCCGCGCCCGGCACCGAGGCGGTGGGTGACGCCGCTCACGCGCTGTCCGGCGGTGCCATCGATCCCTTCGTCTTTCGCTTCGCCATCTTTGTCCTGGCGATCTTCGTCGGCTACTACGTCGTGTGGTCCGTCACACCAGCACTGCACACGCCGCTGATGGCGGTCACCAACGCCATTTCCTCCGTCATCGTCGTCGGCGCGCTGCTGGCCGTCGGCATCTCGGCCTCAGGGCTTGCCACCGGCTTCGGCTTCGTTGCGCTGATGCTGGTATCGGTCAACATCTTCGGCGGCTTCCTCGTCACCCAGCGCATGCTGGCCATGTACAAGAAGAAGGAAAAGTAGGCCGCTATGAACGCCAACTTCGCCTCCTTTCTCTATCTGGTCTCCGGCATCCTGTTCATCCTCGCATTGCGCGGCCTGTCGCATCCGACCACCAGCCGCCAGGGCAACATGTACGGTATGATCGGCATGGGCATCGCCATCGCCACGACGCTGGCGCTGGCGACCCCTTCGGCCGGGCGCTTCGGCCTCATAGTGCTCGGGCTGCTGATAGGCGGCTCGGCCGGTGCGGTCACGGCACGGCGCATTGCCATGACCTCGATGCCGCAGCTGGTCGCCGCCTTCCACTCGCTGGTCGGTCTTGCCGCGGTCATGGTGGCGGCCGCCGCCATCTATGCACCGGAAAGCTTCGGCATCGGCACCGTCGCCGATATTCATGCCCAGGCACTGATCGAGATGAGCCTCGGCGTTGCCATAGGTGCCATCACCTTCACCGGCTCGGTCATCGCCTTCTTGAAGCTTGACGGCCGCATGTCGGGCAAGCCGATCATGATCGGTGGCCGCCACTTCATCAACGCGGCCCTGTGCATTGCGCTGATCGTGCTGATCGTGCTGCTCGTCACCACCGAGTCCAAGGTGGTGTTCTGGCTGATCGTTGCCGCCTCGCTGGTGCTGGGTGTGCTTCTCATCATCCCGATCGGTGGCGCCGATATGCCGGTGGTCGTGTCGATGCTGAATTCCTATTCGGGCTGGGCCGCGGCCGCCCTGGGCTTCACGCTCGGCAATCTGGCGCTGATCATCACCGGCGCGCTGGTCGGCTCGTCGGGCGCCATCCTGTCTTACATCATGTGCAAAGGCATGAACCGGAGCTTCATCTCGGTCATCCTCGGCGGCTTCGGCGGCGAGACATCAGCCATTGCCAACGACGGCATCGAGCGCACGGTCAAGCAGGGCTCGGCCGAGGATGCCGCCTATCTGATGATGAATGCGCAAAAGGTCATCATCGTGCCGGGCTACGGCATGGCCGTCGCCCAGGCGCAGCACGCGCTGCGCGAGATGGCCGACAAGCTCAAGGCCAACGGCGTCGACGTCAAATACGCCATCCACCCGGTTGCCGGCCGCATGCCCGGCCACATGAACGTGCTCTTGGCCGAAGCCAACGTGCCTTATGACGAAGTGTTCGAGCTGGAGGACGTCAACTCTGAGTTCGCGCAGGCCGACGTCGCCTATGTCATCGGCGCCAACGACGTCACCAATCCCTCGGCCCGTGACGACAAGTCGTCACCGATCTACGGCATGCCGATCCTCGATGTCGACAAGGCCCGCACCTGCCTGTTCGTCAAGCGCTCGCTCGGCTCCGGCTATGCCGGCATCGACAACACGCTGTTCTACAAGGACGGCACCATGATGCTGCTCGGCGACGCCAAGAAGATGACCGAGGAGATCGTCAAAGCGATGGATCACTGAAACGGCGTCGCTGCCAACTCACTGCCGATCGTCGAATACAGCCCGGCTCCGCACCGGGCTTTTTCTTGGCTGCTACCGGTTCTGAAGCTACGATGCCGACCCGTCGTCTTGCTAACGGCGTCATCGTGGAGGTGCTGGTGCCCGACCCTGGTTCTGCTGCATTGCCGGCCGCCGATCTGACCGCAGCAGAGAAGGCGCCACGCAAGCGCAGCCAGGCGGTAGTGGTCGTGCACGGCATGGGCGAGCAGCGGCCCATGGACACGTTGAGGGAGTTTGTCCAGGCCGTATGGAGCCACGATCCGGCCCGTGCACCGTTCTATGCCCATGTCCCCGATCCGGCCGACCCGATGGGTGCGAAGATCAACCAGAGCTGGATCACGCCCGACAGCCGGACCAATTCGCACGAACTCCGCCGGATCACCACGCCCTATGATGTCGATGGCCGCCGCACCGATTTCTACGAGCTTTACTGGGCCGACATCACCCAGGGCACGACCCGAAGCCGCCTTGCTGCCTGGGTGACGACCCTGCTCTGGCGCAAGCCGGCCGATATTCCGCGCGATGTGCTCAAACTCTATGTCGTCACGCTTTTGGCCACCCTCGTGGTCCTGGGCGCGGCGCTGGCGCTCGCAACGTCGACCTGGCAAGGCTACATCTCCTGGACGACGGGTGTGCTTGTCACGGTTCTGGCGTCGTTCGTCATCTGGTCGGTGGACCAGTTTGGCTTGCCCTATTTCGGCGACGTCGCCGCCTATGTGCGGGCCGAAGCGGCAACGGTCGAGAAGCGGGCGCTGGTCCGCGAGCGTGGCCTCAAGCTGCTGAAGCGTCTCATGATGGACGATGCCTATGACCGCATCGTGCTGGTCTCGCACAGCCTCGGGTCGATCATCGCCTATGATCTGTTGCAGATATTGTGGGCCGATTTCAGGCCTAGAAAGTTGGAAGCCATTCGCGACAAAGCGAGGCTGAAGGCGATCCACGCCGTCGACAAGGCGACGCTGGTCGCCGATGCCTCCGCTTGGCCCGACAGCCTCGATGACCTCCCCGCATTCCGGCGCAGCCAATGGGAGCTCTACCGGCAGCTTCGCGTCGGCGACGCCGATCATCCGCTGCCGTGGAAGATCAGCGATTTCGTCACGCTCGGCAGTCCGCTGACCCACAGCGAGTTTCTGGTGACCTACAACCTCGCCGAATTCAGGCGCGGCATCGCCGAGCGCCTGTTTTCAGCATGCCCGCCGATCGCCGACAGAGCGGCGGGCGGGACCATGCTCTACCAGGAAGGGCGCAGCCATTCCGGCAAGCCGCAGCGGGCAGTGCATCATGGCGCGGTGTTTGCCGCGACACGCTGGACCAATATTTTCGACAGGGGCAATGGCTGGCTGACCGGCGACCCGATTTCAGGGCGGATGACGGAAAATTTTGGTCCCGGCGTGGAAAACATCCAGGTCGAGCTGCGCGGCTCGGGCGGCCGCGTCTTCACGCACAGGCTCTACTGGTCGCTGACGGCGAGCGGCGTCGAGGTCGACGCGCTGGCCGGCGTACAGCCGCGCTCGCACCTTGCCGTGCTGCGCGATGCGGTCGATCTCGGCCGCAAACTGGAAGCTGAGCTGTAGGCGGCAAGCAATGCGCGGCGGCAGTTCAAAGCAAGGTCCCCTTCGGGCGTAATCTTCCCGAAGCGGACCGAGTTCGCTTAGTCACCGATCAACGATTGGTCAGGAAAATCGCTTCCTCGTCGTCGCGCTGCCTGCCGCCAAGTGCTGCAGCCGCGCTGGCAATGAAGGCCCCGACGACCAGCGACAGCGCGCCAATCAGCGAGAAGGTGGCGCCTGCCTTTCTGGCGGTGTCGGCCGCCTGCTGGGCCTTGACCTTGGCGTCCTGCGCTCTGGCGATTACCGTATCGACGCGAGCGGTGGCATCCGCTTCGGACAGGCCTGTGCGGGCGGCCACCAGCCGCGACAGATAGGTCTTGTCGTCGGCCGATATTTCGCCTGCTGCGGCACTCGCGACTAGAATGCGCGATGCCTGCGCCGTTGCCGCAGCGTCGCTCTCCGGATTGGCGGCAGCGAGCCTTGCCGGATCGGCCGGGCGGAACAGCGTATCGACGAAATACCATGTGGCGTTGTCAGTCGAGGCGCTACCCGCGTTTGCAGCAGCACCTGCCGAAGCGCCCATTGCCGCGCCCGATGCCACAGTCGAAGCAGCCTGGACACCGGTACCTATCGCGGCCGAAAGCGCCGTGCCGAGCACGCCGGCGACGAGCAGCGTCGCCAGCGCCCAGGCCAGGAAGCCGTGAGCGGTATCGCGGAAGAAGACTTCATCGGTGTGGATGCCGACCCATTTGGTGCGCAGGCGTCCGGCGAGGTAGCCGCCCAGGGCCGACGACAGCCACTGCACGACGATCAGCCAGACGGCGGTGGAAACGGCGAAAGTGGTGACTGACGCACCCGAGCCGGACCATGGCGACACCATGCTCAGCCCAAGCCCGGAGCCGAGCAGCATCAAGATGAAGGTAAGCGTTGACGCAGCAAAGGCGCCGGCGACGATTGGCCCCCAGCTGACAGCAGTGGAAGCGGATTCCGTCGGGGCGGAAACGTCGACAGCTGTTACGGTGGACTGCATCGAAGCCTCCCTACCGTGCGAACAGCATGATCAGAATAATGATCGGAATTGGGACTCCGAGAAGCCAGAGCAAAATGCCACGTCCCATGGATGCCTCCTGCGGCGATTGTGATCAACTACAATGCCTTGAAAGCCTTTCCGTTCCGGCGGTCCTGGTGATCTTTGTTGCGTTGCAGCAGTCGTATTGGTGCGCCAAGGCGCACCAATACACTTCATGCCTGCTGGCTGGGTATCTGGACGGCGGCTCAGATGTCCAGATTGGCAACCGACAGCGCGTTTTCCTGGATGAATTCGCGCCTTGGCTCGACCTCGTCGCCCATCAGCCGTGAAAACAAGCTGTCCGCATCAGTCGCGTCATTGACCTTGACCTGTAACAGCGAGCGCACATTCGGGTCGAGCGTCGTTTCCCAGAGCTGCTCGGCGTTCATTTCGCCAAGGCCCTTGTAGCGCTGCATGGTCAGGCCCTTGCGGCCGGTGGCAAACACGGCATTGAGCAGTGCCAGCGGCCCCGAAATGGTTTCCGAGACATCCTTGCGGCGCAGCACCGGCGGCTCGCCGTAGATTTCCGCCAGGCGCGGCGCATAGCGGTCGAGCTGGCGTGCGTCGGCGGAATTGATCAATGCCAGGTCGAGATGCGCGAACTCCTTGACGCTGCGCACCGTTCGCTCGAAGACATAGCCGCCAATGCCCTCGTTCGAGGTCGACATGCGGCCGATCCAGCCGCGCTCGGTGTCCTCGGCGATAATGTCGAGACGACGGGCAACACGCTCGGCCGTTTCGCTGGCGCGGCGGAGGTCGGTGAAGATCTCCGGGTTGAGCGCGCCGGCAATCGCTGCCTGCTCGACCACGCCTCTGTTATAGCGCGTGTGCAATCCGTTGATGAGCTGGCGGACAGCCAAGGCGTCGTCGATGGCGCTGCGCAGGTCCTGTCCAGCCCGCACCTCGCCTGTGCTGAGCGCAAGCGACGCTTCTTCCAGCCCGGAGCCGATCAGGAATTCCTCGAAGGCGGCTTCGTCCTTGATGTATTGCGAGCTCTTCCCGCGCGTCACCTTGTAGAGCGGCGGCTGCGCGATGTAGAGATGCCCGCGTTCGATCAGTTCCGGCATCTGCCGGAAGAAGAAGGTCAGCAGCAAGGTGCGGATGTGGGCGCCGTCGACATCGGCGTCGGTCATCAGGATGATCTTGTGGTAGCGCAGCTTGTCGGCGTTGAACTCGTCCTTGCCGATCGAGGTGCCGAGCGCGGTGATCAGCGTGCCGATCATGTCGGAGCCGAGCATGCGGTCGAAGCGGGCGCGCTCGACATTGAGGATCTTGCCGCGCAGCGGAAGAATGGCCTGGTTCTGGCGCGAACGGCCGCCCTTGGCCGAGCCGCCGGCGCTGTCGCCCTCGACGATAAAGATCTCGGATTTCGCCGGATCGCGCTCCTGGCAATCGGCCAGCTTGCCGGGCAGCGAGGTGACGCCGAGCGAACTCTTGCGGGTGATGTCGCGTGCCTTGCGCGCGGCTTCGCGCGCGGCAGCGGCCTGGATGACCTTCTCGATGACCGCCTTGCCCTCGGTCGGGTGCTCCTCGAGCCAGGTGCCGAGCGCTTCGTTGACAAGCCCTTCGACCACCGGGCGGACCTCGGACGACACCAGCTTGTCCTTGGTCTGCGAGGAGAATTTCGGGTCGGGAACCTTGACCGACAGCACCGCGGTCAGCCCTTCGCGGCAATCATCGCCGATCAGCGCCACTTTTTCCTTCTTGGTCAGGCCCGAGGAGTCGCCATAGCCGGTTATCTGGCGCGTCAGCGCACCGCGGAAGCCTGCCAGATGCGTGCCGCCGTCGCGTTGCGGGATGTTGTTGGTGAAGGCCAGCACGTTCTCGTGGTAGCTGTCATTCCACCACATGGCGACTTCAACCGTGATGCCGTCGCGCTCGGCGCGGATCGAGATCGGCTTGTCGAGCAACGGCTTCTTCGTCCGGTCGAGATATCGGACGAACTCTTCCAGCCCGCCATCGTAGTGCAGTTCATGGCGCACGATGTCGGCATGGCGGGCATCGGTCAAAACGATGCGCACGCCGGAGTTCAGGAAGGCGAGCTCGCGCAGCCGATGCTCCAGCGTACCGTAGTCGAATTCGACCATGGTGAAAGTCTCGGACGACGGCAAAAACGTGATTTCGCTGCCGCTGCGCCCTTCATAGGTGCCGGGGACCTTGTCTTGTTCATAACTGCCGGTGATGCGCAGCGGCGCGTCGGCATTGCCATGCGTGAAACTCATCTCGTAGATCTGGCCGTTGCGGCGGATCTTCAGTTTCAGCCAGGCCGACAGGGCGTTGACGACCGACACGCCGACGCCGTGCAGGCCGCCTGAGACCTTGTAGGAGTTCTGGTCGAACTTGCCGCCGGCATGCAGCTGCGTCATGATCACTTCGGCCGCTGAAATGCCTTCGCCGGTGTGGATATCGGTCGGAATGCCGCGGCCATTGTCGATGACCGTCACCGATCCGTCCGGATTGAGCGTCACCGTCACCAGGTCGGCATGGCCGGCCAGTGCTTCGTCGATGGCGTTGTCGACCACCTCATAGACCATGTGGTGCAGGCCCGAGCCGTCGTCGGTATCGCCGATATACATGCCCGGCCGCTTGCGAACGGCATCCAAGCCCTTCAAAACCTTGATGGAATCGGCGCCGTATTCGGCTTCAACGCCGTTGGCGATGTCGGTCTGGTCGCTCATGAAAACCTGTCTGATTGATGCCGTGTGCAGAGCGCGAAAAATCGGCTTCGAATCGCGCATTTCTAATGTCGTAGATATAGGCGCAAAAGGCGGTTTTTCCAAGGTTTGCAGGCATTTCGGAACGGAATGACCATCGCGTGAGCAGGCTATCGGCGCCTGGCTTCGATCCTGGCCAGCCGCTCACGTAAAAACTTGATCATGAACTTGTGGCGCGGTGCCAACCGCCCGCTCCGGTCGAGCTCGAGCGTCATGTCGAGCGCCTTGGAAAGCACAGCCTTCGGGTCCTTTGCGACTTGGGCGTAGTCGATATAGGCGACCACCAGGTCGCGCTGCCAGGTGGCGTTGTCCGGATCGGACCGGGCAAGTTTCTCGCGAATGGCCAGGCTGTCCTGAAGGGCTTGCCGGGCGCCCCTGACGTCGCGCTGCCTGAGGCGCAGCGTGGCGACTTCGGACAGCGTTATCGACAAGTCCCGCTGCCAGTCGGAATTGGCGGGATCGAGCTTGGCCAGCCTCTGCGCAATCGCGTAGCTGTCCAGATAGGCTTTCAGCGCGCCTTTGTGGTCGCCCTGTATCGCCAGGATGCCGGCGACTTTCTCGATGCACACGGACAGGTCACGCTGCCATTCGGTGTTGTTCGGGTCGCCGGCGGCGAGCGCGCTGGCCTGCGAAAGTGCCTCACGATAAGCCGAAAGTGCCGCCGGCCAATTCTGCTGGTCGCTCAGCGCATTGCCGATCTTGGCGTTGCCGACCGACAGGTCGCGCTTCAACTCGGTGTCGTCCGGATCGCGTTTCGCCAGTTGCTTGACGATCGCCAGACCTTCCTTGTAGGCCGCCAGCGCCCCGGCGGCGTCGCCGCGTTCGCGCAGCAGGTCGCCTATCGTATCGTGGCTGACCGAGACGTCACGCTGCCGGTCGGCGTCTCCCGGTTTGTCCGCCGCCAGCGCCAGCCGCACCTTCAGGCTCTCTTCATAGGCCGCCTGTGCGTTGTCCAGTTGGCCTGCGATATGGGCAAGGTGACCGATCTCATCGTAGGTGATGGTCAGGTCGCGCTGCAGTTCGGCACGGTCCGGCTCTCCGGCGGCGAGCTGTTTCTTGATCGACAGGCTTTCCTGGTAGACCTCTGCGGCGCCGGCCAGATCGCCTTGCGTCGCCAATACGTTGCCGATCTTGTCGTCGGCCATGGCGAGGTCGCCGAACCACTCCAGATTGTCCGGTTCTGCCTCGGTCAGGCCCTGCAGAATGGTCTTGGCGGTCTCATAATTCTGCAGCGCTGACGGCAGATTGCCTTGCGCCATCCGCACGTTGCCGAGCTTGACGTGGCTGACGGCGAAGTCGCGCTTCACGTTGAGATCGGTTTCATGATGCGACCGCCGCTCGAGATCGGCTTGCAGCGCCTCGAAGGCACGGCCAGCCGCATCGATATTGCCGACCGTGGTATACAGCTTGCCGAGCTCGTCCAGCGTGCGGATCAAGCGGTCGGCGTCGTCGAGCGACAGCACCACCTGTCCGGCTTCGTCATAAAGCGCGAGCACGGACTCATAGTCCTTGATGGCTGTGGCGTAGTCGAGGTCGGCGCGCGCCGCCCCGCCGGACAAATAGCGCGTTGCGGCCTCGGAGAGCGTGCGGCTGACGAAATTGGCCTTCAAAGCGTTGCGAGAGACACTGTCGATCTCGGCTGCCTCGGCGAGCTTTTTCCGCGCCGCATCGAACGCTCCCAGCGAAAGCTGCTCTTCGGCCTGCCGGCGCAACGCCGACACTCTGAGATCGTCGGATCCAAGCGTCTGCATTTCGCTCCGCACCTTGACGAAGGCGTCGGCTGCCTCACGCAGCCTGGCGTTCAGACTGTCCGCGGAGAGGTGGCCGGCATCGGAACTGATCAACGCGCCATAGAGCGGTGCCAGCGGCATGTCGGCGTCGCTGGCGATCTTCTCCACTTCGCCGCGCATCTGAGGCGTCACCTCGGCCATGGCCAGCAACAGGCGTTCGCGTTCCGGCAATTTCTCCTTGGCCGAGGCGGCAAAGAACAGCTGCGGCAGGCCGCTCTCGACATAGGGCAATTGCTTACCGCGCGAGAGGTCGTAGACCTCCTGCTGCACGAGCGTCAGCACGGAGCGGATCTCGAGACCTTCGGTGCCGAGATATTTCGTCAACGCCGCGGTGAACGGCGAATTCTGGCCGGTCCCATCCGCGGCGGTCTCGCCGGGCGCCGCCGAGAAAGCAAACAGAATGTTTTCTGCCCGCCCGATGCGGCCAAGACCCGGCCGGACCTTGTCGCTGACCTCTTTTACCAGCGCCGTTGCGCCGCGGCCTTCGCCGCCCGTAGCCGCAAACGGATCGCTGCGGCAGGCATCGAGCACGATCAGTCCGACCTTGCTGGTGGCGGCGACGGTCGCGCGGATCTCCTCCAGCGGCAGGCTGGTCCTTTCCAGCGTAGCGAGCGACGACGCGTCTGCATCGACCGGCAGGAGCCGATTCTCGCCGGCTATCTCGACGCCGTGGCCGGAGAAGAACACCAGTACCACGTCGGCGCCTTTGGCATCCTCGCGGAAATCGTCGAGGGCCCGGCGCATGCGCCGCAGGTCGCGGTTGGTTTCGAGGAAGACCACGAAACCAAGCTTCCTCAGCACCGTTTCCATGACCTCACCGTCATTGACGGGATTGGCGAGCGGCCGGATCAGCCGATAGTCGTTCTCGGCCATGACCAGCGCAACGCGCCGCTCCGCCACGGCAGCGGAGGCCGTCGAGAGGATCAGCAGCAAGGCAAACAGAAGACGCAAATCGAACCGCCCGGCTCGGTCATTTGCCGGAGCATTCCATCTCTTTATGGCATGAGCAAGTTACGGCATCGGCAAGCTGGGCCGTTCGCGTTGTCAGCCGACCCGCATCGGCGTCAGCGCTTCGCTCCAGCGGAACAGCTCGTCCAGCATGATCCTGGCCCCGCCGAGCACCTGCTCGCTGGGGAAGAAGGCGCCGGTCTCGTCGAGCAGCTTCTGGTACATCGGCAGCGCCACGCCTTCGGGAATCGGCATGACGCCGACGGAGGTCAGCAGCGGTTTGATCGCCTGCGCCGCTCGCAGGCCGCCGGAGACACCGCCGTAGCTGAGGATGGCGGCCGGCTTGTATCGCCATTCCCTGAGCAGGTAGTCGACCGCGTTGACGATCGCGGGGGCGGCGAAATAATTGTATTCCGGCGCTACGAAGACGAATGCGTCGGCGGCGTCGATTGCCTTCGACCACGCTTTCGTGTGGCTGTTTTCGTATTTGGCGAGTCTCGGATGATGCGGCTCGTCCAGCACCGGCAAGTTGAAGGCGGCGATGTCGGTGAGCACCGGCTCGAATTTCCCGTGCTCGCGCGCAAAGCTCTCCAGCCAATTTGCGAAAACCGGCCCGGCGCGGCCCGGCCGCGTGCTGCCGATGATGACGTTCAACTGGTGCTTCAAGGCAGGCTCCCGCCGGTTAGTGGCATCTGTGGTGCTGCCACCTAAGACACGCAGCCCGACACAGCAAGCAGGCACTTTCCGGTGCCCCGGTCACATTCCAGAGAGCGGATGCTTCGCCTTGTCGTCCGGTCACATGGACGCCTGCCTTGCCCGTCACTACATTGAGGTGTCAGCGGAGCAAGCCATGGACAGTCAGCCCGTCCCCTTCGTCCCGCCGGCGCCGAAGCCGCGCACCGCGCCGCCTTCAACGCTGGAGATGATCCGCATCGTCTACCGCAATCCGCTCGAACTGTGGGGTGAGGCGACCTACAACGAGCCCTGGATTTCGGTGAACGGCGTCGGGGGACCGCTGGTCATCGCCAACGATCCCGGCCTCATCCGCCATGTGCTTGTCGACAACGCCAAGAACTACAAGATGGCCACGGTGCGCCAGTTGATCCTGCGGCCGATCTTGCGCGACGGGCTGCTGACCGCCGAGGGCGAAGTGTGGCGGCGTTCGCGCAAGGCGATGGCGCCGGTGTTCACGCCGCGCCACATCTTCGGCTTCGCCGAGCCGATGCTGAAACGCACGCTCGAATTCGTCACCCGTTACGAGCAAGGTGGCACGTCGGATATCGCCCATGACATGACGCTGCTCACCTTCGACATCCTGGCCGAGACACTGTTTTCGGGCGAGATATCGGGCGAGCCCGGCAGCTTCGCCAAGGAGATCGACCGCCTGTTCGAGACGATGGGCCGGGTCGATCCGCTCGACCTTTTGCGTGCGCCCGACTGGCTGCCGCGCCTGACCCGCATCCGCGGCCGCAAGACCATGGCCTACTTCCGCAAGATCGTCACCGACACGGTGCAGATGCGCGAGGCGCGGCTGAGGCGCGCTCCGGACACCGTGCCGCAGGATTTTCTCACGCTGCTGTTGAAGGCGGAGGGACCGGGCGGGCTGACCCGGGCCGAGGTCGAGGACAACATCATCACCTTCATCGGTGCCGGCCACGAGACTACGGCCAGGGCGCTCGGCTGGACGCTCTACTGCCTTGCCGAAGCGCCGTGGGAGCGCGAAAAGATCGAGCACGAGATCGATGCGGTGTTGGCGCGTGAGCCCGATCCGACGAAATGGCTCGACGCCATGCCGCTCACCCGCGCCGCCTTCGACGAGGCGCTCAGGCTCTATCCGCCGGCGCCGTCGATCAACCGCGAACCGATCGAGCCCGAAACCTGGAACGGCCTCTACATACCGCGACGTGCCGCGGTGCTGGTGATGCCGTGGGTCGTCCACCGCCATCGGAAATTGTGGGACCGGCCGGACGCTTTCATGCCGGAACGCTTCCATCCGGGAAACCGCGAAAAGATCGATCGTTTCCAGTATTTGCCGTTCGGCGCCGGCCCCCGCGTCTGCATCGGCGCCAGCTTCGCCATGCAGGAGGCAATCATCGCGTTGGCGATCATGCTGTCGCGCTACCGTTTCGACGCCACCGCGGAAACCCGCCCCTGGCCGGTGCAGAAGCTGACGACGCAGCCGCAAGGCGGCCTGCCGATGCAGGTCACCCGGCGCGCCTCGTAGGCAACCGGACGTCCGTTCGTATTATGCGGCGGACTTGCGTTGGAACTGGCCGGCGGCGCGGTAGCGCCAGAGATAGCTGGGCAGGATGGTTCCGATCGACCGTGGCTGGATCCCGAGGCCGGCGAGCGTCCTGTTGTCCTTGACGGCGGCTTCCGACACGACATTGTGCTGGCGCAACAGCAGGACCTGGTCCTTGGTCAACAACGGATTGGGCAACAGCCCGAGAATTGATGCCTGGAGGTTCGCCAGCCACCATGGCACGGGCAGCAAAAACCGCTTGCGTTCGATGATGATAAGCAGCTGTTGCATGCATTCCTTGAAGGTAAGCACTTGCGGCCCGCCGAGTTCATATATCCGGCCGCCCTGGACCTTGCCGTCGACCGAATGCGCCACCGCTTCGGCGACGTCGCCGACATAGACCGGCTGGAATCTCGTCTGCCCGCCGCCGATCAGCGGCAGCACCGGGGAAAAGCGGGCCATGTTGGCAAAGCGGTTGAAGAAACCGTCCTCCGGCCCGAAATTGATCGATGGCCGCAAGATCACGGCGTCTTGGACCGTCTCCAGAACGGCCTTTTCGCCGAGCGCCTTGGTACGCGCGTAGTCCGATTGCGCGTGGAGATCCGCTCCCAGAGCCGAGATGTGGGTGAGGCCGGCGCCGACGGCGCGCGCCGCTTCAGCGACAGCGCGCGCGCCGAATTCGTGGACGGCAGTGAATTTCTGCCGGCCGGCCTCATGCGCGATCGCAACCAGATTGACGACATGGTCCGCGCCTTGCACGGCGCGGTCGACCGACCAGCGCACCCGGACATTGGCCTGCACCGGCTGGATCTGCCCGACATTGCCGAGCGGCTGCAGGTGGCCGGCGAGATCGGGCCGACGGCAGGCAACCCGGATGCGGTAGCCGCGCTTGGCCAGCGCCCGCACGACATGACGACCGACAAAGCCGGAGCCGCCGAACACGACGACGAGCTTTGGGGTCTGCAGGATTTCGGTCATGGCTGGCTCCGGCGGGCTATCCAGATGGTTTGGTTTGAAGCCGTTTCATAGTCGGTTTCGCGCCAAAGGCAAAGGGTGACCATCGGTCGCCCGGCATTGTTGAAGCATGATTTCCAGTATCCGTTGGAAACGGCAGAAAACCCGCCGACGCCGGGCTTTAGGGTAACTCCATTCGGGACAGGAACCTTTGTTCCGGCCGGCGATTTTAGGATGTATGGTTTGATTCCGAATGGAGGATATTGGCGATGACGACAAAACGCGTTGCGATCTTCGCTCTGGCTTTCGCAACAGGCTGCAGCATTGGTGCCTCGGCATTCGCGGCAAACCGGCATCACCACCAAGCTCAACCCGAACGCTACGTTCCGGCCAACGGCAACATCATCGACATTCTGTTCGGTGGCCCGCGCTACTATGACAACCACCTGTTCACGACGGCCGCCGAACCCTGCTCCTACAACAGGGTAGGGCCGGACGCGAATGCGGCGAACGTCATCAACGATCATTATTGCGGGAAGTAGGCTCGCGCTGCCGGATCGGCAGGCGTTCTCAGCCGCTCATCGGACAAACGAATTTCTTCAGGACGAATAGCGGGCGGCGAATTCGGAAATGCGCTGCACCACGGCTTTCGGCGCGCTTATGCCGCGCGCCGCCGCCTTCTCCGCGGCCTCGGCGCGGGCACGCCCCGGCACATGCACGCCATAGCGCCGCCGCAGCCGGTCGAGTTGATCCTTCATCCGCTTTTCGAAGTCCGGATCGAGCAGCTTGGGCTCGACGGCAAGCACGAACAGGCCGGTCCCCGGACTGTCCGGCCCGCCGCTGAACCATGGCGCATCGAGCGACCAGTTGGCGCCCGACAGGCCCGCAGCCAGCACCTCGACCATCAGCGCGATGTTGGCGCCGCGCTGGCCGCCGAAGGCAAGCATGGCGCCCTTCATTGCAGCTGCCGGGTCCGTGGTCGGATTGCCGCTCGCATCCAGTGCCCAGCCTTCGGGTATCTTCTTGCCGTCCTCGGCCGCCTTGCGGATGTTGACGAAGGCGGTGGCGCTCGACGATTGGTCGATGACCAGCGCCGCCCCGTCCGCGGCGGGTGCCGCAAAGGACATCGGGTTGGTGCAGTAGACCGGCTTGACCGAGCCCGAGCCGGCAAGCACGGCCGGGCCGTTGGTGGCGGCGAACGACACCAATCCCTGCGTGGCCAGCCTTCCGGTGAAATAGCCGAGCGCGCCGCACGTATAGGCATTCTTCTGCGAAAAAATCGCGACGCCGAACAGCCGCGCCGCCTTGGCGAGTTCATCGATCGTGCGGTCGAAACCGGTATGCGCCAGTCCGCCGCGCGCATCGGAGAGATAGACCGCGAGCGCCGGCCTGGTGATCACCGGATCGGCGTTGCCGTCGATGCGGCCGGCTTCCAGCGCTTCGAGATAATCGATGAAGTGCGACAGCCCAACGGTCGACAGTCCTTCCGCCTCGGCCGCGACGATCGAGGCAGCCAGCGACTGCGCCGCCTCTTCGTTGGCGCCAGCGCCAAGTGCGGCCATCCGGCACAGCCCTGTCGCCTGGTCGAGACTGAGTTGCATCGTAGCTGCCCTGAAATTTCAGCGAGTAGCGAATAGGGAGTAGCGAGTAGGGAAATCAGCAAAACTATTCGCTATTCACTACTCCCTATTCGCTAACCGATCTTGTTCGGAATCCGCGCCTCGATCTTGCCCAGGGTGAAGACGAGGATGCCGGTGATCGCCATATAGATCAACGCCAGGAGCAGCAAGGGTTCATAGGTGAGGTAGGTATCCTGACGCACCTTTGAAGAGACGGCGAATATGTCGATCACGCTGATGGTCGCCACCAGCGGCGTCGATTTCAGCTGCAGCACGATTTCGCCCGTCAGTGTCGGCAGCGCGCGGTAGAAGGCCTGCGGCAGCCAGATTCGCCGGAAAATCCTCCAGCGGCTCATGCCGAAGGCGCGGGCGGCTTCCAATTGGCCTTTCGGTACGCCGGCAAAAGCGCCTCGCATCACCTCGCCCTCATAGCCGGCGAAGGACAGCGTCAGCCCGAGCACGCCATAGGGCCATGCCTGCCTCAGATAGGGCCACATCCAGGACTCGCGAATCCATGGATATTGTGGAAACAGCGAGCCCAGCCCGTAATAGAGCAACCAGAGCTGCAGCAGCAGCGGCGTTCCCCTGATGACCGTGCAGAAGGCCTTGGCGGGCGCCGCGAACCAGAAAGAGCCTGCGGCTTGTGCCAGTCCGAGCGGCATGGCGAGCAGGAAGCCCAGCGTGCAGGTGACGGCAAGAATCCACAGCGCGCGCCAGATGCCGAGCAATCCCATCCCGTAATATTTCGGCAGCCAGTCCCAGCGCATGAAGACGGCCGCCGCCAAAACCAGCCCCAGCGCGATCAGGATCAGCGCGATACGATGCGGCTTCAGCCACAGCGAAGCGCGTGCGGCTATCTCGACGGCCGCTTCGCCAGTCATCGCCGGGCCAGCCATCACCGGGCCTCCTTGAGCGACGGCATGCCGCGGCGGGCCCATGTCTCGATGCGGCCGATGATCAGGTTCGAAACCAGCGTCAACAGAAGGTAGATCGCGCCGGCGGCGATAAAGAATGTCAGATAGGCTTTGGTCACGCCGGCCGCCTGCCGTGTCGCCAATGTCAGCTCGAAAAAGCCGACGACCGCCAGCAGGGCTGTGTCCTTGGTGGCGATCAGCCAGAGATTGGCAAGGCCGGGTATGGCGAAGGGCAGCATCGCCGGCAGCGTGATGCGCCGCAGCAGCAGGCCGGGAGACATGCCATAGGCGCGCGCGGCTTCGATCTGGCCCTGCGGAATGGCGAGGATCGCGCCGCGGATCACCTCGGTCGAATAGGCGCCCTGGACGAAGCCGAGCACGGCAATGCCGGCCGACAGCCCGCTAATGTCCATACGCTGATAGCCCGTTGCCGTCAGCATCTGATTGATCAGGTCGGTGCCGGCGTAATAGAGCAGAAGGATCAGCACCAGCTCCGGCACGGCGCGCACGACGGTCGTATAGACTGCCAGGAGATCGCGCACCACCGGACCACCATACAGCTTGCCGGAGGCGCCGCCGATGCCGATCAAAAGGCCGAGACAGGTGGCGCCGACCGCAATCTCGATCGTATGGAGCAGCCCGACGATGAGCGTTCCACCCCAGCCCGGCGGCACGGGCGAGAGAAGCGCGATGGCAGAGGCGGCCCAAGCCGGAACAAATGCGTCGATCAGCGTCGCCCTCGAATTGCTGGCGCTAAAACCGCCGGCGATTTCCGCCGCGGAAGCTCGCGTCGATGGATTTCGACCAACCACGCGGCTCTATCGGGGCCGCGTGGTTAATCGCTCATGGATGAGGCCGTCAGTTCGACTGCGTGTCGGAGCCGTAAATATCAAAGTCGAAGTACTTCTTCGAAATCTCGTCATATTTGCCGTTGGCGCGGATGGCCTTGATACCGGCGTTGATCTTTTCCTTCAACTCGGTGTCTTCCTTGCGGACGCCGGCGCCGACGCCGGGCCCGAGAATGGCCAGATCCGGCGCGACCATGCCTTTCAGATCGCAGCATTGCTTGCCCTGGTCCGATTTCAGGAAGGCGTCGAGGGCGATGGAATCGGCCTGCACCGCGTCGACCCGGCCGGCGGCAAGATCCTGGTTGGCCTCGTCCTGGGTCTGGTATTCCTTGATTTCCGCCGCGTCGGCGAAGTGCTTCTTGGCGTAGTCGGCGTGTACGGTCGAGACCTGGACGCCGATGATCTTGCCCTTGAGGTCCTCCGGTGTCGAGCCGAACTTCTGGTCCTTCGGCCCGATGATCGCAGTCGGGGTGTTGTAATATTTGTCGGAGAAGTCGATCGTCTTCTTGCGTTCGTCGGTGATCGACATCGAGCTGGCGATGACGTCGATCTTCTTGGTCGTCAACGCCGGGATGATGCCGTCCCAGGCGACCGGCGTGATGACGCAGTCGAGCTTCTCTTCGGCGCAGACAGCGTCGATGAATTCGATTTCCCAACCGACCCATTTGCCGGAAGCATCCGGCGAGGTGAACGGCGGATAGGGCTCGGCAGCGACACCGATCTTGACCGGATCGGCCTTGGCCACGCCCATGGCGGCAACGCCAACCAGCAGCGCTGCGGCAAAGGTCTTGAGAATAATCTTCATCGTCATGACTCCCAGTTTTGTTGTTGTTCCCGGTTTTCGTCCGCCCGCAGTTTAACTGATGTTGCGGATGAACTGCTTCAGCCTTTCGGATTTTGGTGCGCCGAAGATCTGTTCCGGCGGCCCTTCTTCCTCGACCAGCCCGTTATGGAGGTAAACGACGTGCGTCGCGACCTCGCGGGCAAACTTCATCTCATGGGTGACCAGCACCATGGTGCGGCCTTCGCGCGCCAGGTCGCCGATCACCTTCAGCACCTCGCCGACGAGTTCCGGGTCGAGCGCCGAAGTCGGCTCATCGAACAGCATGACGCGCGGATTGATGGCCAGCGCCCTGGCGATCGCGGCGCGCTGCTGTTGGCCGCCCGACAGATAGGCAGGATAGACGTCGCGTTTTTCGGCCAAGCCAACGCGGGCGAGCAATTTTTCCGCCTCGCCGATCGCCACATCGCGCTTGACGCCGAGCACATGCACGGGAACCTCGATGACGTTCTCGATCAACGTCATGTGGCTCCACAGATTGAAGTTCTGGAAGACCATGCCAAGCTTGGAGCGGATGCGTTCGATCTGCTTGCGGTCTGCGGGCACGGTGTGGCCGTAGCTGTCGGCCTTCAGCTTTATCTCTTCGCCATTGACCCGGATAATGCCGCTGGTCGGGTTCTCCAGGCAGTTGATGCAGCGCAGCAGCGTCGATTTGCCCGAGCCGCTGCCGCCAATGATGGCGATCACCTCGCCATCGCGCGCCGACAGCGAAACGCCCTTCAATACATGCAGCTTGCCGAAATTCTTGTGCAGGTTCTCGACGTGGATGGCTTCGGCAGCGCCGTTCTGCGCCGTATGCTTCAGGGCAGTGGCCGGCGCTGTCATCGTCGCGGTGCCCCGCGGAGCAGCCGAGGCAGTCCTTGCTGGAATTTTTTACCCATTACCCGTCACTGGACAGCGTTCCGATTCTCAAGATGGACCGTTCCGCTTGTCTCCGTCAACCGCAGTTTTTTGGACCATTGATCACCGCCTGCCGAGTGGCTATTGGCAGGAGGGGCGCGTTTCAGGAGAATTTAGTGGGCAAAGCATACGGGTCGCAGTCGATGGCCGGGACGCTGCAGCGCGTGCTGATGCGCTCCGCTACCGGCGCCATGCGTCGGGCCGAAGCGCTGGAGTGGCACTATGGCCCCGGCTTCAATCCGCAAAAAGCGGCGGTCCAGCATGATGCGCTGGCCAGGCTGATTTCGGCCTCAGGCGCCGAAATCGAATGGCTGAGTGACGCCGACGACGGGCTTGCCGATTCGGTTTTTACCCACGATCCCTCGCTGATGACCGATCATGGCGCGGTCATCCTTGCCATGGGCAAGGCGCTGCGCCGGCCCGAGCCCAGCCTCCACGAGGCAGCCTATGGGCGCATGGGCATCCCCGTCCTCGGCCGAATCGAGGCTCCCGGCCAGGTCGAGGGCGGCGACTGCGTGTGGGTGGATGCAAACACGCTGGCCATCGGCCGCGGCGTGCGCACCAATCAGCACGGCATCCAGCAGCTCTCCAACCTGCTTTCACCCAAGGGCATCCAGGTCTATGGCTTCGACCTGCCGCTCTGGCAGGGCGAGGAGGCCTGCCTGCACCTGATGTCGGTGATCAGCCCGCTCGCAGACGATCTGGCGCTGGTCTATGCGCCCCTCCTGCCGGTCGCCTTCCACCAGATGCTGCGCGAACGCGCCATTCGGCTGGTCGAGGGCGACGCCGACGAATTCTTCGCCTCGAATGGGCTCAGCCTCAACGTGCTGCCGACCGCGCCGCGCCAGGTTATCGCCGTTGCCGGTTTTCCGAAGACGGCGGCTGCCATGCAAGCCGCCGGCTGTACGGTCTCGACATTCGAGGCCGATGCGCTGTGCATTGCCTGCGAGGGCGGCCCTACCTGCCTCACGCGCCCGGTGTTAAGACAATGACGACCATCGGCGAAGCGCTCATCACCTTGCTCGAAGCGCACGGCGTCGACACCGTCTTCGGCATTCCCGGCGTACACACGGTCGAGCTCTATCGCGGGCTTGCGCGATCGAAGATCCGTCACGTCACGCCGCGCCACGAGCAGGGCGCCGGCTTCATGGCTGACGGCTATGCGCGCGCCAGCGGCAGGCCGGGTATCGCCTTCGTCATCACCGGGCCGGGGCTGACCAACACCATCACCGCCATGGGCCAGGCGCGCGCCGATTCGGTGCCGATGCTGGTAATCTCGGGCGTCAACGCCACACCGACGCTGGGCAAAGGCCTTGGCCATCTGCATGAACTGCCGGACCAGCGCGGCATGATGGAGAAGGTGGCGCTGTTTTCGCACCGTGTCACCGAGGCCGGCGAACTGCCCGGCGTGCTCGCCCGCGCCTTTGCGCTGTTTTCATCCTCGCGTCCGGGTCCCGTGCATATTGAGATCCCGACCGATGTCATGACCATGCCGGCCAACGGCATCGTGCCGCTGCTGCGGAATTCAGCGCCGCCCGAGCCGGATGTAGCGGCGATTGCCGAGGCGGCAAGGCTATGCGCGTCTGCCCGCCGGCCGCTTATCCTTGCCGGCGGCGGCGCCAAAGCTGCCGAAGCGCCGTTGCAGCGCCTGGCCGAGAGGTTGGGAGCGCCGGTCGTCCAGACTGCCAATGCGCGCGGCCTGCTCTATCGCCATCCGCTTGGCGTGCCGGCCAGCCCCAGCCTGAAGGCGGTGCGTGCGCTGATGGCCGGCGCCGACCTGGTCATTGCCGCTGGCACCGAATTCGGTCCGACCGACTATGATGGCTATGGCGACGGCGGTTTTGTCCTGCCTGCCAATCTGATCCGCATCGACATCGGCGCCGACCAGCTTGCCCGCCGGCCGGCTCGGATTTCGATCCAGGCCGATTGCGGTGCAGCGCTCGAGGCGCTGCGTGCCGAACTCGGCACGGGCCAGGCGCAATCGGTCGACGGCGCCGCTCGCGCCGCCGCGACGCGGCAAGCGGCCTTTGCCGAGATCGGCCCGGCTATGCAGGCGCAACTGCGCGCCGTCGAGACGATCCGCGATGCGCTGCCTGGCGCGATCATCGTCGGCGATTCGACCCAGCCGGTCTACGCCGCCAACCTCTATTACGATCACGACCGGCCGGGCGGCTGGTTCAACGCCGCCACCGGCTTCGGCGCGCTTGGCTATGGCCCGCCGGCGGCGATCGGTGCCGTCCTTGCCAGGCCTGAGGCGCCGGTCGTTTGCCTCACCGGCGACGGCGGCTTCCAGTTCACCCTGCCGGAACTGGGCGCCGCGCTCGACGCGGCGGCGCCGGTGATCTTCGCCGTCTGGAACAATCGTGGCTACCGCGAGATCGAAACCTCGATGCTCGACGTCGGCGTCGAGCCGGTCGGCGTCTCCCCGGCACCGCCGGATTTCTGCAAATTGGCCGAAGCCTACGGCATTGCCGCCGAGCGGATTTCCGGCACCGGCGGCTTGGCGGACGCGCTTGGGCGCGCGCGGGCGACTGCACGACCTTACGTCATCGAGATTTCGGTTGAGTGATCGCGCGAAAGGCGCGACCTTCCGCATCGGCGGCGCGCAATGACGGAGCGGTCGAATATGACGGAAACACTGGACGGCAGACATATCGTGGTGACCGGCGGCACCGGTGCCCTTGGCGGCGCGGTCGTAGGAAAACTGCTGGAGCAGGGCGCGATCTGCCATGTGCCCAATGCCCACGCTGCCGCGCCTGCGCATTTTCCCTTTCCGGCGCATGACCGCGTCAGGCTGGCGCACAATGTCGACCTTGCCGACCCTGCCAAGGTCGACGCCTTCTATGCCAGCGTTCCAGATTTATGGGCATCGGTGCATCTTGCCGGCGGCTTCACCGCGGCGCCGGTCGAGAAGATCGAACCCGCCTCCTTCGCCGAGATGATGGACACCAATGCCCGCACCACCTTTCTGTGCTGCCGCGCGGCGATACGCTCGATGCTGGGATCTTCCGTGCCGGGCCGCATCGTCAATGTCACCGCGCGAGCCGGGCTCGATCCGCGGCGCGGCTCCGGCAAGGTGGCCTACGCCGCCGCCAAGGCGGCAGTCGCCGCGATGACCGTGGCGATAGCCGAAGAGCTGAAGGGCAACGGCATCCTGGTCAACGCCGTGGCGCCTTCGACGCTCGACACGCCGGCCAACCGGGCTGACATGCCGAACGCAGATTTCAGCAGATGGGTCAGCCTTGAAGCGGCGGCCGAGGCCATTGCCTACCTTGCCTCGCCGGCCAACATGGCGATCAGCGGCACGCTGGTGCCACTCTACGGCCGGGCCTGAGCCTGCGGTCCGTTCGCAAGCAAAGGGTCACAAGCAAAAGCCCCGCCGGATCGTTCCGGCGGGGCTTTTTGTTTCGTTTTATAACCCGCGCGAGGCGCGGTGTTGGCTTAGCTGCCCTGCTTCTTCAGCGCGGCACCCAAAATATCGCCCAGCGAAGCGCCGGAATCGGTTGAGCCGTACTGAGCGACCGCTTCCTTCTCTTCGGCGATTTCCAGCGCCTTGATCGAGACCTGCAGCTTGCGGGTCTTCTTGTCGAAGGCGATGACGCGGGCGTCGACTTTCTGGCCGACGGTGAAGCGCTCGGGGCGCTGCTCGTCGCGGTCACGGCTGAGGTCGGAGCGCTTGATGAAGGTCTCGATGCCGCTGTCGACCAGCCGCACTTCCAGACCGCCATCCTTCACGCCGATAACCTCGCAGGTGACGACTGCGTTCTTGCGCAGTTCGCCTGACGTCGCTGCTTCGCCGACCGTGTCCTTGGCCAGCTGCTTGATGCCGAGCGAGATGCGCTCCTTGTCTATGTCGACGTCGAGCACCTGCGCCTTGACCATGTCGCCGCGATTGTACTCCTCGATCACCTGCTCGCCCGGACGGGTCCAGTCGAGGTCGGAAAGGTGGACCATGCCGTCGACGTCGCCTTCGAGGCCGATGAACAGGCCGAACTCGGTCTTGTTCTTGACCTCGCCCTCAACCTGGCTTCCGACCGGATGGCTGCGCGCGAAGGCTTCCCACGGGTTCTCCAGCGTCTGCTTGAGGCCGAGCGAGATGCGGCGCTTGGCCGGATCGACTTCGAGCACCACCACGTCGACTTCCTGCGTTGTCGACAGGATCTTGCCGGGATGCACGTTCTTCTTGGTCCACGACATTTCCGAAACGTGGATGAGGCCTTCGATGCCCGGCTCCAGCTCGACGAATGCGCCGTAGTCGGTGATGTTGGTGACGGTACCCTTGATCTTCTTGCCGATCGGGAACTTGGTGCCGATCTCGGACCACGGATCGCTCTCGAGCTGCTTCATGCCGAGCGAGATGCGGTGGGTTTCCTGGTTAATGCGGATGATCTGCACCTTGACCGTCTGGCCGATATTGAGGATTTCGGTCGGATGGTTGACGCGGCGCCATGCCATGTCGGTGACGTGCAGCAGGCCGTCGATGCCGCCGAGGTCGACGAACGCACCATAGTCGGTGATGTTCTTGACGACGCCTTCGACCACCTGGCCTTCTTCGAGATTCTGCACGATTTCCGAACGCTGTTCGGCGCGGCTTTCCTCAAGCACGGTGCGGCGCGACACCACGATGTTGCCGCGGCGGCGATCCATCTTGAGGATCTCGAAGGGCTGCGGGTTGTGCATCAGCGGCGAGACGTCGCGGATCGGGCGGATATCGACCTGGCTGCGCGGCAGGAAGGCCACGGCACCGTCGAGGTCGACGGTGAAGCCGCCCTTGACCTGGTTGAAGATGACGCCTTCGACGCGTTCGCCCTTGGTGAACTTCTCTTCGAGACGGACCCAGCTCTCTTCGCGGCGGGCCTTTTCGCGCGACAGCATGGCTTCGCCAAGCGCGTTCTCGATACGCTCGACATAGACCTCGACCGTGTCGCCGACCTTGAGCGTCGTGTCCTTGCCCTTGACGCCGAATTCCTTCAGCGGCACGCGGCCTTCGACCTTGAGGCCGACGTCGATGATGGCCATGTCCTTCTCAATGGCGGTGATGATGCCCTTGACGACCTGGCCTTCGCCGGAATGGCCGGCGGAAAATGATTCTTCGAGCAGGCTCGCGAAATCATCGCGAGTGGGATTTGCAACTGACATAGTTTCTCCTGGAATGCCCCGCAATCTGTCGCGGGGCGGGCGCCGTGGGTTAGCGTTGCGTTGGCCTGCCGGCGTTCCGGGCAAAAGCCCTTGGCCGCCCTTGAGCGGCAATTCCGGCGCATGAAGAATGCTGACAGGCTGGTTCATGCCCGATATGGGAATTCTTTTTGTCGCCGGCAATCGGCGGCGGCAGGAAAACCCGGCTCAGGCTTCGTTTCTCTTGGCCAGGACATCGTCGATGATCGCCCGAGCTGCCAGAAACGCGGCTTCTATAGCCATTTCCGACGTGTCGAGCAAGTGCGCATCGGCGGCCGGCTTCAAGGGTGAGTCCATGCGGCCCATATCGCGCTCGTCGCGGCGCACGATATCGGCAAGGATTTCGTCGAAATTGGCAGTGCCGCCGATGCTCTCGATTTCATCCAGCCGCCGCTTTGCCCGCACCTCGGCACTTGCCGTGACATAGAGTTTTACGTCGGCATCGGGACAGACGACGGTGCCGATGTCGCGGCCGTCGAGCACCGCGCCAGGCGGTGTTCTTGCGAAGTCGCGCTGTTTCTCGACCAGGATGCGCCGCACCGACGGGATCACTGCCACTTTCGAAGCCGCCTCGCCAACGGCGTGTGCCGAAAGCACTGCGCGGTCGAGCTTTGCCAGATCGACCTGCCGGGCCGCGGTTTCAGCGGCCGAAACATTGTCGAGCGGCAGGCCGAGCCGGAGCAGCGCATGCGCCACCGCGCGATAGGTAAGGCCGGTATCGAGCAGGTTCAGCCGGTAATGGTCGGCGAGCCGTCGGGCGAGGGTGCCTTTGCCGGCGCCGGCAGGGCCGTCGATGGCGATGGTGAAGGTTGGGGTCATTGGCCGCCCACCGGAATCGAAAAGCGCAATGATCCAGATAGGCGTGGCGATCCTTCGCGCCCCCCTCTGTCCTGCCGGACATCTCCCCCACTCGGGGGGAGATCGGCGGCCATCGCGGCTTTCGCCAATTGTCTACGTCGCAGGATTGAGCGGAGCGCCGAAGCTGCCAATCTCCCTCCTTGTGGGGGAGATGTCCGGCAGGACAGAGGGGGGCGCTGTCCCGCCGACGTTCCAGTTTGGCCCCAACCCCCAAGGCTATTGATTGCCATCAAGCTACTCGATCTCCGCCCCAAGCCCCTTCATCAGCCCCATAAACTCCGGAAAACTCGTTGCGATCATCGCCTGATCGTCGATGGTCACCGGTTTTTCCGTCGCCAGCCCCATCACCAGAAAGCTCATGGCGATGCGGTGGTCGAGATGGGTCTGGACGATGGTGCCCTGTCCGTTGGGATGCTGGCCGAGGCCCTTGCCGCCGGGTTTTCCGCGCACGACAAGCGAGGCCTCGCCCTCGGTGCAGTCGACGCCGTTGAGCTTCAGCCCGTTGGCGACCGCCGACAGCCGGTCGGATTCCTTCACGCGCAGCTCTTCCAGCCCGAGCATCAGCGTTTCGCCCTCGGCGAAGCTCGCCGCCACGGCAAGCACCGGATACTCGTCGATCATGGTCGGCGCCCGTTCGGGCGGCACGGTGACGCCCTTCAGCTCGGAATAGCGCACGCGCAGATCGGCGACATCCTCGCCGCCTTCGTTGCGCGGGTCGATTATGTCGATGCGCGCGCCCATTTCCTGCAGCGTCAACAGAAGTCCGGTGCGGGTCGGGTTCATCAGCACGTTTTCGATTGTAATGTCCGAGCCGGGCACGATCAGCGCCGCCACCAGCGGGAAGCCGGCCGAGGAGGGGTCGCCAGGCACTGCGATCGTCTGCCCCGTGAGCTTGGCCTGGCCTTCGATGAAAATGTGGCGCACGCCGCGCTCGTCGGTCTCGACCGACAGATTGGCGCCGAACCCCTTGAGCATCTTTTCGGTGTGGTCGCGCGTCATAACCGGCTCGATGACGGTGGTGATGCCCGGCGTGTTCAGCCCAGCCAGCAGCACCGCCGACTTGACCTGTGCCGATGCCATCGGCACGCGGTAGGTGATCGGAGCGGCGTGCTTGGGCCCGTGCAGCGTGATCGGCATGCGGTCGCCGGGCGTCGCCTTCAGCACCTGCACGCCCATCTGGCGGAGCGGCTCGAGCACCCGGCCCATCGGCCGGCCGGACAGCGAGGCGTCGCCGATGAAGGTGGTTTCCATGTCATAGGTGCCGACCAGGCCCATGGTGAGGCGTGAGCCGGTGCCGGCATTGCCGAAATCGAGCGGGCCTTCCGGCTGCAGCAGCGCGCCGTTGCCGGTACCGCGGATCACCCACTCAGCGCCATGCTTCTCGATATGGGCGCCCATGGCCTTCATGGCAGCGCCCGTACGCATCACATCCTCGCCTTCCAGCAGCCCGGTGATGCGGGTTTCGCCGGAGGCCAGGCCACCGAACATGAACGAGCGGTGCGAGATCGACTTGTCGCCCGGCACCCGTGCCGCGCCTGAAAGGCCAGATGATTTGCGGGCGGTGGCCTGCTTCGGGGCGGCAGTGTGCGACATGGTTCTTTCCTGGAAACGCCGGCGGCCGGCCATTTTCTGCTGGTTTGCGGGGTCTCCTATCATGGCGTGCCGAAATGGTCATCCCCTTGGTATGAAGGCCTTCGAATTCAAGCTTTTTGGGACGCCGGCTTTTCGCTTTGACAGCGCCGTAAACTCTGGTTAAGGGGACCAAACTTTCATCGACGAGGCTTGCTGTGGCAAAACCCGAACTTGGCACCAAACGCATCGACCCGGAGACAGGTCGAAAATTCTATGACTTGAACAAGGACCCGATCGTCTCGCCTTACACGGGCAAGAGCTATCCGCGCTCCTATTTCGAAGAAGGCAAGATCGCCGCCCTCGAGGAGGAAGAGGAAGTTGCCGAGAAGGAAGTGGACGCCGAGGAGGAAGAGGGCGTCGAGGTCGTCTCGCTCGAAGAGGCGGACGAGGACGCGAAGACCGACGAGCTTCCCGATCTCGGCGACGACGAGGACGACGTCGACCTTGGCGATGACGAGGATGACACGTTCCTCGCCGACGAGGAGGAAGAAGACGACGACGTTGCCGACATGATCGGCGTCGGCGAAGACGACGACGAGGTCTGAGCGAACCGCATTCGCCGGCTTTCGCGGCGCTGCCTAGAAAAAGCGGTTCTTGAAGGCTTGATATTGACTGAAGGCGGGGTTAGAAGCCGCCTTCACTAACGGCGCGGTCTAGAACCCGCGCCGGATCTCTTCGCCGGAAACGGCGCCGGTGAACTGCCGGAGTGGGGCCATAGCTCAGTTGGGAGAGCGCTTGAATGGCATTCAAGAGGTCGTCGGTTCGATTCCGATTGGCTCCACCAGTTCTCTCCGCGAAAATCAGCAGAACGGCCGCCCCGCCCGTCCGGGCTGGCCGCCGCCTATCGCAGAACCTAGCTGAGACTAGTTAATCGGCCGCCCGGCTTGGGCTCGCCGATCCATTCAGAAGTAATGAGCCCGTGCCCGGTCTGTGCATATTTCTGGCTGTGGTTTGAACCGCGAGCACCGGTCTGGACCAGGCCGCGGGCTGAAATGACCGCTGGGCAAAACTCCGTTACTTGTTGCAGTTCTGCATATCCGACGTCATGGCGCCGCTGGGGGTATTGTTGTCGGTATCGCTGCTCGCCGTATCCTTACAGCGGTCCTCCATACCGTTTGTCTGCGGCGTGGTGGCGTTCGTTGCGTTCGGATCGATCGTGTTCGGGGTAGTTGCGCTGCCGGTCCCGGTGTTGCCGCCGGAAGTGCCTGTGTTGACGCCGGTATTGCCATCGGCGCTACCGGTCCCGGAGCCCATGGATTGTGCCATGGCAGATGTGGCCAGGCCGATAGCAAGTAGGGATGCAGAGAGAATTTTCATCATCTTAGTGTCTCCATCGAGTTGCATCGCTGGATCGCGATCTATACCAACGAGAGTTTTTTCGAGATGTTCCGTTGGGCAGAAATATTGATCGATACAATCATTATGGATCTTTGTTGCTCGTCGTTTCGTGAATGCGGCTGCGAAATTCCTGCCGCATAGCGGCAATTTCGTCTGGAACCAAATCGAGCATGCCGCGTTCTTGCGCTTGCGGGGAGTTGTGTCGGCCGCAGGGGACAGTTTCACCAGGACATTCAAGAAATCCGTGAGCTGGGAGGGGCGCTGTGAGCGTGCTTGCATCCACAAGGCAATTGGACCGTCGTCAAATACTGAACGCGCTGAAGGCTTTTCGGAGCGGTGATTTCTCCGTTCGTATCGACAATGTCTACGCCGGCCTTGATTCCGAGATCGCCGACACCTTCAACGAAATCGTAGAACTCAACGATCAGGTCACGCGCGAGTTCGAACGCCTCAGCAAGGTCGTCGGCAAGGATGGCCGGATCGGCGAACGCGGCCGTGTCCGCAACGCCACCGGCAGTTGGGAATCGAGCGTCCGTTCCGTCAACGATCTGATCGAGGACATGGTTCAGCCGACGGCCGAAGTGGCGCGCGTCATCGGCGCGGTGGCCAAGGGTGACCTGTCGCAGACGATGATGGTCGAAATCGACGGCCGGCAGCTGCGCGGCGAGTTTCTGCGCATCGGCAAGATCGTCAACACCATGGTCGGGCAACTGGCCTCCTTCGCCTCGGAAGTGACGCGCGTGGCGCGCGAGGTCGGCACCGAAGGCAAGCTGGGCGGCCAGGCTCGCGTGAAAGGTGTGGCCGGAACCTGGAAGGACCTGACCGACAACGTCAACGCCATGGCGACGAACCTGACCGGGCAGGTGCGCAACATCGCCGAGGTGACGACCGCCGTCGCTTCCGGCGACCTGTCGAAGAAGATTACCGTCGATGTGAAAGGCGAAATCCTCGAACTCAAGAACACCATCAACACGATGGTCGACCAGCTCAATTCCTTCGCCTCGGAAGTGACGCGCGTCGCGCGCGAAGTCGGTACAGAAGGCAAGCTCGGCGGTCAGGCGCGCGTCGAAGGTGTCGGCGGCACCTGGAAGGACCTGACCGACAACGTGAACCTGATGGCCGAAAATCTGACAGGCCAGGTGCGCAATATCGCCGAGGTGACCACGGCCGTGGCGCTTGGCGACCTGTCGAAGAAAATCACGGTCGACGTCAAGGGCGAGATCCTCGAACTGAAATCGACCATCAACACCATGGTCGACCAGCTGAACTCATTTGCCGGCGAAGTGACGCGTGTCGCCCGCGAGGTCGGCACCGAGGGCAAGCTCGGCGGCCAGGCTCAGGTGCGCGGCGTCGCCGGCACCTGGAAGGACTTGACCGACAACGTCAATTCGATGGCCGAGAACCTGACCGGCCAGGTCCGCAACATCGCCGAGGTGACGACTGCGGTCGCTTCGGGCGACTTGTCGAAGAAGATCACCGTCGCCGTGCAGGGCGAAATCCTCGAGCTCAAGGACACCATCAACACGATGGTCGACCAGCTCAATTCCTTCGCCTCGGAAGTGACGCGTGTGGCGCGCGAGGTCGGAACCGAAGGCAAGCTCGGCGGCCAGGCCGAGGTGAAGGGCGTCGGCGGCACCTGGAAGGACCTGACCGATAACGTCAACCTGATGGCCGCCAACCTGACCGGCCAGGTCCGCAACATCGCCGAGGTGACGACCGCCGTTGCCCGCGGCGACCTGTCGAAGAAGATCACCGTCGACGTCAAGGGCGAAATCCTCGAGCTCAAGGACACCGTCAACACGATGGTCGATCAGCTCAATTCCTTCGCCTCGGAAGTGACGCGTGTGGCGCGCGAAGTGGGGTCGGAGGGCAAGCTCGGCGGTCAGGCGCATGTCGAGGGCGTCGGCGGCACCTGGAAAGATTTGACCGACAACGTCAATGCCATGGCCGGCAATCTGACCGTGCAATTACGCGACGTCTCCAAGGTAGCAACCGCGATTGCGACCGGCGACCTGACCCAGAAGATCACCGTCGATGCATTGGGCGAGATCCTGCAGATCAAGGACGTCATCAATACGATGGTCGACCAGCTGAATTCCTTCGCCTCCGAGGTGACGCGCGTGGCGCGCGAAGTCGGTTCGGACGGCAAGCTCGGCGGCCAGGCGCAGGTGCGCGGTGTTGCCGGTACCTGGAAAGACCTGACCGACAACGTCAATGCGATGGCCGCCAATCTGACCGGCCAGGTGCGCAACATCGCCGAGGTGACGACGGCAGTGGCGCTGGGCGACCTGTCGAAGAAGATCACCGTCGATGTGCGCGGCGAGATCCTCGAGCTGAAGGACACCATCAATACGATGGTCGACCAGCTGAATTCCTTTGCCTCGGAGGTGACGCGCGTGGCGCGCGAGGTCGGCACCGAAGGCAAGCTCGGCGGCCAGGCGCAGGTGCGCGGCGTTGCCGGCACCTGGAAGGATCTGACCGACAATGTGAATTCGATGGCCGAGAACCTGACCGGCCAGGTCCGCAACATCGCCGAGGTGACCACCGCTGTGGCGCGCGGCGACCTGTCGAAGAAGATCACCGTCGACGTCAAGGGCGAGATCCTGGAGCTGAAATCGACGATCAACACCATGGTCGACCAGCTGAACTCCTTTGCCGGCGAAGTGACGCGTGTCGCCCGCGAGGTCGGCACCGAGGGCAAGCTCGGCGGCCAGGCGCGGGTCGAGGGCGTCGCCGGCACCTGGAAGGACCTGACCGACAACGTCAATCTGATGGCGACGAACCTGACCAACCAGGTGCGCGGCATCGCCGATGTCGTGACCGCGGTCGCGCAAGGCAATCTCAAGCGCAAGCTGACGGTCGATGCCAAGGGCGAGATCGCCTCGCTCGCCGACACCATCAACGGCATGATCGAGACGCTGGCGACCTTCGCCGACCAGGTGACCAACGTCGCCCGCGAAGTGGGCATCGAAGGCAAGCTCGGCGGCCAGGCCCGGGTGCCCGGCGCTGCCGGCCTTTGGCGCGACCTGACCGACAACGTCAATCAGCTCGCGGCCAACCTGACCACCCAGGTGCGCGCCATCGCCGAGGTGTCGACGGCGGTGACCAAGGGCGATCTGACCCGCTCGATCAGCGTCCAGGCCTCCGGCGAGGTGGCGGCGCTGAAAGACAACATCAACGAGATGATCCGCAATCTGAAGGACCAGACGCTGAAGAATGCCGAGCAGGACTGGCTGAAGACCAATCTCGCCCGCTTCTCGCGCATGCTGCAGGGCGAGCGTGACCTGGCCACGGTCTCGCGCCTCATCATGTCCGAACTCGCCCCGCTGGTGAATGCGCAATATGGCGTGTTCTATGTGACCAACCGCGACGAGGATGAATTCTATCTGGAGCTCGCCGCCTCCTATGGCGCCGAAAGCAAGGCGGAAATCAAGCAACGCCTCGATCTGCGTGAAGGGCTTGTCGGGCAGAGTGCCGCCGACAAGCGCGCCATCATGCTGGACAATGTGCCGCCGAATTTCCTGCGCGTTACCTCCGGCCTTGGCAATGCCGCGCCGGCGAACGTGATCATTCTTCCGGCTCTGTTCGAGGACGAGGTGAAGGCCGTCATCGAACTCGCCTCGTTCAGCGAATTCCGCGACACGCACCAGTCGTTCCTCAACCAGCTGATGGAATCCGTCGGCATCGTTCTCAACACCATCGCCGCCACCATGCGCACCGAAGGCCTGCTCAAGCAGTCGCAGCTGCTGACCTCGGAATTGCAGGCGCGTCAGACCGAACTGACCAAGAAGCAGGAGGAGCTGCACGCCACCAACGAGGAGCTGCAGGAAAAGGCGCAGCTGCTCGAGAACGAAAAGAAGCAGGTGGAGAACAAGAACCTGGAAATCGAGATGGCGCGGCGGGCGCTGGAGGAGAAGGCCGAGCAGCTGGCGCTTACCTCGAAATACAAGTCGGAATTCCTCGCCAATATGAGCCACGAACTGCGCACGCCGCTGAACTCGCTGCTCATCCTTTCAAACCTGCTCGCAACCAACCAGCAGGGCAATCTCAACGACAAGCAGGTCGAGTTCGCGCGCACCATCAATTCGGCCGGCACCGACCTTTTGAGCCTGATCAACGACATCCTCGACCTGTCGAAGATCGAATCGGGCACCGTCTCGATCGACATCAACGACATGCCGGTGGTGCATCTTCGCCAGCACATGGAGCGAACCTTCCGGCAGCTGGCGACCGACAAGGGGCTTGGCTTCACCATCAACGTCGATCCCGAGCTTCCGGAGACCGTCCGCACCGACGAGAAGCGATTGCAGCAAATCGTGCTCAACCTTTTGTCGAACGCGTTCAAGTTCACCTCGCAAGGCGAGGTCCGCTTGAATTTCCGGGCCGAAAAGGCGGGCCGTCACAACGGTTCGGCGCAACCGATGGAGGCGCTCGCGATCGTCGTCAGCGATACCGGCATCGGTATTCCGCAGGACAAGCAGAAGCTGATCTTCGAAGCCTTCCAGCAGGCCGACGGCACAACAAGCCGCAAATATGGCGGCACTGGGCTTGGGCTCTCGATCAGCCGGGAGATTGCCCGGCTGCTCGGCGGCGAATTGCGGGTCGAGAGCACGCCGGGCAAGGGTTCGACGTTCACTCTGGTCATTCCATTCGACGGACCCCGGATGGCCTTGGCCCCGCAAGCGGCGTTGCTGCCGGCGATGGAGGTGGCCGCGACGACGGCGCAGCCGAGCCCGCCGTCCTCCGAATTGCTCGATGACCGCGACACGATCTCGTCGGAAGATCGGGTCGTGCTGATCGTCGAGGACGATCCGACCTTCGGCGGTTTGCTGCTCGGCCTTGCACGTTCGGCCGGGCTGAAAGGCGTCCTGTCGACCGCGGGCTCCGGCACGCTGGCTTTGGCACGCAAGCTGGTTCCCGACGCGATTACGCTCGATCTCGGACTATCGGATATCGACGGCTGGGTGTTGTTCGATCTGCTTCGCCATGACCCGAAAACCAAGGACATTCCCGTTCATGTCATCTCGGGCGCCGAAGACATCGAGGTGCTTGCCCGCAAGGGTGCATCCAGCATTTCAACCAAGCCCGTATCGTCGGACGAACTGATGAAGGTCTTCCACGACATTCATTCCAGAAAGCTCCGCGTCCAGCGCCGCGTCCTGATTGCCGATCCCGATCCCGAGCGCCGCCTTTCGCTGATCGACGCGATTCGCGACGGCGTCACCTCGGTCATGGCGATCGGCCGCGTCGCCGCGAATGCGGACGATATCGGCATCGCCGGCTATGATGCCGTTGTGCTCGGCTTTGGCCGCTCGGCCAAGGACAACGCCCAGATGCTGGATGAGATTGCCGTCCTGTTCGGACAGTCGGTGTCGCGGCTGCTGTTCTTTGCGCCTCATCCGGAAGCGCTGCAACAGTCGCTTGCCTTGCATCCGGCATTGGCGGACGTTCCCCGGGCGGAGAATTTCGCGCAGCTGGCTCTCCTGATATCCGCGACGCTCCCGGGGCGGGGCCACGACAACAATAGTGCGGCAGCCGAACAGCCGGACAAGTTCGACCTCGCCGGCGCAAAGGTCCTCATCGTCGACGACGACATCCGCAACATCTATTCACTCACCAGCGTTCTCGAGACCTATGACATCCAGGTGCTGCATGCGGAGCGTGGCCGGGAAGGTATCGCGCTTCTGGAGCAGAGCCCGGACATCGATGCGGCACTGATCGATATCATGATGCCGGAAATGGATGGCTACGAGACGATGCGGCAGATCCGCAGCATGCCGGCGATCGCCCATATCCCGTTGATCTCGGTCACAGCCAAGGCAATGAAGGGCGACCGGCAGAAGTGCCTCGACGCCGGCGCCTCCGACTACATCGCCAAGCCTGTCGACCTTGATCTGCTGCTGGCATTGCTGCGTGTCTGGATCGGCCGTTCGCGATCCCGTGTTCATGGTCCGGAAAAGACGCTCATGGCAGTGAACTGACGGCCGCTCGATGCAGAAACTGTCGAGAAACGGAGCAAGGAAGCTGGAGATTATGGCGCCGGCAGCAGGGCCGGCAAAGGCGCGCATCCTGGCCGTGGATGACGACGAGCGCAATCTGCTGGCGATCGGCGAGGTTCTGGCCCCTATCGGTGAAGTCGTCTGCGTGCAGTCGGGCGAAGAGGCGTTGCGCGCACTGCTGAAGGAGGATTTCGCAGTCATCCTGCTGGATGTGCTGATGCCCCGGCTGGATGGCTACGAGACCGCGGGATTGATCCGCCAGCGTGAGCAATCCAGGCGAACGCCGATAATTTTTCTCACCGCCATCAACAAGGAAGACGCGCACATGCTGCGCGGCTACGACGCCGGCGCGGTCGATTACGTGTTCAAGCCTTTCGACCCGGCCATGCTGCGTTCCAAGGTCGCCGTGTTCGTCGAACTTCATGAGAAGACGCTGGAAATCCAGCAAAAGGCGGCTGCCGAGCAACGGCTGCTGGCCCAGGCACTGCAGGCGCAGAAGGAAAAGCTCGAGGCCGAGCGAGCCCTGCGCAGCGCCCAGGAGCGGCAGCATGCCATTTTGAGCTCTCTTCCGGTCTGCTTCCACGCAAGGGCGGCGGAGCCGCCGTTCGGCGCCAGCTTTGTCACCGAAGGGGTCGAACGCCTGACCGGCTTTCCTGCCGAACGGCTGATCGCCGATCCGGGCTTCGGCCTGAGCCGGGTTCATCCCGACGATCTGCCGAGAGTGAGGGAGGTCCTGCTCGCAGCCAAGGCCACCGGCTCCTACACCTGCGAATTCCGCTGGCAATGCGCCGACGGCAATTACCGAATTTTTCTCGACCAGGGCGTCGTGTCGAATGGCTCCGACGGCAAAGAGCCTGAGATCCTCGGCACGTTGCTGGACGTTACCGAGCGGCGCGAGCTTGAGAACCAGCTGCTGCAATCGCAGCGCCTCGACGCGATCGGCAAGCTTACCGGCGGGCTGGCGCATGATTTCAACAATCTGCTTGCCGCAATTCTCAGCGGATTGGGATTGCTCGAGCGCCACGCCGAGTTCGATGGACAGACCAGGCAGGTTCTGGAACTGACACGCCGGTCGGCAAAACAAGGCGCCGAGCTCGTCAACCGCATGCTTGCGTTCTCGCGCCGCCAGACGCTGAGGCCGCAGGCCGTGCGCCTCGCCGCGCTCGGCGATACAATGAACGGGTTGGTGGCCCCGGTCCTGGGCGGCCTGATCCGTTTCGATTGGCTTGTCGACGACACTGTGTGGCCGGCGCATGTCGATGCCAGCCAGCTGGAGCTCGCGCTGATGAACCTGGTCTTCAACGCGCGCGATGCCATGCCGTCCGGCGGCACGATAATCGTGGAGGCGCAAAATCGAACGCTAGGCCGTGCAGCCGAGGATATTTCGGCGGGCGACTATGTCGTGGTCACCGTCAAGGACACCGGGTCGGGCATACCGGCTGACATTCTCGCCAAGGTCGTCGAACCGTTCTTCACCACAAAACCGGTCGGCAAGGGCACTGGCCTCGGTCTGAGCACGGTGCATGGTTTCGTCAAGCAATCGGGCGGCACGCTTCGCATTGAAAGCACCGTCGGCAGTGGAACATCCGTCCAGCTCTGGCTGCCGCGTTCAATCGAGCGTCCGGTCGAAATCCCCGAGAAATCCGATGCCGACGACAGCGTCGTGAATGCCGGCGAGGACTATCCATCGGTCCTGCTGATCGACGACAGCAACGTACTGCGGGAACTGACGGCGCAATCGCTTCGCCAACACGGCTTTGCGGTTACCTGTGCCGCGGGCGGTGCCGAAGCGCTGGCGATGATCGAGCGCGCGCCGTACGATTTCGATGTCATCGTCACCGATTTTGCCATGCCGCTCGTCTCGGGCCTGGAGGTCATTCGGTTCGCCCGCAATCTGCGGGCCGATTGGCCGGCGGTGATGATAACCGGATATGCCGATGCCGACGCGATCGCCGGCCGGCCCCCCGACGTGCCGCTGCTCGGCAAACCGCTGCGCGACAAGGATCTGGTGGAGAGCATTCTTGCAGCGGCCGCGCGCGCCGGCTCGCAGAAAGCCAGGCAGGCCCAGCCGGTGAAAGGCGGGTACCGGTTTTCGACCTGAGGAGACAAGCCTCATCGAATCGAAACGGTACGTTCCGTATCCTCGATCGTCCGCGACATCCAGCCTGTGCGCAACACGGAGCGCCGGCCATGCCGCGCTCGACGGGCTGTGATGCGATTGATAAGCCCTCTCCGCAAGGAGGGTCGAGACATGACCGTTGCGATCGAGATGGGCCAGACGAGCGCAGGCGCCCCGGCGGCGCTGGATCTCGAGGAGCTGCTGGCGACCCGCCTTTTGGTGCAGGGCAATTCGGGCTCCGGCAAGTCCCACCTGCTGCGCCGGCTCTTGGAGCAGAGCGCGCCCTGGGTGCAGCAG
This sequence comes from Mesorhizobium sp. M1169, assembly GCF_040318345.1. NCBI lineage: Bacteria > Pseudomonadati > Pseudomonadota > Alphaproteobacteria > Hyphomicrobiales > Phyllobacteriaceae > Mesorhizobium > Mesorhizobium sp. M1169. Next base: position 319,859 of record NZ_JAMYME010000001.1, on the reverse strand, counting down.
ACCATCATCGACCCCGAAGGCGACTTCGTGACGCTGGGCGACCGTTTCGGCCACCTGGTGATCGACGCCGAGGAGCATACCGAGCGCGGCCTGCAGAGCGCCGGCGAGCGGGCGCGCATCCACCGCGTCTCCACGGTGCTCAATCTCGAGGGGCTCGACGCCGAGAACCAGATGCGGCGCGCCGCCGCCTTTCTCGGCGGGCTTTTCGAGGTCGCCCGCGACCACTGGTACCCGATGCTGGTGGTGGTTGACGAAGCGCAGCTGTTCGCGCCGGCTGTCGCCGGCGAGGTTTCCGACGAGGCGCGCAAGCTCTCGCTCGGCGCCATGACCAATTTGATGTGCCGCGGCCGCAAACGCGGGCTGGCCGGCATCATCGCCACCCAGCGGCTGGCCAAGCTTGCCAAGAACGTCGCCGCCGAGGCTTCCAATTTCCTCATGGGCCGGACCTTTCTCGATATCGACATGGCGCGCGCCGCCGACCTGCTCGGCATGGAGCGGCGCCAGGCGGAGGCTTTTCGCGACCTCGAGCGCGGGCAATTCATGGCGCTCGGCCCGGCGCTGTCGCACCGTCCGCTGGGCTTGCGGATCGGCCCGACCGATACAAGTCCGCGCAACGCGACCCCGCGCCTGATGCCGCTGCCGGAATCGGCGTTGGAGGACGCGCGCGCGATCATCCTGGCGGCCCCGCCGCCCGAAACCGTCCGGCCGCAGCGCCGGTCGTCGCCGGACCTGCTCGACCAGCTGATGGCGGCGAAATCGGCGGCGCTGGAAATCCGCCCCCAAGCGGTGAAGCCGCCGATCAGCGCCGAGGATTTGGCGGAGCGCCGCGAGCGCGTCGACCGGGTGCTGCGCGCCGTGCTGGCGCAACCCGATGCCGGCTTCCGGGTCATCGGCGTGCTTTATCAGGAGTTCGTGGTCCGCTGCCGCATCGAGGGCCTCGCCTCGGTCGTGCCGGACCTGCCGGAGTTCCGCCGCATGCTGACCCGCGCCCGCGCCGGCCTCGGCTCCGACATGGCAGGCGATGACGCTTGGCAGGACGTCTCGGCGCGCGCCTCGCTGCTCCCCGAGGACATGCAAGGCGTGTTCATGATGATCGCCCGCGCCGCCAAGGAAGGCTGGCCCTGCCCGAGCGACGCGGCGATCGCCCGCGCCTACGGCTCGCACTCGCTACGCCGCGCCCGGCGCCTGCTGATATATATCGAGGAGCAGGGGCTGATCGTCTGCCAGCTCGACGGGGTTGGAAGGCGGACGGTGACGCTGGTGGAGCTCGCCTGGGCGACCGCGCCGGGCGATCCCAATGCAGAGGACGCGGAGCAGGGGAGTTTGGCGGTGTAAGGGCTGATGCGGTTCCGATAGCGAAATGGCGGCTTTAACGTTTGAAGAAGGATTGCGGACGTTCAGCCCGACGGGACCAAGGTCTGTTCCCAGGTCTAGCCGCCCCTCTCAATGGCATCCCCGGACCGCCCGGTGGATCTGCATCGCAAGTGGCGGGTGGCGGGGCAGCCACAGGGTGGACATTTCAGCCCACATCGAAAATGATCATGTTGCCATGCACACACTGTAGTGCTCTGATTTCGACGAAAAGCCTGAGCGTAGAAGCGGATCAACCGACCTCCGGGTCCAGCGAGCGAGGACGCAAATGGACACCCAAGAGAATGGGCAATTGCATCGCGACGCGGGCGGGCGACCCTGTCGATCGGCCGGCTGGCTTACCCGCGCCGCCGTGTTGGCGGCATTCCTGCTCGGCATGGCTTTCAGCAGCACTGCGTTTGCGCAGGACCAACAGTTACCCGTGGTGACGGCGGCCAAGCCGGTGGTCCGTGAAATCGTCGAAGACGACGAGTTCGTCGGGCGCTTCGAAGCCCTCGACCAGGTCGCCATCCGTTCGCGCGTCAGCGGCTATCTGGACAAGGTCAGCTTCCAGGACGGCGCACTGGTCAACAAGGGCGACCTGCTCTTCACCATCGATCAGCGTCCGTACCAGGCGGCTTATGATGCCGCCAAGTCGCAAGTGGACGTCGCCAAGAGTCTGCTCGAATTCTCCAAGATGCAGCTGGATCGCGCCGACGAACTCGCCAAGACCGGCAATATCTCAACCGCGACGGTCGACGACCGCCGGCGGGAATACCTTTCGGCGCAGGCGCAGATGCAGGGCGCGACGGCTGCGCTGACGACGGCCAAACTGAACATGGAATTCACCGAGATCAAGGCACCCTTGTCCGGCCGCATCGACCGCCGGCTGGTGTCGGTCGGCAACCTCGTGCAGCCGGATTCCACCTTGCTGACGACCATCGTTACGCGCGATCCGATCGACTTCTATTTCGACGTCGATGAGCGCCTGTATTTCAGCTACGCCCGCGACGCGAAGGAGCGCGGCGGCAGCATGCAGGAAGGCGCCGGCGGGCTCGAGGTGGTGGTTCGCGTCGCCGACCGCGCGGAGGCAGTATTCAAAGGCAAGCTCGATTTTGCCGAGAACCGGATCGACAACGCGACCGGCACCATGCGGGTGCGTGCAAGGTTTCCCAACGCCGACGGCATTCTCCAGCCAGGCATGTTCGGACGCATCAACGTGCCGGGGTCGCTGCCGCATAGCGGCGTGCTGGTGCCCGACGAGGCGATCGGCGCCGATCAGGATCGCCGCATCGTGTTCCTGGTGGATGAGTCCGGGATGGTGTTGGCGAAGCCCGTGCGCACCGGCCCGCTTCTCGACGGCTACCGGGTGATCCGCCAGGGCCTGACCGGCGATGAGACGATCATCGTCAACGGGCTGATGCACGCCAGGCCCGGCACCAAGGTCAAGGTCGAGATGGTGACGTTGCCGCCCAGGGCCGAGACCGCCGAGTTGCAGCAATGAGGTTCGCACATTTCTTCGTCGACCGTCCGATCTTCGCATCGGTCGTTTCGATCGTCCTGCTGATCCTCGGCGGGATTGCTTATACCCAGCTGCCGGTCGCGCAATATCCCGAGATCGCGCCGCCGACCATCGTCGTTCGCGCCCAGTATCCGGGCGCAGACGCCGAGACGGTCGCAGCGACGGTGGCAACGCCGATCGAGCAGGAGATCAACGGCGTCGAGGGCATGCTCTACATGTCGTCCTATTCGTCGGGCGACGGGGCGATGGCGCTGACCATCACCTTCAAGCTGGGCACCGATCTCGACCAGGCGCAGGTGCTGGTGCAGAACCGCGTGTCAGTCGCCGAGCCGCGCCTGCCCGAAGAAGTCCGCCGCCTCGGCATCACGACCACCAAGACCTCGCCCGACCTGATGATGGTCGTGCACATGCTGTCGCCCGACAATACCTACGACCAACTCTACGTCTCGAACTACGCCCGCTCGCGGGTGCGCGACATACTGCTCAGACTAGACGGCGTCGGCGACCTCATCATCTTCGGCGAACGCGAATATTCGCTGCGCATCTGGCTCGATCCGGAAAAACTGTCCGCCCTGGGGATGACCTCGGGCGATGTGGTGCAGGCGCTGCGCGACCAGAATGTCCAGGTGTCGGGCGGCTCGATCGGCGCGCCGCCGACCAGCACCGGCACGGCGTTCCAGTACACGGTCACAACGCAAGGCCGCTTCAACGACGCACGCGACTTCCGATACGTGATCGTCAAATCGACCGACGACGGCCGCCTGATCTCGCTCCAGGACGTGGCGCGCATCGAGCTCGGCGCCAAGGATTACGTCACCAACTCCTATCTCAACGGCAAACCGGCGGTGGCGCTCGCCATCTTCCAGCGGCCGGGCACCAATGCGCTCGCCGCAGCCGCGGAGATCCAGGACAAGATGAAGGAGCTTTCCCGCGACTTCCCGAAGGGGTTGAGCTACGACATCGTCTACAATCCGACCGAGTTCGTCGCCGAGTCGATCCAGGAGGTCTACAAGACGATCCTCGAGGCGATGCTGCTGGTCATCATCGTCATCATCGTCTTCCTGCAATCGTGGCGCATGGCGATCGTGCCGATCGTGGCGATTCCCGTGTCGCTGATCGGCACGCTGGCGGTACTTTACGCCGCCGGCTTCTCGCTCAACATGCTGACGCTGTTCGGCCTCGTTCTGGCGATCGGCATCGTCGTCGACGATGCGATCGTCGTGGTCGAAAACGTCGAGCGCAATATCGCCAGAGGGCTGGCGCCCAGTCCGGCGTCGCACCTGACCATGGACGAAGTCGGAACGGCCGTCATCGCGATCTCGCTGGTGCTGATAGCCGTGTTCGTGCCGACAGCCTTCATCCCCGGCATTTCTGGGCAGTTCTATCTGCAGTTTGCTATCACCATCGCGGTGTCGACGGCGATCTCGGCATTCAATTCGCTGACGCTTTCGCCGGCGCTGGCCGCACTGCTGTTCAAGCCGCATCACGCCGCGGCGGCGCCGCCGCGCTTTTTCCTGGCGCGGTTCGGACGGGCGCTCGCCGACGGCTTCAATCGCGGCTTCGACAGGGTCGCCCATTGGTATTCGAGCATTATCCGCGTGCTGGTCGGCTCGTGGATAACGATGGCCGCCATGCTGGCCGTTTTCGCGGCCCTCATCTACGCCACGGTCTACATGGTGCAGGCGGTGCCGCGCGGTTTCATTCCGTCGCTTGACCAGGGCTATGCGATCGTCGTCGTCCAGTTGCCGGACGGCGCTTCGCTGTCGAGGACCGATTCGGTCATCCAGCAGGCGTCGCAGATCATCCAGAAAACGCCAGGCGTCGATTACGCTGTCGCCTTCGCCGGCTTCTCCGGCGCGACCTTCACCAACGCCAGCAACGCGGGCGTGATCTTCGCCAGGTTCAAGCCGTTTGACGAGCGACTGAAAGCCGGCCAGTCGGCGACCCAGGTCATCGGCAATCTGTTCGGCAGCCTGCAAAGCATCAAGGAAGCCTTCATTATCGCACTGCCACCGCCGCCGATCCGCGGCGTCGGCAATGCCGGCGGCTTCAAGCTGCAGATCCAGGAGCGCAACAGCGCCGACATGCGGCAGATCCTGGCGCTTGCCTACGAAATCGCCGGCAAGGCCAACAAGACGCCGGGGCTGACGGGCGTGTTCACCACCTTCTCCGCGTCGAGCCCGCAATTCTTCCTGGCGATCGATCGCGACAAGGCGCGCATCCTGAACGTGCCGATCCCCAACATCTTCGAGACGCTGTCGATCAATTTGGGCACCGCCTACGTCAACGACTTCAACGCGTTCGGGCGCGTCTACCAGGTGCGGGCGCAGGCCGACCAGGCGTTCCGCCTCGATCGCGCCGACATCTTGAAACTGAAGGTGCGCTCGGCGACCGGCGCGCTGGTTCCGCTCGGCACGTTGATCGAGATCCGCGACGTCACCGGCCCGGCGCTGGTCCAGCGCTACAACATGTACGTCTCAGTGCCGCTGCAGGGCAACGCCGCGCCCGGCGTTTCCACGGGCGACGCGCTGGCATTGATGGAAGGGATCACGGCAAAGACGCTGCCGGCCGGTACCTCCTATGAATGGACCGAGCTCGCCTATCAGGAGCGCAACACCGGCAATGCCGCTGTCTATATCTTCGGACTGTCGGTGCTGTTCGTGTTCCTGGCGCTGGCGGCGCAATATGAAAGCTGGGTGCTGCCGTTCGCCATTGTGCTGGTGGTGCCGCTCGGCGTGCTCGCGGCGTTGCTCGGCGTGTCTTTCCGAGGGCTGGACAACAACATCCTCGTGCAGATCGGCCTCATCGTGCTGATCGGGCTTGCCGCGAAGAACGCGATCCTGATCGTCGAATTCGCGCGGCAGGCGCAGGAACGCGGGCTGTCGGCCGCCGAGGCTGCCGTCGAAGCCTGCCGGCTCAGGCTGCGGCCGATCCTGATGACCGCCTTCTCGTTCATCCTCGGCGTCGTGCCGCTGATGATCGCAACGGGACCGGGCGCAGAAATGCGCCAGTCGCTCGGCACCGCGGTATTCTCCGGCATGCTCGGCGTCACCTTCGTCGGCCTGTTCCTGACGCCGGTGTTCTACGTCACGCTCAGGTCGCTGTTTTCACGGCGCAAGCCCCGTGCCGAGGCCGAACCTTCGGGGCCGGCAGAGGCGCCATCGGAGACGGCCGCCGAGTAGGGTTACGAATTCGCCGCGTCGAGCGCGGTTATCACTCCAGAAAATCGGCGCGGCGCGGCAACGGCTACGATCTGCGCAACCTCGGCGTCGAGGTGCCGCGGAGACCCTGCTCGGTCTGATCCAGCCTGACAGCCGCATCCAGTTCAGCGAGACGATGCCGGGCGGCCAGGCCAATGCGATCTTCTATCTGGTCGACCAGGCGGGGCTTGAGGGCGCAACCGCGACCTCCGGAGTCCTCGCTTGCGATGTCCGCTTCCGCCCGACGCGATCACCGTGCGCCGACAGACCTGCAGGCAACTGATCAGGCGGGTGCCGGCGCCCGCGGCGTCAAGTTCGTCGCGCCGGCCGTCGTCCAATTCCTCAGGCGGCGCCTGGACGCCGGCTTTGTTTCCGTGAATCTCGCCATGCCGCATTGCACAATCGTCTCGCCTGCGCAAAATGCGGCATGATCCGCAAATCCCTCACTGTTCTGGTGATCGATGAAAACCACATCCGCGCTTCGATAATCGAAGCGGGATTGCGGGAGGCCGGGCATCAGCAGGTCACGGTCATCCACGACGTCGCCGGCATCGCGCGGCGGATCGCCGAGATCGAACCCGACGTGATCGTCATCGATCTCGAAAATCCCAACCGCGACATGCTCGAAAACATGTTCCAGCTTTCGCGCGTGGTGAAGCGGCCGATCGCCATGTTCGTCGACCGCTCGGATCAGGCTTCGATCGAAGCTGCGGTGGAAGCGGGGGTATCGGCCTATGTCGTCGACGGCCTGCGCCAGGAGCGGGTCAAGCCGATCCTCGACATGGCGATCAGCCGCTTCAACGCCTTCTCGCGCATGGCGCGCGAACTGGAAGAAGCCCGCAGCGAGTTGGAGAGCCGCAAGGTGATCGATCGCGCCAAGGGCATCCTGATGAAATCGCGCGGCCTGTCGGAGGACGCGGCCTACACGCTGCTGCGCAAGACAGCCATGAACCAGAACCGCAAGATCGCCGAAATCGCGCAGAGCCTGGTGACGGCGGCAGGGCTTCTGGATCCCGAGGAGAGTTGAGAATGGCGGCCGAGCACCGGATCAATGCTGGCTTCATGCCGCTCTTCGACAGCGCCATCCTTGTCGCGGCGAAGGAAATCGGCTTTGCTTTGCGCGAAGGCATCGACCTCACCCTCAACCGGGAAACGTCCTGGGCCAACATCCGCGACCGCATCGCCATCGGCCACTTCGATCTGGCGCACATGCTGGGGCCGATGCCGATCGCCTGCAATCTTGGGCTGACGCCGCTCGCCTCCGATACCGTCGTGCCGTTCTCGCTCGGCCTCGGCGGCAATTGCGTGACGGTTTCGAACGCGGTCTGGGCCGGCATGGCCGCGCACGGCGCCCAACCCGATCTCGATCCGGCGCGGGCCGGCAAGGCATTGCGAGCGCTGATTCGCGAACGGGCGAATGGCGGCGGCGATCCGCTGCGCTTCGCCGTCGTCCATCCGCATTCCGGGCACAATTACGAATTGCGCTACTGGCTCGCCGCCTGCGGCATCGACCCGTCGCGTGAAATCGAGATCGTCATCGTGCCGCCCCCCTTCATGGCCGACGCGCTCGCCGCCGGCAGGATCGACGGCTACTGCGTCGGCGAACCTTGGAACAGTGTCGCGGTCGTCGCCGGCACCGGCCGCATCGCCACGGTCAAGGCGGCCATCTGGAAGACCAGCCCGGAGAAAGTCGTTGGCGTGCGCAAGGCATGGGCGGAAAGAGAGCCGGACGCGCTTTCAGCCCTGCTGCGTGCGCTTCATCACGCGGCGCGCTGGTGCCAGGATCCGGCAAACCGTGACGAACTCGCGGCCCTGATGGCGCAGCCGGCCTTCCTCGGGCTTGCGCCGGCGCTGCAGATGCCGATTCTCAGCGGGCATCTGGCGCTCGGCGGCGGCGCCGAACTCACCGTCGGTGACTTCTTTCTGCCCTTCAACAAGGCGGCGAACTTCCCGTGGAAGAGCCATGCGCTGTGGTTCTACACGCAGATGGTGCGCTGGGGGCATGTCCCGCACACGCCGGAAAACCTCGCTATTGCCCGCGACTGCTACCGCCCCGATCTCTACCGCTCGGCGTTGAAGCCGCTTGGCGTGGCGCTTCCCGGTGCCAATGCCAAGGTCGAGGGCGCGCTGAAGGCCGCGACTCCGGTCGGTTCGGCGGGGGCAAGCCTGGTGCTCGGTCCCGATGGCTTCTTCGATGGCCAGATATTCGATCCCGACGAGATCGACGCCTACATTGCCGGCCAGAAATTGGCGCGCGCTGAAGCCTGATCATTTCCCCGGCATTCTTGTGCGCTGCACAAAAAATGTGCGTGCGACTGCGCTAATGAACAATCCTTGGCTTGCTCGCCCAGCGGGCCGGCGCGCCGAAGATTGTGGCATGTCGTTGATCTCATTGATGTTTGTCATCCATTCCGAAACTGGCACGGTTCCTGCTTTGTAATAGGCAGACTCTTCTCGGGTCACGGAATAGGCGTCCAATGGCGGGCGCTACAGGCAAAGCTGCCGCTCAGGTCGACACGCGATCCCGGATGGACGGACGCGCGCGGCCTGGCCGGCGGCTTTTTTGTTTTGGTCGAACACGCAATCGACGGCGCCGATCCCAAGCCGCGCCCAACCGGAGATGACGATGACGAAAAGCACCAATAGCCATTCCGCCCAAACGGCGATCAGCCGCCGGGATTTCCTGAGGATCAGCGCGGCCACCGCGGCAACGCTGGCCGCGGCGCGTGCGCTGCTGCCCTCCGGCGCCTATGCGGCGCCCGCCGCGCCGGAAGTCACCGGCGCCAAGCTCGGCTTCATCGCATTGACTGATGCAGCACCGTTGATGATCGCCAAGGAGAAAGGCCTGTTCGAGAAATTCGGCATGCCCGATGTCGAGGTGCTCAAGCAGGCCTCCTGGGGGGCGACGCGCGATAATCTGGTGCTCGGCGGCGAAGCCAACGGCATTGACGGCGCCCATATCCTGACGCCGATGCCTTATCTGATGCACACCGGCAAGGTGACGCAAAACAAGCAGCCACTGCCGATGGCGATCGTGGCGCGGCTCAACTACGACTGCCAGGGCATTTCCGTCGCCCAGGAATATGCCGGCACCGGCGTCGGCCTCGACGCCTCCAAGCTGAAGGACGCCTTCGCTGCGAAAAAGGCCGCAGGCAAGGAGGTGAAGGCCGCCATGACCTTCCCGGGCGGCACGCACGATCTTTGGCTGCGCTACTGGCTGGCTGCCGGCGGCATCGATCCCGACAAGGACGTCTCGACCATCGTCGTGCCGCCGCCGCAGATGGTCGCCAACATGAAGGTCGGCAACATGGACGTGTTCTGTGTCGGCGAGCCGTGGAACGAGCAACTCGTCCACCAGGGCGTCGGCTTCACCGCCGCCGCCACCGGCGAACTGTGGAAGGGCCATCCGGAAAAGGCGCTCGGCCTGCGCGCCGCCTTTATCGACAAGTACCCGAACGCCACCAAGGCGATCCTGATGGCCGTCATGGAAGCCCAGCAATGGTGCGAGGCAAAAGAAAACAAGGACGAGATGGCCGCCATCATCGGCAAGCGGCAGTGGATGAACGTGCCGACTGCCGACATCATCGGCCGCCTCAAGGGCGACATCAACTACGGCAATGGCCGCGTCGCCAACGGCACCGACCTCTATATGAAGTTCTGGAAGGGCGGCGTGTCCTATCCCTTCAAGAGCCACGACAGCTGGTTCCTCGCCGAAAATATCCGCTGGGGCAAGTTCGCGCCGACCACCGACATCAAAGCACTGGTCGGCCAAGTAAACCGTGAGGATCTGTGGCGCGAGGCGGCCAAGGATCTTGGTGTCGCCGCGGCCGATATTCCGGCGTCTACGTCGCGCGGCGCCGAAACCTTCTTCGACGGCAAGATCTTCGATCCGGAGAACCCGTCGGCCTATCTCGACAGCCTGAGAATCAAGGTGTCGGCCTGAGCCTGACATAGGTGCAAGGCAGGCGGTGGCACCGCCGCCTGCCTTGCATCTGCCGCCAAGGAGTTTTTCGAGAAATGTCTATCCAAGCCATCGAGGACCGCAAGGTGAAGCCGTTCCCCGCACCGGCCAAGCCCGCCGAGGTCATCGCCTTGACCGCCAGGGCGCGGCGCCGCTTCGACCCGGCCGCGGTCGCCGCCAAGCTGGCCAGCACGCTGGTGCCGCCGGTCATCGTCATCACCATTATGCTCGTCGTCTGGCAGGTCGCCTGTTCGTCGCCCACGGCCAGCCTGCCACCGCCGAGCCAGGTGTGGAACGAGGCCTATGACCTGATCGCCCACCCGTTCTTCGACAATGGCCCGCAGGACATCGGACTCGCCTGGCGGGTGCTGATGTCGCTGCAGCGCGTCGCCATGGGCTTCGGCCTGGCAGCAATCGTCGGCGTCGCGCTCGGCGCGCTCGTCGGCCAGTCGATCTGGGCGATGCGCGGTCTCGATCCGGTCTTCCAGATCCTGCGCACGGTGCCGCCGCTCGCGTGGCTGCCGCTGTCGCTGGCGGCGTTCCGCGATTCCAGCCCGTCGGCGATCTTCGTCATCTTCATCACCTCGATCTGGCCCATCATCATCAACACCGCGGTCGGTGTCCGCAACATCCCCGAGGACTACCGCAACGTCGCCCGTATCCTCCGGCTCAACCAGTTCGAGTTCTTTGTGAAGATCATGGTGCCGGCGGCCGCGCCCTATATCTTCACCGGCTTGCGGATCGGCATCGGCCTGTCCTGGCTCGCCATCGTCGCCGCCGAAATGCTGACCGGCGGCGTCGGCATCGGCTTCTTCATCTGGGACGCGTGGAACTCGTCGCGCCTGCCCGACATCATTGTCGCGCTCGCCTATATCGGCGTCACCGGCTTTTGCCTCGACCGCCTGGTCGCGGCGGTCGGCGTCTTCGTCACCCGCGGCACAACGGCAAAGTGAGGAGAGGGACGATGACGGCCTATCTGAAACTCGACCACATCGACAAATCCTTCGCCCGCGGCAGCCAGGTCAGCGACGTGCTGAAGGACATCCGGCTGACCATCGACAAGGGCGAATTCGTCTCGATCATCGGCCATTCCGGCTGCGGCAAGTCGACCTTGCTCAACCTGATCGCCGGCCTGACCAAGGTCTCGGCCGGCGCCGTCCTGCTCGAAGACAAGGAGGTCGACAGCCCCGGCCCGGAACGCGCCGTGGTGTTCCAGAACCACAGCCTGCTGCCATGGCTCACCGTCTACGAAAACATCAGCCTCGCGGTATCCAAGGTCTTCGGCGGCAAAAAGAGCCGGGCCGAGCGGCATGAATGGATCATGCGCAATCTCGATCTCGTGCAGATGGGGCATGCCAAGGACAAACGTCCGGCCGAGATTTCGGGCGGCATGAAGCAGCGCGTCGGCATCGCCCGGGCGCTGGCCATGGAGCCGAAGATCCTGCTGCTCGACGAGCCCTTCGGCGCACTCGACGCGCTGACCCGCGCGCATCTTCAGGACGCGGTGATGGATATCCATTCGAGGCTCGGCTCGACGACGATCATGATCACTCACGATGTCGACGAGGCGGTGCTGCTGTCCGACCGCATCGTGATGATGACCAACGGGCCGGCGGCCACCATCGGCGAGGTTCTTCCCGTGCCGCTGGCCCGGCCGCGTCGGCGCATTGAGCTTTCCTCCGACCGCACCTTCCTGCGCTGCCGCGAGGCGGTGCTGAAATTCCTCTACGAACGCCACCGCTTCGTCGAAGCCGCGGAGTAAGGCCATAATTGGAAACTCGTCATCATCATTGGCAAATCTGCATCGGCAATGGGCAATCTACCGCATTGCACAAATATTATGCTGCTGTGCAAGGCATTTTGACTAATCTTTGATCCGCTGCCGAGCTTGGTCAAAGTCGCGCGGCTGCGGTTCATATTGATTTCATTCTATAATTAAGAGCGCTGTCGAATTGGCACGCTTCCTGCTTTCCAAAATGTAGGGTCCGCAAGGGCCAAGTGACACGGCGTCCAATGGCGGGCGCCACAGGCAAAGCTGCCGCTCAGGTCCACACGCGCTCCCGAAATCCCGGACGCGAAGACCTGGCCGGCGGCTTTTTTGTTTTGACGCAATCGACACGCTGGTCCCAAGCGGCGCCAACCGGAGACGACGATGACGAAACGGATCGGAACTGGCGCGTCCCTCGCGGACTTCACGCGCCGCGATTTTCTGGCCGCCAGCGCGCTGACGGCGGCGCTGTTCACCGCCGCGCTCCTCCTCTTTCCCGCCGGCGCCAAGACTGACGACAAGGGTCTTGAAGTGACCGCGCAAAGGTCGGTTTCAACCAGTTCGCCGATGCTGCGCCGCTGACAGTCGCGAACGAACAGACAAGGGCGGTGCCTCCCACGCCGCAAACCGGAGCCAGAAAATGACCGCAAATCTCCCAGCCGCGCCCAGCCAGGACAGCGCTCCCCGGCAGGCGCTTGCCATGTCCACCATCGCCTTCACCGTCTGCTTCGCGGTGTGGACGATCTTTTCAATCATCGGCGTGCGCATAAAGCAGGAGTTGGGGCTGAACGAGACGGAGTTCGGCCTGCTCGTCGGCACGCCGATCCTCACCGGCTCGCTCGTGCGTATGGTGCTCGGTGTCTGGACCGACCGTTTTGGCGGACGGCTGGTATACACCGCGACCATGCTTGCGGCGGCGGTCGCGACCTTTCTGCTCGCTTTTGCGCACACCTACGGGCAGATGCTGGTCGCCGCATTAGGCGTTGGGCTCGCCGGCGGTTCCTTCGCCGTCGGTGTCGCCTATGTCTCGCGCTTCTTCCCGGCCGGCAAGCAGGGTACGGCGCTTGGCATTTTCGGTGTCGGCAATGTCGGCGCCGCGGTCACCAAGTTCCTGGCACCGTTCGTGCTTCTTTCCTGGGGCTGGCAGTCGGTCGCGCTGATCTGGGCGGCAGCACTAGTCGTCATGGCCGCCGTCTTCTGGTTCACGACTGGCGACGATCCGGTCATCCGCGAGCGCCGCGCCGGCAAGGCAGCGCCCAAGAGAAGCTTCTTGCAGGAATTCGCGCCGCTCAAGAACCTGCAGGTCTGGCGCTTCGCCTTCTATTATTTCTTCGCCTTCGGTGCATTCGTGGCGCTCTCGCTGTGGCTGCCCCGCTACCTGATCGGCGTCTACGGCTTCGGGCTTGCGACCGCCGGCATGATTGGCGCGGCCTATTCAATTCCGGCAAGTATTTTCCGCGCCTATGGCGGCGTGCTTTCCGACCGGATCGGCGCCCGCACCGTGCTCTACTGCACCTTCGCTGTCAGTGCCGTCGCGACTCTCGTTCTGTCTCTCCCCTCGGCAGACTACGTCGTGCGCGGTATCAGCGGGCCGATCGCCTTCCATTTCGAGATCGGCCCGCTTGCCTTCATAGCCGTTGCCTGTGTGCTCGGCTTCTTCATGAGCCTTGGCAAGGCCGCCGTCTACAAGCACATCCCGGCTTACTATCCGCAGAGTGTCGGCGCGGTCGGCGGCGTTGTCGGCATGATTGGCGGGCTCGGCGGCTTTATCCTGCCAATCGCCTTCGGCGTGCTCAACGACCTCACCGGCGTCTGGTCGAGCTGCTTCATGCTGCTCTTCGTCATTGTCGCCACCTGCTTTGCCTGGATGCATTTTTCCATCCGGCGGATGGAGCGCACGGCGTCTGACGAAGCTTCAGGCCTTTCCTACGCGGCTGAGTGAGAGCGGAGTGGATCAGGACATGACCGAGAAACTCGTCATCATCGGCAACGGCATGGCCCCCGGGCGCATGCTGGAGCATCTCCTGGAAAAGGCGCCTGGGCGCTACCAGGTCACCATCTTCAACGCCGAGCCGCGCGTGAACTACGACCGCATCATGCTGTCGCCGGTTCTGTCGGGAGAAAAGGCCTATGAGGAGATCATCATCCATGGCGACGGTTGGTACATCAAGCACGGCATCACCCTCTACAAGGGCCACAAGATCGTCGCCATCGACCGGCAGGCAAAGACCGTCACCTCCGATCATGGCGTGACCGAGCCCTACGACAAGCTCGTCATCGCCACCGGCTCGGTGCCGTTTATCATTCCGGTGCCAGGCCATGACCTGCCGGGCGTGCTCACCTATCGCGATCTCGACGACGTCCGGGCGATGATGCTTGCCGCCCAGTCGCGGGCCAAGGCTGTCGTCATCGGCGGCGGCCTGCTCGGCCTGGAAGCGGCTGCGGGTCTGAACGCGCAGGGCATGGACGTCACCGTGCTGCACGTCATGCCGACGCTGATGGAGCGTCAGCTCGATCCGGCCGCCGGATATCTCCTGCAGCGCGCCGTCGAGCAGCGCGGCATCAAGGTCATCACCAAGGCCAACACCCAGGCGATCACCGGCAACGGCAAGGTCGAGCGGGTGGAGCTTGCCGACGGCACAGTCATCCCCGCAACGCTCGTCGTCATGGCGGTGGGCATCAGGCCGAATGCGGCGCTGGCGAAGGAAGCCGGCATTGCGGTCAATCGCGGCATCGTCGTCGACGCCGGCATGCGCAGCAACGATCCCGATATCTACGCAATCGGCGAATGCGCCGAGGTCAACGGCCAGGTCTACGGGCTGGTCGCGCCGCTCTACGAGATGGCGCGCGTCGCCGCCAGCCATCTGGCCGGCAATGAGGCGGCGGCTTTCGTCCACATGGACACGCCGACTAAGCTCAAGGTCACCGGCATCGAGCTGTTCTCTCTCGGCGACTTCGCCGAGGGCGATGACCGTCAGGAGATCGTGCTGCGCGATGCCGCGGCCGGCGTCTACAAGCGCCTCGTACTCAAGGACGACCGCATCATCGGCACTGTGCTCTATGGCGAGACGGCGGACGGCGCCTGGTTCAACGACCTCAAGAAGAAGCAGACCGACATATCCGAGATGCGCGATACGCTCATCTTCGGCCAGTCCTACCAGGGAGGCGCCCCCCTGGACCCTATGGCGGCCGTTGCAGCCTTGCCGGATGATGCGGAAATCTGCGGTTGCAACGGCGTATGCAAGGGAAAGATCACCGGCGCGATCACGGCCAGGGGCTTGACCTCGCTCGACGATGTGCGCGCCCACACCAAGGCGTCGGCCTCCTGCGGCTCCTGCACCGGGCTGGTCGAAAAGCTGATGGTGCTGACCATCGGCGACAAATACAACCCCGCGGCGGTCCAGCCGATGTGCAGCTGCACCGCGCTTGGCCATGACGAGGTCCGCCGGCTGATCAAGGCCAAGGGCCTGAAGACCATTCCCGCCGTCATGCAGGAACTGGAGTGGAAGACCTCCTGCGGCTGCGCCAAATGCCGGCCGGCGCTCAACTATTATCTCGTCTGCGACTGGCCCGACGAATACGCCGACGATTACCAGTCGCGCTTCATCAACGAGCGCGTCCACGCCAACATCCAAAAGGACGGCACCTATTCGGTAGTGCCGCGCATGTGGGGCGGCGTCACCAACGCCGCCGAATTGCGCGCCATCGCCGACGTCGTCGACAAGTTCGAGATCCCGATGGTCAAGGTCACCGGCGGCCAGCGCATTGACATGCTCGGCATCCGCAAGGAAGACCTGCCGGCGGTATGGGCCGATCTCGGTCAGGCCGGCTTCGTCTCCGGCCACGCCTATGCCAAAGGACTGCGCACGGTGAAGACCTGTGTCGGCTCGGACTGGTGCCGCTTCGGCACGCAGGATTCGACCGGCTTGGGCATCCGTATCGAAAAATTCATGTGGGGCTCGTGGACCCCGGCCAAGGTCAAGATGGCGGTGTCGGGCTGTCCGCGAAACTGTGCCGAGGCGACCTGCAAGGATGTCGGCGTGATCTGCGTCGATAGCGGCTACGAGATCCATTTCGCCGGCGCCGCCGGTCTCGACATCAAGGGCACCGAAGTGCTCGGCCTGGTCAAGACCGAGGACGAGGCGCTGGAGCATATCGTGGCGTTGACGCAGATGTATCGCGAGCAGGGTCGCTATCTTGAGCGTATCTACAAATGGGCCAAGCGCGTCGGCATAGCTGAGATCAAGCGTCAGATCATGGACGATGGCGAGAAGCGCAAAGCCTATTTCGACCGCTTCGTCTTTTCGCAGAAATTCGCCCAGGTCGACCCATGGTCGGAACGTGCTTCCGGCAAGGACAAGCATGAATTCCGGCCGATGGCTTCGGTCGGCTTTGCCCAGGCGGCGGAGTAGGCGCGTGTTCCCGAAAAGTGGAATGCGGTTTTCGGACAAGAACACGCGCAAAAGAGGAATGGCCAGATGAATTGGGTATCGATCGGCACGCTCTCGGACATTCCGCGTCGCGGCGCGCGCTGCGTCGCCACGCCGGAAGGAAAGATCGCCGTCTTTCGCACGGCCGACGATCAGGTCTTTGCCATCGACGACCATTGCCCGCACAAAGGTGGGCCGCTCAGCCAGGGCATCGTCCATGGCACGGCGGTGACCTGTCCCTTGCACAATTGGGTGATCTCGCTGGAGACAGGCAAGGCGCTCGGCGCGGACGAGGGCGCGGTGCGCACCATTGCGGTGCGGATCGACGGCGAGCGGCTGTTCATTGCGCTGGAAGCGCTGGCCAGCCGCGCGGCGTGAACCATGCAGATTGATGAAGCGCGCGAGGTGAGGACCACCTGCCCCTATTGCGGGGTGGGTTGCGGCGTGCTGGCGAAGGTCGCCGCGGACGGTGAAATAACCGTTCGCGGCGACCCGGACCACCCGGCGAATTTCGGCCGGCTCTGCTCCAAAGGCTCGGCGCTGGCTGAGACCATCGATCTCGACGGCAGGTTGCTATACCCGGAGATCCACGGTCGCCGCACCGACTGGGACGAAGCGCTCGACCTTGTCGCTTCGACCTTCTCGCAAACCATTGCCGAACACGGCCCTGGTTCGGTCGCCTTTTATGTTTCCGGCCAGTTGCTGACCGAGGACTATTACGTCGCCAACAAGCTGATGAAAGGCTTTATCGGCTCGGCCAATATCGACACCAATTCGCGCCTGTGCATGGCCTCGTCGGTCGCCGGCCACCGCCGCGCCTTTGGCTCGGACACCGTTCCGGGAAATTACGAGGATCTGGAACTTGCCGACCTGATCGTGCTGGTCGGCTCCAATCTCGCCTGGTGCCATCCGGTACTCTACCAGCGCATAGCCGCCGCCCGGGAAAAGCGGCCCGAGATGAAGGTGGTGCTGATCGACCCTCGCCGCACCATGACCTCAGATATCGCCGACATGCATCTGGCGATCGCGCCCGATGGCGACGTCGCTTTGTTCACCGGGCTGCTCGCCTATCTCGGCCAGCACAACGCGCTGGACCGCACCTATATCACGTCGCACACGACCGGCTTCGGGCAAGCGCTTTTCGCCGCCTCGGCGCTCGATCTTGCCGGCATCGCGGCTGCCACGGGTCTCAGTGAGGACGAACTGGCCCGCTTCTACAGCCTGTTTGCCGCGACGGCGAAGACGGTGACCGTCTACAGCCAAGGCGTGAACCAGTCGTCTGCGGGCACCGACAAGGTCAACGCCATCATCAACTGCCATCTGGCCACCGGCCGCATAGGCAAGCCCGGCGCCGGGCCGTTCTCGGTGACCGGCCAGCCCAACGCCATGGGCGGCCGTGAGGTCGGCGGCATGGCCAACATGCTGGCCGCCCACATGGAGATCGAAAACCCCGAGCACCGCGAACGCGTGCAGCGCTTCTGGAATGCCCCAACCGCCGCCGAAAAACCCGGCCTGAAAGCGGTCGAGATGTTCCAAGCGGTGGCCGACGGACGCATCAAGGCGCTGTGGATCATGGCCACCAACCCCGTCGATTCGATGCCGGACGCCGATGCCGTCGAGGCGGCGATCAAGGCCTGCCCGTTTGTTGTGGTGTCGGACGTGCTGGCCAAGACCGACACGGTCCGCCACGCCCATGTCCGGCTGCCGGCCACCGCATGGGGCGAAAAGGATGGCACCGTCACCAATTCGGAGCGCCGCATCTCGCGCCAGCGAGCCTTTTTGGCCACGCCCGGTGAGGCAAGGCCAGATTGGTGGATCATCGCTGAAGTCGCCAAGCGGATGGGCTTCGGCGAGGCTTTTTCGCATGTGTCGCCGGCCGACATCTTCGCCGAGCATGCCGCGCTGTCGGGCTTCGAGAATGACGGCGCGCGCGATTTTGATATAGGCGCGTATGGCGATATCGGTGCAGAGGCCTATGAGGATCTTCTGCCGTTCCAATGGCCAGCGCCGGCCTCACCCTCCCCCTTGAGGGGAGGGTCGGCACGCGCGTTGAGCAAAGCGAAACAAGCGGGACGGGGTGGGGTCGGTGGTGAAGTCTCGACCTCTCCGGGTCGCCCCACCGAGGTGGAGGCCGTCGCAGATGACCCCCTCTGGCCTGCCGGCCATCTCCCCCTCAAGGGGGGAGATCAGCCTGCTGCTCGGCTATCGCCAGTCTCCCAGGTTGATGAGTGGGCGCAGCCGGCAAAACTGCCAATCTCCCCCCTTGAGGGGGAGGTGGCCGCCAGGCCAGAGGGGCGCGCGCGGCGCCAGCCGGAGGACAAAAGCACCCGCTTCTTCGCCAACGGCAATTTCTACACACCCGACGGCAAGGCACGCTTCATTGCCATTCGCCCAGCCGCACAAACCCGCACCAGCCCGGACTTCCCGCTGGTGCTCAACACCGGGCGCGTGCGCGACCATTGGCACACCATGACGCGGACCGGCAAGAGCCCGCGCTTGTCGCAGCACATGGCCGAACCGTTCGTCGAAATCCACCCGTCGGATGCGCAGCACTTCGGCATCGGCGATGCCGAGATCGTCCGCGTCTCGACTGCCCATGGCGAGGTGCTGGTCCGCGCCCTGGTGACGGTGCGCCAACGCCAAGGCTCTGTATTCGTTCCGATGCACTGGACCGATCAGTTCTCCGGCCGCGCGCGCGTCGATGCACTGGTCGCGCCGACGACCGATGCGATTTCAGGCCAACCGGCCTCGAAGAATGTTGCCGCCCGCATCGAGCGGTTCGCCGCCACAGCCTTCGGCTTCGCCGTGCTTGCCGAACGGCCCGCATCGATCGACGCCGATTACTGGAGCCTCGCCCGCGGCCCCGCCGGCTGGCGGCTTGAAATTGCGCTGCAGGACAGCCGCGACTGGACCGGGTTTGCCGCCGCGCTATTAGGCATGGAAGGCGAGACGCTCGCCTATCACGACATCGCCGGCGGGCACCATCGCTTCGCCCGTTTCGCAGGCAATAGGCTGGTCGGCGCGCTCTATCTTGCGCCAACCCCGGTGGCGGTGTCGCGCGGCTGGGCAGTCGAACAACTTGGCGCTGACCATGCCAATCGGCAGGCGCGGCTGGCGATTGTCGCCGGGCGGCCGGGCGGCAACAGCGTCGACCGCGGTGCCATCGTCTGCGCCTGTTTCGGGGTTGGTGCCAACCAGATCGCGGAAGCGGTACGCGGCGGCTGTACCAGCGTCGCGGCAATCGGCGCCGCCCTTCACGCCGGCACCAATTGCGGCTCTTGCCGCGCCGAGATCAAGACCATTATCGACGGGCGGCGTCTGCAAGCTGCGGAGTGAATGCACCGAGAAACTCTGCCGTGCCGCTGCATGATGCTTACTAGCAATTTACAAACCATGGGCTACCAACGTTCTGACTTCGA
This sequence comes from Mesorhizobium sp. M1169, assembly GCF_040318345.1. Taxonomy (NCBI): domain Bacteria; kingdom Pseudomonadati; phylum Pseudomonadota; class Alphaproteobacteria; order Hyphomicrobiales; family Phyllobacteriaceae; genus Mesorhizobium; species Mesorhizobium sp. M1169. Next base: position 300,209 of record NZ_JAMYME010000001.1, on the reverse strand, counting down.
TTCGCTCGGAACGGGAGCCTCATGAGCAAAGCCCTGACCTCATTCGCGCTTGCCGCCGCGCTGGCGGCCTTGCTGATGGCGCTCTGCCTGATGGTGGCCAGGCATGGCTATCCCTATGGCGCGATCGGCGCCAAGCGCTTGAGCGACATCGCCGATGCGGGGACGTTCATTCCGCTCGCGGCGATGTATTTTTTTAGCGCACTGCTGATGATGGTTCTGCCGATCAGGCTCGCTGGCATCGTCCTGACACATGCCGCCGATGCGATCTTCTGGACGGTCATCTTGTTGTTTGCGGTCATCGTTGGATGTCTCGCCGCGAGATTTGCTTTCGGTCAGCGCGATGTGCTCCCGGCACTGCTGAACTGGCGGTTCCTGTTTGTCGCAGCCGTCGTCGGATGCCATCTCTTCATCAACGAGCTGCGCCGGAACATCCTGTTGCGAAGCCTGTTCTTCGTCGTCTTCGCCGCAGCGACACTGGCCTGCCTGTTTTGGTCCTTCACCATCTGAGCATGTGCGACCCGTCGGGCAGACGGCCTAATTCTTGTCGACCGGCTTCGAACGCATTCGCGAAACGGTCTCACGCTCGGCCCGCTTCGAACGCATCGGCGGCAGGCCGCGGTCGACCAGGTCCATGTCTTCCAGCACCATGTCGCCCATCCGCTTGAAAGCGATGTCGAGCGCACCGGCCCGGTGGGCGGAGCGCAGGAACCCCGGCAATGTGCGGACCGGGTGATCCTGGCCAAGCGGCTCCTCAGGAAAAACATCGCTGGCGGCGACGATATGGCCGCTGCGGACGATGTCCATCAGCGCCGGGAAATCGACCACGCCGGCTCGGCTGAGCAGGATGAAAGCGGCTCCCTTGCGCATCCTGGCAAACGCCTCGGCGCCGAGGAAGCCCTGGTTTTCGCTAGTCACGGAAGCGACGACGAAGACGAAATCGCTGTTCGACAGAACGTCGTCGAGAGAGGCGGGCTCGACGCCGTTTTCGATCAGGATCGACGGCGGCAGCCACGGGTCGAAGACTTTTGTCCGCGTGCGAAAGCCTGACAGCAGCCGGTTGAGCGCACGGCCAAGATCGCCGAAGCCGATAATGCCGACATCCGCGCCGGAAAGAAGCCGTGCCGTCCGGTTGCCGTCGCCGCCCCACAGCTCCTTGCCCTGACGAAAGGCGAGATCGGCGTCGACGATGCCGCGGGCGAGGTTGAGCGCCATGGCAAGGCCGAGCTCGGCCACCGGTTCGGCAAACACCAGCCCGGTGGTGACGACATGGATGCCGCGCGAAAACAGCGTCTCGTAGGGCATGTTGTTGATGAGGTTGCTCTCGACATTGAAGATGCAGCGCAGCGCCTTCATTCTTTCCAGCGTCTCCGGCGTGATAGGTGGCTGGCCGACGATATAGCGCGCCTCGGCAAGGATATCGGCCGGCAGCGCCGCCACCGCTTCGGGCGATATTTCGACGATGCGGTATTTCGATCGAAATTTCGCCAGCGCAGCCGGCGTGAAGATCAGGTCGAGCGTGCGCGGTTCGGGTGCGCTGATCACCAGCGGCAAGGCGCTGTTGGACATGATGCTTTCCTCCCGTGCGATCCGCGTCGCACCACACTGGAATCGTCTTTCCCGCCCCGACACCTATCACATGCCTGTCGAGGAGGAGAAGTTTGCCTGGCTTCGGCCTTGCGGTGCGGCGGTCGGTGGTCCAGATAGACGGCGATCGAAGGACGACAAGGAAGACAGCGACATGATCCCGTTTCGAAAGAACCTCATCGATGGAGAGTGGGTAGGCGATGCCGGCTCCCGTAACATCAACCCGTCCAATCTCGACGACGTGGTCGGCGAATATGCATCGGGAGGCGCCGAGCACGCCCGGCAGGCCATCGCGGCGGCGAAGGCGGCATTTCCGGCGTGGTCCCGATCGGGCCTGCTGGCCCGCCATGCGGTGCTGAGGAAGGCGTCGGACGAGATCACCGCGCGGAAAGATGAAATCGGCCGGGCGTTGGCGCGCGAGGAAGGCAAGACGCTGGTCGAGGGCATCGGCGAGACTGTCCGCGCCGCCCAGATATTCGACTTCTTCGCCGGCGAGACGCTGCGCCTGTCGGGCGAGCTGGTGCCGAGCGTGCGGCCCGGCGTCGGCGTCGAGATCACCCGTGAAGCGGTCGGCGTCGTCGGCATCATCACGCCGTGGAATTTTCCGATCGCCATTCCGGCTTGGAAAATCGCTCCGGCGCTGGCCTACGGCAACACCATCGTCTTCAAGCCGGCGGAACTCGTTCCGGAGAGCGCCTGGACCATTGTCGACATCCTGCACCGCGCCGGGCTGCCCAAGGGTGTGCTCAACCTGGTGATGGGCAAAGGTTCGGTGGTCGGCCAGGCGATGCTCGACAGTCCTGACCTCAACGCCATCACCTTCACCGGCTCGGTCGGCACCGGCAAGCGCGTCGCCGCCGCCAGCGTCGAGCACATGCGCAAGTTCCAGCTCGAAATGGGCGGCAAGAACCCGCTTGTGGTGCTCGACGATGCCGACCTTGCCGTCGCCGTCGACTGCGCCATCAACGGTGCCTACTTCTCGACCGGCCAGCGCTGCACGGCGTCGTCCCGCCTGGTGGTGACGGACGGCATCCACGACCGCTTCGTCGAGGCGCTCAAGGACCGCATGGCCAAGTTGGTCGTCGGCGACGCTCTCGATGCCAAGACGCAGATCGGGCCGGTTGTCGACCAGAGCCAGCTCAAACAGGACGAGGACTATATCGCCATCGGACGTCAGGAAGGTGCCGATCTCGCCTTCGGCGGCGAGCGGCTCGATCGCGAAACCCGCGGCTTCTATTTGCAGCCTGCGCTGTTCACCGAAACCACCAACGCCATGCGCATCTCGCGCGAGGAGATTTTCGGCCCGGTCGCCAACGTCATCCGCGTCAAGGATTATGACGAGGCGCTGGCGGTGGCCAACGACACGCCGTTCGGGCTGACGTCCGGCATCTGCACCTCGAGCCTCAAGCATGCCACGCACTTCAAGCGCAATTCGGAAGCCGGCATGGTCATGGTCAATCTGCCGACGGCCGGCGTCGACTTCCACGTGCCTTTCGGCGGGCGCAAGGGATCGAGCTACGGCCCGCGCGAGCAGGGCCGCTATGCCGCAGAGTTCTACACCACGGTGAAGACCGCTTACACGTTTGCCGGCTAAGAAAAGGCGGCAGACCAGCCAGGCAGCGAGCAAGTCGATGGCATCTGAGAATACGGACCTGACCTGGCTCAATCCGCCGCCGCACCACGCCTTCGGCAACAATACGGTGCATGTACGGACCGGTGAGGAGACCGACTTCTGGCGCGAGACGTTCTACGGCTTCTGGCGCGACAATGGCCATTTCCTCTATCGTGAGGTCGAGGGCGATTTCAGCGCCGAAGTCACCGTCAAGGGGCACTATGAGGTGCTTTACGATCAGGCCGGGCTTATGGTCCGCCTGAGCGAGACGCACTGGATCAAGGCCGGCATCGAATACACCGACGGGCTGATGTATTTTTCCGTCGTCGTCACCAACGATGCCTCCGACTGGTCGCTGGCCAGCATTCCGGCCGATCCGGACGGGGTCAGGATCCGCATGACCCGCCATGCCGAGACGATCCGCGTCCAGTATCGCGACCCATCTGACAAGCACTGGAAACCGGTGCGGCTTGCCTATTTCCCCCCGTCGAAAACGGTCGATGTCGGCATGATGTGCTGTTCGCCGCAGCGCGAGGGCTTCGAAGTGACATTCAGCGACTTTTCGATCGGCCCGCCGATCTCGCGGGAGCTTCACGACTGAGGCGCCGCGATCCGGTCGGGCGGTTTGCGTCCGGCCCCGCCTCAGTAGGTCGCCCGGCCGCCGGAGACGTCGAAGACGGCCGCCGTTGTGAACGAGCATTCCTCGGACGCGATCCAGCAGATCAGCGCCGCCACCTCCTCGACCTCGCCGAACCGCGCCATCGGTATTTTGGACAGCATGAAGTCGATGTGTTGCTGGCTCATCTGCTGGAAGATCGCGGTGCGCACGGCCGCCGGCGTGACGCAGTTCACCGTTACTTTGGTCTTGGCCAGTTCCTTGCCGAGCGATTTGGTCATGCCGATCACCGCCGCCTTGGAGGTGCTGTAGGCCGAGGCGTTCGGGTTACCTTCCTTGCCGGCAATCGAGGCGATGTTGATGATCCTGCCGTAATTGCGTTCGAGCATATGCGGGACCAGCGCCTTGTTGCAGAAGAAGACGCCGTTGATGTTGATGTCGGTGACCCGGCGCCAATCCTCCACCGAATACTCCCAGGTCGTCATGTTCGGCCCGGTGATGGCAGCACTGGTGACAAGGACATCGACCGCGCCAAGCGCTTCGATCGTCTCTCCGGCGGCGGCTTCGACCGCTATGGGGTCGGCGACGTCTAAGGTGACGCTGTGCAGGCCTGGAACAATGGCCTTGGCCTGCTCGATCTGGGCGGCATCGCGATCCCAGACCGAAACACGCCCGCCTTCGCCAGTGATCCTTTGCGCGACGGCCAGGCCGATGCCTGAGGCGCCGCCGGTGATAACAGCAGATCGTCCGGCAAATCGTCCCGCGAAACTCATCGGCATGTGGTCTTCCTCCCAATTGGCGGCGAATGTGAAGTCAACGGCGGACAAGTTCAAGCGCGGACTTGCAACCTCAGAACAGCTTATGATGGGCCAGCACCGGTCAATTGTACGGCACTGCCTTCTGGCCAAATCGTCTCGCCCGGTATGGAGAGAACGGCTGGAACGACGCGCCCGGTTGGCATCCGGGTGACAGGCGGCGCCGGATGGGTTATATTGCACTGCACAATGCGAGCGCCTGCAGGCGAGGCTCCCATCGATCCGACGAATCGGCCCACGAGCGGCCCATGAAATCGGCATTGAGCTGCAAGGACGGAAAACCGCTATCGAGATGAAGATTCCAAAATCTCTGTTGATCGATCCGGACAAGAACACGGTCTATGGCAGCTTTGCCGTTGCCGTCTCGATCTGGGCGTTTTCCTACTCGACCATTTTCGGCCAGGCCATGATCCTGGCCTACTATGCAGTCTGGCTACCGCTCATCCTGGTCGACTACCGCAAGATATTAAGGCACGCTTCCAGCGCCTGGCTTCCGCTGGCCTTTGCAACCTATGTCTGCTTCTCGGTGTTCTGGTCGGCGGCTCCCGGCACCACGGCAAGAACGGCCGTCCAATATTGCTCCCATATCGCCTGCGCCTACATTGCCGCGCGCACCGTCAGCGTCCGGACCTTGACCATAGGCGCCCTGATCGGGATTTTCGTCGTCCTGCTCTACTCGCTCAAGGTCGCGAGCTATTCCTACGACGTTCTCGATGGGACGTATAATTTCGTCGGCGCGTTCAGCTCCAAGAACCAGATCGGCTTTGTCGCATCGCTTGGCATCTATTTCTGCGTTGTCTACCTGGCCTTTCTCAGGCGCGGCCGGATAAGCTGTTTGTTGATCGTACCGATTGTCCTTCTATCGGGCTATCTGCTGGTGGTGTCGCATTCCGCCACTTCGATGGCATCTACCCCCGCGGTTCTCGCTCTGGTCGCCCTGCTTTCCATCGGCAAGCTGCTTTCGCTCCGCCATCGCCGGGTAATTTTCATAATCGGTGCGGGCGGGCTGGTCGCCTGCACCGTGATTGCGCTGAATCTCGGGCTGATGGACTTTGTCCTTGGCCTTTTCGGCAAGGATTCGACGCTCACCGGACGAACCTACCTCTGGCAACAGGGCTGGAATGCCGCGCAGCAATCGCCCATCCTCGGCGTCGGCTACGCGGCTTATTGGGTGCAGGGCTTCTCCGAGGCCGAGCGGCTGTGGAACGAATTCTATATCGCCGCGCGAAGCGGCTTCCACTTCCACAACACCTACATCGAGACCTTGGTGGAACTCGGCTTCGTCGGCGCGACACTGCTTTCGCTGATCATCCTGCGCACGCTCTGGGGTCACGTCTCGGCGCTGATATTCAGGACATGGCAAGCCGACTCCGTGATTCTTGCCGGCGTCATGGTGCTTCTGTTCATCCGATCCTTCGTCGAGGTCGAGACCCTCAATCCCTACATCATGGGATCGTTCCTGCTGTACTACAGCTACTTCAAGCTGGTGAGGGTGCCGGCCGTCGCTCCTTCCCGGTGGAGCGCCGTGAACCATCTCGAGGAACCGGACGCCGTGCGAGGCTAGAGCGGGCGGATCCAGGCGGTTCGTTGCCCGAAGGCCGCCTTGTTTTCTGATCCATAAGATCCCAAACGCAAAAACCCCGCAGACCGCTGCCTGCGGGGTTGGTGCTTTGCTCCGGTGGAAAGAAGCTACTGGATGGCCATGGGCGCCGGTTTGACCTTGATCACGTCCCCTGGCAGCACCGGCGTGTCTTCATCGGCGGTGATTTCGCTGGTCTTGCCGTCGACCACCCGCACCAGGGAAAATGACAAGGCCGCTGGTTCGTTGTTGCCGTAGAATTGCGGCATGGGGCTGCCCGACAAGGCTTCGGACATCAAGGCCTTTTCCATATTCAGCTTCAGCGTCGCCTCGTTGAGATCGGCTTCCGTCTGTTGCCGGTCGGTCGCGAGGCTGGAGTTCTGGGTGTTCTCGAGATCGATGGCGTCCTGGGTGGCCTTGCTGATCGACTGCTTGGCCGTGAGAATCGCCGTTTCGTAATCCAGGATCTGGCCCTCGAGGTCGGCGATGGTTTGCTGCGAGTTCAAAACCCGCGTGTTGACGACCAGGCCCTTTTGCGCCAGCGAGCCGATGCCGTTGAGCTGCTCCTTCGCCAGATCAACCTGCTTCTGCTGGTTGACGATCTTTTTCTGCAGCGAATCGATCTCGCTCTGCAGCAGCGCCTTCAAATCGTCGAGCGCCTGCAAGCGCAGCTTGAGTTTCTTCTGGTCGGCCGCCAGGATCGCCGTCTCATCGGCAACGATGCTGGGCAGCTTCGGATCGTCGGCCACCTCTTTCGGCACCGCGAATGTCGGCTTGTCCGCCAGTTCCGCTTCGATGCGGGCGCGCTTGACGGTCAGCCTGACCAATTGGTCTTGTAGTACGTCGAAATTGCCCTTGGCATTGATCAGGTCGCGGTCGTAGCGCTGTCCGCTCTCCGGGTTCCGCCGGGCTCCGCCGGCAATGCTCATCGCTTTCAGCACGGACAACCCAGGCACACAAGGATACTGGCCGGGCGATTGCACCTCGCCGGAGATGTAGAATGGCCGGTACTGCGCCATTTCGACGGAAGCCTCCGGCTTGTCGGCCAGAGCGAGCTTGCGCTGCAGCGCCTCGCCGAGCGATGCGGCGATCTCCGAAGTCGTCTTGCCGGATGCGGGCATCTCGCCGACGAAGGGAACCGACAAGGTTCCAGCGGGGCCGACCGTGTATTCTCCATTGATGGCCGACCAGTCACGAAACGTGCCTTCGACGGTCTGCCATTCCGCCACGCGGATGGTCAGCTTGTCCTGTGCTCCAAGCCGATAGTCGTCGGCGAAGGCAAACTGTGGCAAGGCTAGCGACAGGGTCAGGCCGGTCGCCATTGTAAGGCAAGTCGTCAAAAGCCGTACTCGCCGCATGCGTCTGGAGAGAATGCCGGTGCAAAAGATATCGATTATATCTGCTTTCAACTGAGCGTTTCCGATCTGGTTTGCCCCGCCCGATGAGCTGCCGATGCCTGAGTTAGGGGCCTGAGTTCCGGGCCCGAATTCTGGACAGCCGCTCCTCGATGCACGGCCAGCAAGCGGCCGTCAGTAGCAGCCTCGCGACATCCAGACCGCAGGTACGGTCTTGATGATGATGCGAATGTCTTCGAACATCGACCAGTTCTCGACATAGTGCCTGTCGAATGCGACGCGGCTGTCATACGAAACATCGTTGCGTCCGCTGACCTGCCAGAGCCCGGTGAGGCCGGGGCGCGATTTCAGGTAATAGACGGCCGAATTGCCATATATCTCCAGCTCATCGCGCACCACGGGACGAGGCCCGACCAGGCTCATATCCCCCTGCAGGATGTTGATGATCTGCGGCAACTCATCGAGGCTGAGCTTCCTCAGCACCGCTCCGACGCGCGTGATCCGCGGGTCGTTCTTCAACTTGCGGGTCGCTATCCATTCGGCGTTGGCCTCCGGATTCGCGGCGAGATAGGCAGCAAGCACCCGCTCGCCGTCTGCAACCATGGTGCGGAACTTGAGGCACGGAAAAATCCGTCCTCCGCGGCCGATTCGGCTGTGACCATAGAAAATCGGCCCGCCATCGGAAAACCTGACAAGCAGCGCTATCATTACGAACAGCGGGCTGAGAGCGACCAGGCCGATCAGCGAACCGACAATATCGAAGCTGCGTTTGAGCAGGCCGCCAATCGGTGGCGGAAAATCGACGCCGGCCTGCGAAAAATCCGCATCGGCCGGCTTGGCTACGTCCCTCATGCGTAAACTCCATACGTTGAACGGATGGTTTACCGCACGATACCAAAAAAATGTTGCAGCGCAACACACAATTTCTCAGACGGCTGTAATAGTCGCGTCATGAACTGACTAAATAATAAACTCGTCCTGCACAAAATTTCCCATTTATGTCGCAAAAGAGACAGATTATGGGCAATTTTGGAAAAGCTAGTCCAATTTTTGGGCTGATTTTAGGCGAATCGCTCTTTATACCCTCCTGTGGAGCTTTGCCGTCATTTAGAATTTCAAGATAATGACTGATGTTATGATAAAATACTATTCAATATTATGAATCATACTGGAGCGAGTCGATATCCGGCAATCAGTGGTGATGCCGACGTGTGCGTTGCACCATGGCGGAGTCGATCCCGAGGATTCGTTTAAAATTTATTCCGCAGCTGCCCTTGCCGCCTATTGCGCGGCTCAATAGAGTTGCAAATTGTTTCTGTCGGACTATGGACAGATTGGGCTAGGCCGGAAGCAACCGGCCAGAAGCGGGCAACCTAAATAAGCTCGCAGAGTTTAAGGGAGGTGCTCGGGGTGGGCTTGTCGACATTTTTTCCCGAGCCGGTTGATGGGCTATCGGGTATGTCACTGCCAAAGTTCATTATCGGAATGTGTTTTGCGCTGGCGATCGTGATCGTCTGGTCCTATTTAGGCGGCGCCTCGCTCGGTACGACGCTGTTTCGTGTCATCGGCTGCGCTATAGTCATCCAACTGGGTTATTTTCTGCTGGTCTTTGCCATGGTTGCCAGAAATGCCCCGACCCCGGCCGACAAAATCCGCGACGCTGAACGAAAGCTGAGTTCGAACGAAGCGGCCGAAGCCGAGAAACTCAGCGCCAGGAGAGGCCTTCACTGATTTCGGGCCTGGCCGCGGTCTGCGATGTCCATGTGACCTGTGGTTAAGCTCGCCGGTCCCCTGACGAATTGCTCGCCTCAACGACACCGGCAGTCGGCATTCCTGCTCTTTCAATTCCTTGACACTGCGGGCCTCGACGCGCTCGCTCCGCCCCGCCGCCGTCCGGTCGGCGAGGATCAGCAACTGGTTTCTGCCAGTTGAGCGCTCTGATGGAGCGTGTAGGAACGGCTCTGCCAAGCGGCGCATTTCTGGAGCCATCCCGATTGAGGCTCGCCGCCTGCCCAACCGGGCCATGACACCCAGCAAAATGAAAAACTGGACGGCGCCGATGATTTTGGCGATGCTTGCTTCGCACTTGCAGCATAGGCGTTTGGGCCGATGCATTTCAGAATGGGCGGTGGGGCATTGAGCGGACGGGGCGAGGAAATCCGCAACGACTTCTGCAATCGAGAGGCATGTTCATGACATCATTCCAGGTCTGCGTGATCATCGCCGCCCGCAATGCGGCGCGGACAATCCCGGCTGCCATTGGATCGGCATTACGCGAGCCTGAGGTTGCGGAAGTTGTCGTCGTCGACGACGCGTCTACCGACGATACCGCGAAAGTCGCCCACGCGGCCGGCGACGGCACGGGCCGCCTTTCCGTCATCCGCTTCGACGTCAATCGCGGCCCATCGTTTGCACGCAACGCCGCGATAGCCGGTTCCAGGTCGCCGTTCATCAGCATTCTGGACGCTGATGATTTCTTTTTCGAAGGCAGGTTTCACAGACTGTTCGCCAGCACCGATTGGGATTTCGCCGCAGACAACATCATGCTTGTCAGGGATGACGCGGCAACCGACGTTTCGAAAATCGTGGCTCCACCGTTCTCGCCCGAGCCGGAATTCCTCGATTTCGAGGGTTTCATCGACGCCAACATCTCCAGGCGCCGTGTGCAACGAGGGGAACTGGGGTTCCTCAAACCCGTGATCAGCCGCGCCTTCCTCGATCGGCATGGGCTGCGCTACGACGAGAAGCTGCGCCTGGGTGAAGACTATGAACTCTATGCGCGCGCGGTTGCCCTTGGCGCGCGCTTCAAGGTCATCAAATCCTGTGGCTACGGCGCGATCGTGCGCGCCGATTCGCTGAGCGGACGGCACAAGACCCAGGACTTGAAGCATCTGGCCGATGCCGACCTGGCACTGCTTGCGATCGACAGTTTGCCGGAGGCATCGAAGGCTGCGCTGAGAAGGCACGAGCGGCACATCCGCGACAAATACCGGTTGCGGAAGTTTTTAGACGTGAAGGCTGAGCGCGGGTTGGCACCGGCCGCGGCCTACGCCTTGGCCGGCTCGTCCAACCTCACAGCCGTCGTCCGCGGCGTCGCCTCCGATAAGCTGGATGCGCTGTTTCGCCGCGCCGGCCTCGCCGCGAAGCGTCAGCATGTGCCGCCGCTGCGCTTCCTCATGGCCGGAACCAGCACGGCCAACGAAAGCTAGGCACGTCAACGTGCGATGGCGGTAGCCACTCCCTTACCCTTCGGTCGGCTCGCACCATTTCAACGAGATTCATGAGTTTACGATCTAGGTGGTTGCCTATGCGCGCAGGGAATGGCAATCTATGTTGCGGTGCAGCAATTTTGGACGGCCAACCGAACTGGCCCGAGACATACCCTGTCGGAGGAGCTGGACGATGCAAGAAATGTCTTTTGAATGTGGACGGGCACTAAGGCCGTTCACCAGCTCGACGATGATGGGGCGCTGACTGCATGGCCTCGATCTTTCGCTTCCGGTCGAGAGATCCGGCGCGCGACACGCAGACCGACACCTCGCGCCTTGATCGGTTGGCAAAGCTGCTGGACCAGATCTCGGCCGAAGTCGAGGCGGAGAAGAGCGGCCTTGAGAACCGCTACAGGACAACGGCTACCAATGCCGCCTTTCTGGTTGAGGCGATGGAGAACGGAACGGTCTCCTCTCGCAGGTCTTCCGAAGTCGGCGAACTGACCAGGTCGATCCTGAATTGCGAGCGGCGCATCGCAGCGCTGTCGCGCCAGATGCAGAAGATGAAGGATCTCCGTCATTCGCTGGATGAAATCTTCGAAGAGAAGCGGCAGAACGGTCCCGACATAAGGACCGATTTTGTGAAGCCCGCCGATTCCGGCACAGGCTGAGCGAACACCCGGGTCGGCGCAATGGTTTTAGGCACAACACGGAGCTTGGGAGCGACAGAGGTCAAGATCAGGTTGTTTCGTCACGGTTCGAACGATCGCTTTGGGGGCGCACAGCACAAGGTGAGTTTGATATGAACGCAGGTCTTAAAAGCACGCCCGCCCCGGCAACCGGAGGCACCCCGTTCACGCGCCCGATCCCAGGCAAGCTGCGGCGGCTCCGTTCAGACGGTGCGTTTCTGCTGGTCGTTCTCGGCAGTCTGGTTGCGGGCCTGGTGCCCGCCGGCGCGCAGGATCTCCCAACCGCGCCGTCCTTTGTCGATGATTTCACCAGCCTCAGTCGCGCGCGCTGGTACATTTCCGACGGCTGGACGAACGGCAAGCATCAGAACTGCACCTGGTCCAAAAGCCTGATCGGGCTTTCCGACGGCATGCTGACGCTCGGTTTCGAGAAGCGCAAGCTGAAGGATCGCGAATTCGCCTGCGCCGAGATCCAGACCAAGCAGCGCTTCGGCTACGGCACCTACGAGGCGCGGATGAAGACCGACACGGGCTCTGGCGTCAACGCGGCATTCTTCAGCTTCGTCGGCGATGCCGACAAGCAGCCGCATGATGAAATCGACTTCGAGGTGCTGACCAAGGACACGTCCAAGGTCCAGGTCAATGCCTACATAGCCGGCAAAGGCAAGAACGAGAAACTGGTCGACGTCGCCGGCGGCACCGACAAGGCCTTCAACGACTACGCCTTCGTCTGGGAAAAGGACCGGCTGCGCTGGTACGTCAACGGCAAGCTTGTCCACGAGATCACCGATCCGGCGAAGCTGCCCACCCATTCGCAAAGGATCTATTTCAGCCTGTGGGGCAGCGATACGATGAAGGGGTGGATGGGGCCGTTCTCGGATCCGGGCCGCAAGCTCACCATGCAGGTGGATCGTGTTGCATTCACCGCACTTGGCCAGCCCTGCCAATTCCCCGAATCGCTGGCATGCAACACAAACTAGAAGCGCATCTGAACCGGCCGGGCCGAAGGTGGTCGGAAAACCGAAGCTCGAACAGGCCCGAAGCCTTGAACAGGGATGAAACCGAATGAATTTGACTGTCTTTGGAATCGGCTATGTCGGTCTTGTACAGGCGGCGGTGCTTGCCGAAGTCGGCCATCAGGTGGTCTGCGTCGACATCGATGCAAAAAAGGTCGAGCGGCTCAACCAGGGTCATGTCCCGATCTTCGAGCCTGGGCTCGAAAACATCGTCAAGGAGAACCATGCCGCCGGCCGCATCAAGTTCACCACCGACGCCGCCGCGGCGATCAAGCATGGCCAGATCCAGATGATCGCCGTCGGCACGCCGCCGGGCGAGGATGGTTCGGCCGACCTCAAATATGTGCTGGCCGTCGCCGAGGCCATCGGTCGTGAGATGGACGAGCCCAAGATCGTCGTCGGCAAGTCGACCGTGCCCGTCGGCACCTGCGAAAGGATAAAGGCCAGGATCGCCGCAACGCTGAAGGCGCGCGGGCGCGAGGATCTGGCTTTCGACGTCGCCTCCAATCCGGAATTCCTCAAGGAAGGGTCCGCTGTGAGCGACTGTATGAAGCCCGACCGCATCATCGTCGGCACCAGCAACGAGGACACCGAGGCGGTGATGCGCGAGCTCTACGCGCCGTTCAACCGCAACCACGAAAAGATGATCGTCATGGATGTGCGCAGTGCCGAGTTCACCAAATACGCGGCCAATTGCATGCTGGCGACCAAGATCAGCTTCATGAATGAAATGGCCAACCTGGCCGAGCAACTGGGCGCCGACATCGAGGAAGTCCGCAAGGGCATCGGCAGCGACCCGCGGATCGGCTACCACTTCATCTATCCGGGCCTCGGCTATGGCGGCTCGTGTTTCCCGAAGGATGTGCGTGCCCTGATCAAGACCGCCGAGGCCGTCAAGTTCGACGCCAAGCTGCTGCGTGCCGTCGAGGAGCGCAACAACCAGCAGAAGTCGGTCCTGTTCGAGAAGGTGGACCGCTATTTCAAGGGCAATCTCAAAGGCAAGACATTTGCGCTGTGGGGCTTGGCCTTCAAACCCAATACCGACGACATGCGCGAGGCCCCGGCCCGCACGCTGATGGAAGCGCTCTGGGCCGCCGGTGCCAATGTCCAGGCCTACGATCCCGAGGCGATGCAGGAATGCCAGGCGATCTACGGGCTGCGCGACGACCTGCAACTATGCGGCACCAAGGAGGCCGCGCTGCGAGGCGCCGATGCGCTCTTGATCGTGACCGAGTGGAAAAGCTTCAGCGCGCCGTCTTTCGATGCGCTGAAGAACGCGCTGACCACGCCCGTTATCTTCGACGGACGCAATCTCTACGACCCCAAGGTCATCGCCCGCCACGGCATCGAATACCACAGCATCGGCAGAATGGCGGCGTGACGCAAGGGCGGTCCAGCAAGGAGCCAGGTCCATGAAAGTTCTGTTTGCGGGCGGCAACGGCTACACGCCGCAGTTCAGCGGTGGCGTTCAGTCGAGCACGCATCATCTGGTCGAGCAGCTGCGCGAGCACGGTCATGACGCCTCGGTTCTGGCGGCGCTGTTCGGTGACGGCATGTTCGGCTTGAAGGCGCGCGCCAAGATGAAGCTGCTTCGCCAGCGAGCGGTCATCGACAGCTATCCCGGCTATCCGGTCGTGCGGGCATGGTTTCCCTGGGAGGCGGCGCGCTTCGCGGTCGAACGGCTCGATCCCGATGTCGCCGTCGTGCAGTGCCACAAATCGGTGCCGATCGGAAAGGCGCTGCAGGCGCTCGGAATACCGCTGGTGGTCTATCTGCGGAACGTCGAATTCCACGAATTGGCCGGCGACCTGCGCGAATTGCATTCGGCGCTTTATATCGCCAATTCCGAATTCACTGCGCGCACCTATAAGGAAAGGTTCGGCATCGACTCGACCGTGATCCCGCCGACCATCAATCCCGGGCTCTACAGCACGCCGACCACCGGTGAATTCGTCACGCTGATCAATCCTTACAACGAAAAAGGGTTCGAACTCGCCGTGCGCATCGCCGGCCAATGCCCCGAAATTCCGTTCCTGTTCGTCGAAAGCTGGAAGCTCGACGACGACCATCGGGCGCAGATCGAACGGATCATCGCGCCGCTGCGCAACGTCAGGCTGGAAAGCCGCACCAGCGACATGAAGACCGTCTATGGCCGCACCAAGATCCTGCTGGCGCCTAGCAAATGGGAAGAAGCTTGGGGGCGGGTGGCATCCGAGGCCCATTGCAGCGGCATTCCAGTCGTCGGGTCCCGTCGCGGCGGCCTGCCGGAAGCGATTGGCGCCGGCGGCGTGGTGCTCGACTATGATGCACCGCTCGACGACTGGGTCGCCGCGGTCAGGCGACTATGGAGCGACAAGGCCGAGTACGACCGTCTGTCGGCGGCGGCGCAGCTGTTTTCGGAGCGGCCACAAATGAACCCCGACAGCCAGTTCGCGACCTTCCTCCGCGTTCTCGACAACGCCAGGCAAGGCGCGCTGGAGCGTGCCGCCTGATGCATTTCGTCCAAAACCATGCACGTTGCCCAAAAGCCGGCTCTCGCGCCTGACCGGGGTGGGAGCTGCCTTGGGACAAAGACACGCACAACACCAGACGCTTGAGGCGCCTCGCACGGTGGCGACGGGCGTCAGCCCTCATCCGCGCGAGCAGATCGCCGACCGGCCTCGAAAGATCGTCCATCCAATGAAGATTTGCTTCGTAGTTGATAAGTTCCCCTCTTTGTCGGAGACCTTCGTCCTCGACCAGATAGAAGGGTGCCTCGAGCGCGGCATGCAAGTCGGCGTCGTCTGCAACGAGACGTCCTTCGGCAAGGACAGCAACATCGACGATCGCCGCTGGCAGGCTCTCCCTGGCAAGGTCGTCTGCTGGTGGGGCGGGCTGGGGCGCTTTCGCCCGACGCTCAGGAAATGGTCGGGCAGGTTCTGGGATAAGCTCTCGACCGCTGTCGACATCGCTTTTGCGCGCAAATTGCAGAACGCCGATGTGATCGTCGCGCATTTCGGCAATAACGGCATGCGCGTCGCCCGCGCCATGAAACGAGGCCGGATTTCCGCTCCTTTGGTGACCATATTCCACGGCCGCGATGTCGGCGAACCGCTGCATGACAACACGCTCACGCGCTACAAGGTTGTCTTCGACAAGGGCGTTCTCCAGCTCCCGGTGAACGCGTTTTTCCGCGATGCCCTGATCGGCGTCGGCGCACCCCCGGCGCAAGTCATGGTTCACCATATGGGCGTGCGGCCCGGTGAGATCGGCTACCATTGGCGTTCCTGGGACCGGGACACGCTGTCCTTCATCTCGGTCTGCCGGCTGACCGAAAAGAAGGGCATCGAATTCGCCCTTCGGGCGCTCGCCAGCCTGCCGCGGCGCGACTGGGTCTATTCGGTGATTGGCGGCGGCGAATTGCTGGAAGAGTTGAAGAAGCTCGCCGCAAATCTCGGCATTGCCGACCGGGTGACTTTCCTCGGGCCGCGTCCGCACGCCGAGGTCAAGCAGCGCCTGCGCAATGCCCACGTATTCCTGCTGCCTAGCGTTGCCGCGCGAGACGGCGATCTCGAGGGTATTCCGGTGGCGCTGATGGAGGCTATGGCCGCCGGGCTGATCGTCGTCAGCACCTATCACTCGGGCATTCCCGAACTGATCGAGGATCAGGAGACAGGCTTCCTCGCACCGGAGCGAGACGTTGCGGCGTTGGCCCGCAAGCTTGTCTGGGTGGCCGAGAACCCGGACAAATGCGAGCGCATCGCACGTGCGGCGCGCCGCAAGATCGAGCAGGATTTCAACGCGGACGTACTCAACGAACGTTTTGCGCAGATCGTTGCCCAGCTGGCCGAAGCCAGGCAGCCGGCATGAACGCCAACCCGCCCCCCCAGTTCGGTCGCGTCGCCCTGCGCGGCGGCATGGTAACGATCGGCGCGCAAGGCTTCAAGATGGCGATCCAGTTTCTCTCGGTGATCGTGCTTGCGCGTCTGCTCGTCCCCGAGGATTTTGGCCTGGTGGCTTCCGTCGGGCCGATTGTGGCCTTTGTCGGACTGCTTCAAAACCTTGGCCTCCAGCAGGCCGTGGTCCAGCGCAAGGACATAAGCACCGAGCAGCTCAACCAGGTATTCTGGATCAGTGCGCTGGTGGGGTTGGGCAGTGCCGTGGTGGTTGCATGCCTGGCGCCCGCCATCGCTGCCTTCTATGGCGATCAACGCATGGTCGGGATTACCATCGGCTCTGCCTTGCCGCTGCTGCTTGGCAGCCTCGCCGCGGTGCCGCTGGCGCTGATGAACCGTCACTTGCGCTTTGGCCAACTCGCGCTGAACGACGTGATAACCGCTGCTGCCGGACTTGCGACTACCGCAATCGCCGCCTATGCGGGGCTGGGCTACTGGTCGCTGGTCATCGGCCCTGCGGTATCGGCTGTTGTCGCGCTGGCCGCGGCATGGCAGGTGGCGCGCTGGACGCCGTCGCGGCCGGACCTGAAGGTCGATACCGACATATTGTCTTTCGGCGCCAATCTGACCGGCTTCAATCTGGCCAACTTCTTCTCGCGCAATCTCGACAACATCCTGATCGGAAAATATTCGGGCGCGATCGAGCTCGGCTATTATGACCGCGCCTACAAGCTCCTGCTGTTTCCGCTGCAGAACATCAACCAGCCGCTGACACGCGTGATGGTGCCGCTGCTGAGCCGCATCCATGAGGACAAGGCGCGGTTTCGCGACATCTATGTGCGAACCAATTGGATGCTGGCGGCCATCACTATGCCCGGCATCGCGGCGCTGACGCTGACGTCGGACCAGGTCGTCGGGCTTCTCTTCGGCGAGCGCTGGACAGCGGTGGCGCCGATCTTCGCCTGGCTGGGCATCGCCAGCCTGATCCAGTCCGTCTCGAGCACCACCGGCTGGATCTTCATCTGCCAGGGCAAGACCAAGACCATGTTCCACTGGGGCATCTACTCGTCGCTGACGACGGTCGCCGCCTTCATCATCGGCCTGCACTGGGGCGCCGTCGGTGTCGCGGCGGCCTACGCGATCAGCGGCTATGTGCTGCGCGTCCCGGTGCTTGCCGTTCTTGTCCACCGGGTCGGCCCGGTGACCGCAGCCGACTTCCTGGTCATGCAGGGGCTTTTCATCGCGTCATCGCTGCTTGCCTGGTCCGTGTACCGGGAGTTGCCGGCATCGCTGACCAGCCAGTCAGACCTGCTCGCGGTGGTCCTGGCGGGTGCCCTCAATTATTCGATCGGCCTGGTCCTCATGCTCGCCCTTCGCCAGTCGCGCAGCGCCCTGTTCACCACGCTTTCCAGCGCCATGCGCAACGCCCGCTAGGCCGGCAATCACCGGCCTCAAAAGCTCACCTGCCGACATCGCCGACGCATGCTCCTCAAGCACTGCCTGAAGGCTCGTCCTGCGATAGAGGTCGAGATTGGCGGTAAGTCTGCCGAGCTTCTCGCTCGCTTCCTCGGGCGTCACCGTGTCGATGTCGAGCAGCAGGTCGGCGACGCCGATCCGCTTGGCAAGTTCCTTGGTCTTGAATTCATACGCGATCGGCAGCACCGGCGTGCCGACGCAGAGCGACATGATCATCATGTGCATGCGCGTTGCGACAACGAAGTCGAAGCCTTTCACCAGTGCCATCAGTTGCTCCGGCGTGTGGAACGAAGCGTCCACGCTGACATGCTTGGCGATCTCCGGATCGAGTTCGGCAACGATAGCCCGCGCCGTCTTGGAATCGTCATGGGCGTATTCCGGCACGCCCTGGCAGGTGGAGACGAAGGTGACCTCCTTGGCGTGGTCCCTGACCAGGATGGTCGCGATCGCGCGGATCGAGTCGATGTAGCGGCGCATGCCGCCCTCGCCGTCGCTGACATAGTTCCAGTGACGGACGGAAATGGCGACGCGGCCGGTGACGGTCGCCGACTGGCCGGAGGCCAGAATTTTTCCGATCCTGTCGGTGTCGGCCAAGGCAAAGACGGCGTCGGCCACGACGTGGCATTTGCCGGGGTCTTTCACCATGTCCACAATGTGACCTCGCGAACGTTCGTCGCGCAGCAGGATGAGCGGGCTCCGATCGAAGATTGGGCTCAACTCCTGGCGATTGTAACTTTTGTTGAACGGGCCGAGCGATTGCGTGAAGAAGACGGGGTCCTTCCCCAGAATCGCGTCGATCCGGAATTGATTGAGTCGCCGTTCCAGATTGTAAGTCTCGACAAGATAGGTTCCGCCTGTCGTGACCACGAGGTCGGCGTCTTTGTAGATCTCGAGACCACGGCGATTGCTTGAGTTGAACAAACGCCCGAGAACGCCGCGGATGCCGAACCGCCGCAGGGCATTGAGGATGAGCCGATTGTAGATCGGCTTGAACAGGTTCTTCAGCCCGCTGCCGTATTTGTAGCGGAACAGCGATTCCGACAGCAGCTTGTGGAATTCGAGATCAGGATACTCTTTCTTGGTGTAGAGCCTCGCCGCCACCTCCGGCTGGCTGTCGAAGACATAGAACTGGATATCGTCTTGCACGATCGTCTTGAAAACATGGCGGATCGCCAGGAGAATCGCTGCATCCCCGGTATTCAGGCAGACGGTGTTTTCAACCGCGATCTTCATGGAATGACCTCATTTCGTGAGTAGTCCCGTGCTTCCATCGACGGGTGCGAAGGGGCGGATTGCAGGCGGGTTGGCCGAAAATGCTGCACGCCAAGGATGGTCCTCGCGTCGTGATTATTGGCGCGCAGCCCGATGGCAGGCCAACGCGCGGTCCATGTGGCCCAAGCAGAGCGAGATTAACCCATCGATTTTGCAGTGCAACAAAAAACGGGGATCTTTGCTACGCTGCAACCAAAAATGTTGCGATGCAGCAAGAGCTGTACTAGCATTGTCGCGGGCGGGCCAACAGCGGTCGAGTTTTCATGCTGCATGTCTTGTACTTGGTACACGACGTCTCCGACCCGGCAGTGCGCCGGCGGATCATAATGCTCAAGGCAGGCGGCGCCCAGGTTACGCTGGCGGGCTTTCGTCGTACGGCAAGCGCAGTTGCTGATGTCGAGGGCTTGCAGCCGATCGATCTCGGCCCGACTCGTGATGGCCGATTCGCCCAACGTCTGGCCGCGATCATGAAGGCAGTTGTCTCGACCGGCTCGAAGCTGGGCTCAATGCCACGGCCCGACCTCATTGTCGCGCGCAATCTGGAAATGCTGGCGCTTGCCCGCCGCGCCAGATCGGCTTTCCAGGCAACGGTGCCGATCGTCTACGAGTGCCTGGATATCCATCGCCTGCTGCTTCGCGACGATCCGCTGGGATGGGCGATGCGCGGCGCAGAACGCTTCCTGGCTAGGGATGTGAAGCTTCTGGTGACCAGCTCTCCGGCCTTCATCGCCAACTATTTCAAGCCGTTCGGGCAGATTGCCGCCCCAGTCGAACTGCTCGAAAACAAGTATTTCGAGCCAGCCGCGGCCTCGCTGGATGACCGCGCGGCGCCGGAGAACCCCGTAGCGCCGCCTTGGCGGATCGGCTGGTTCGGGGCGCTCCGCTGCCGCCGTTCCCTGGAGCTTCTGGCCGAATTTTCGCGCCGCCTCGACGGCCGCTTTGAAATCGTCCTCAGGGGCCGCCCGGCGCTGTCCGAATTTCCCGATTTCCACGGTTTCGTCGAATCGGAACCCTGGCTCTCGTTTGGCGGGCCCTACCGCAATCCCGAGGATATGGCGGCGATCTATCGCGAGGTCCACTTTTCCTGGGCCATCGACTTTTTTGAGCAGGGCCTGAACTCCGAATGGCTGCTGCCCAACCGGCTCTATGAGGGCTGCCGCTTCGGAGCCGTGCCGATTTCGATGGGAGCCACCGAAACCGGCCGGTTCCTCGACCGGCAAGGCATAGGGGTTCTTTTGCCAGAAGCCACGCCCGAGGCGCTCGAAGTCGCCGTCGGCACGATGGAGCAGCATCGGTTCGGGACATTGAGGGCGCGTGTTCTCGCCCGCAATCCGCGCACCTGGAGCTACGACCGCGCCGATTGTCGGGCGCTCGTCGAAAAGCTCCGCGGGCTGACTGCGGCTCCCGGTCTATATGCTGCCGAAGCATTGGCATAGAAGGACTGCCGATGACGCAAACCGAAATTCCATCCTGCACGATCGTGGTTCCGTGCCTGAACGAGGCGGCCCATATCGGCGCGTTGCTTCGAGAGCTCCGCCCTGCGGCCGAGAGGCTGGGCGCCGTGATCATCGTTGCCGATGGCGGCAGCACGGACGGCACCAGGACGATCGTCGCGGACATCGCCGCAAAAGATCAGCGGGTGATCCTGCTGCACAATGAAAAGCGCTTGCAGAGCGCGGCAATCAATCTCGCCGTCGCCAGGTTCGGGGAAGGCGTCGACTATCTCATTCGCATCGACGCGCATGGCGGCTATCCCGCGGATTATTGCGACCGGCTGGTCGAAGAAGCGCAGGCCACCGGTGCGGATTCGGTCGTCGTCTCGATGCTGACCAGTGGCAGCGGCATGGTTCAGAAAGCAGCGGCAGCGGCGCAGAACTCCAGGCTCGGCACCGGCGGCTCCAAGCACCGGCATCTTTCGGCGGGAGAATGGGTCGATCATGGCCACCACGCACTGATACGGATATCGGCCTTCACCGCGGTCGGCGGCTATGACGAAACGTTCAGCCACAATGAGGATGCCGAACTCGACTATCGGCTCCGCCAGGCCGGTTACCGCATCTGGATGACCGGCAAGACGCAAATGGTCTACTACCCGCGTTCCTCGCTGAAGGGCCTCTATTTTCAGTATCTCGGCTATGGCCGTGGCCGGGCGAAGAACGTTCTCAAGCACCGCATGATCCCGAAGATCCGGCAGATGGTGCCGCTTCTGGTGTTCCCCGTGGTTCTTCTCGCCGCCTTTTCCTTCGTCCACTGGCTGGCGGCCGTGCCGCTTTTGCTATGGGCGTCGGTCTGCCTCGGCTACGGCTTTTGGACCGCTCTCAGCCAGCGCAAAGCCGACATTGCGCTTGCCGGCGTCTCGGCAATGGTCATGCATTTCGGCTGGTCGGTCGGTTTCTGGCTGCAACTGCTCGCACCGCGACCGCAGCGCGGGGTAGCGTGATGGACCCGGTCAGGAAAAATCGAAGCATCGATATCTGCGTCTGCACATTTCGCCGGCCGGAGCTTGCCAACACGCTTCGCTCCATAGCGGCCATGGATATGCCCGCGGGATTCGACGTCGGTGTTATCATCGCGGACAACGACGATACGCCGACGGCCGAACAGATGGTGACGACGCTGGCTGCGGAGTTGAAGCTGCCAATGACCTACCGGCACGCCCCGGCCCGCAACATCTCGATAGCGCGCAACGCTTGCCTCGATGCCAGTGCGGCGGATTTCGTCGCCTTTATCGACGATGACGAGACGGCCACCGCTGGCTGGCTTGCCGAACTGCTGGCGACGGCGGAAGCAACAGGTGCTGCGACGGTGCTTGGGCCGGTGCAAGCCCGTTACCTGCCGGATGCGCCCGCCTGGATGCGCAAAGGCGATTTCCACTCGACCTTGCCGGTCTGGGTGAGCGGCGAAATCCGCACCGGCTACACCTGCAACGTCCTGCTCAGGATTGGCGCTGAGAGCCTGCGCGGCCGGCGCTTCAGCCTGGCGCGTGGCCAGACCGGCGGCGAAGATACGGAATTCTTCGACCAGATGGTCAAGGCCGGCGGCCGCATCGCCTTTTCGCCGGAGGCTTGGGTCGACGAAGCGGTGCCACCTGCCAGGGCGGCATTCGACTGGCTCGGCCGCCGCCGGTTCCGCGTTGGGCAGACGCATGGTCATCTTCTGGGGCGTAACGCACACGGCCTTGCCCGGCTCAAGCAGGTCGGCATTGCCGCGGCAAAGGCCGCCTACAGTTTCCTGTCGGCAATTCCGGTCGCCATCGACCCCGTACGTCGGAACCGCAGCGTGCTTCGCGGCATTATGCATGTCGGCGTCGTCAGCGGCCTCGTCGGGGTTCGTGAAATCCGCCAATACGGCCTGTCTTCGCCGCAGCAAGGGGGCAAGCGTGCAGCCTGACGTGAGCTTCGTGATTGCCGCCTACAATGCCGAGGCGACCATCGATCGGGCGATTGCCAGCGCCGTCGCCCAGCGCAATATCAGCGTCGAGGTCATCGTCGTCGACGACAAGTCGCGCGACCGGACGCTCGACCTGGCGAGATCCTACCCCGAAGACATCGTACGCGTTGTCGCGCTTGAGCAAAACCGTGGCCCCGGCGGCGCCAGGAATGCCGGCCTTGAGCTTGCCCGCGGCAGGTGGGTCGCGGTCCTCGATTCCGACGACGCGGTCTATCCCGGGCGACTCTGCACCATAATCGAGCGCGCGGAGAAAGCGGGCGCCGAGATCGCGGTCGATAATCTGCAGGTCGTTCGCGAGGATGGCTTTGCCGAAGAGACGATGTTCCCGGCCGACTATCTGGAAGGGCTCGGTTCAATCTCGCTGGCGGATTTCATCGGCGGTAACGTCCTCTTCGAATCGAGGTTCAATCTCGGCTACCTCAAGCCGATCTTCCAGCGCCGGTTCCTGAACGAGAACGGGCTTCGTTACGATGAAAGCCTGATCATTGGCGAAGACTATATCCTCCTGGCCAGTGCTCTGGCTAAAGGCGGCAAATGCGTGGTCGAGCCGACGACGGGCTATATCTACCACATTCGCACCGGCTCCATCTCCCGGGTGCTCGAACTTCATCACGTCGAGGCGATGCGCAGGGCCGATGCCACCTTCGCCGCGACCCATTCCATGGATGCTGCGGCCAAGGCGGCGTTCGCCAGGCGCGCTCGCAGCCTGCGCCGGGCGGCATCATTCCTGTCGCTGGTCCAGCACATCAAGGCGCGGTCCCCGCTCAAGGCGATATGGACCGCGCTCAGCGATCCGGCGGCGGTTCGGCATATGAGCATGCCGATCGCCGTCCGGCTGCGAAGGGTAGCGGCACAGTTTGCCGTGGTGGCGGGGAGGTGAAGGGCTGCAGGTGAATGAAGACAGTTTCGCCGCCTGCGACAGGGTTGAAATCGGTCTCCTCAGAAGGAACATGCAATGAAAAAAGTCAGGAAGGCAGTCATACCGGTGGCGGGGCTCGGAACGCGGTTCCTGCCGGCGACCAAGTCCATGCCGAAGGAAATGCTGCCGGTGGTCGACAGGCCTGTCGTGCAATATGCGGTTGACGAGGCGTTCGAGGCCGGCATCGAGCACATCGTCTTCGTCACCGGCCGCAACAAGGCGGTGATCGAGGACTATTTCGACCTGCATCCTGAACTGATCGGAACCTTGGAGCAGAGCGGCAAGAAGGCTCAACTCGAATCGCTTGAAAGCCTGCTTCCCGTCGCCGGCGCGACGAGCTTCATCCGCCAGCAGTCGCCGCAAGGCCTCGGCCATGCCGTCTGGTGCGCGCGCGAAGTCATCGGTGACGAGCCCTTCGCATTGCTTTTGCCGGACATGGTGTCCTTCGGCGGGCGCGGGTGTCTCGCCGAGGTCGCCAATCTTTACGCACGGACTGGCGCAAACGTCATCGCCGTCGAGCGTTGCGATCCGACCGAGACCAGCAAATACGGCATTGTCGGGCGCGGCGCTGATGTCGGCACGGGCTTCGAGGTAACGGCCATGGTCGAAAAGCCGGCTCCTGCCAACGCGCCGTCGAACTTCTACATCAACGGCCGCTACATCCTGCAGCCCGAGATATTCTCGTTGCTTGCCAGCCAGCAACGCGGCGCCGGAAACGAGATCCAGCTGACCGACGCAATGGTGCGTCTCGCACAGACCCAGGCCTTCTTCGCCCAGCCTTTCGACGGCCGCATGTTCGACTGCGGTTCGAAGGAGGGTTTCATCCAGGCCAATATCGCTTTCGCGCTGGCGCGGGAGGACATGAAGGGCCCGATCTTCGAGATGCTGCAGGAATTCGTCCGGTCGCATCAGCGTCGGGAAGAAGCCGCATAATGTCCATTTTTTCGAGGCATTGTGGGTGCGGCTGATGACGCAGGACAGGCCGTTGCGCCGCGCGTAACGCGCACTGTCCGGCGCAAGGTTTGCACCCTATGTCCCGACCTTCGAGGCGGTAGCGCCTGCAAACTAGAATTGGACCGAAGATGAACTATGCCAATTTTCCTGTCGACAAGAGGACGCCATTGCCGGCTTCTAATGCGGCAAACGCCGAAGACTTCATCGACATCGAGCGCCTGCTTGGCATGGCCGCGCGGCAGGCGAAAGTGGTTGCCGCCTGCGCCGTCATCGGTCTCTTTCTCGGCGTGCTCTATTTGCAGACGACGCCTCCTACCTATGTGGCGACGAGCAGCGTGCTGATCGACGAAGGATTGAACAAGGTCGTCGACGACATTTCGGCGGCGTCGGTCAGCATGCAGACCGACTCCGCCGTTCTGAGCCAGATCGAAATACTACAGTCGGCCAGGCTGGCTGGGGTGGTCGTCGACAAGCTGAAGCTCGATCAGAACGACGCTTTCATGAACCCTCCGACATCGGCCCTGTCGAAGGTTGCTGGCTTTGTGCGCGGTATCGTCCAGTCTGTCCGCCCCAAGCGCGCCGCTAGCACAACCGATGTCACTCAGCTTGATGGTGCGACGCGTGACGCGATCACCGTATCCTCATCGCCCCGTGACTACGCAATCTTCAAACTGCAGACCCAACTCGATGCCGAGCGGATCGGCCGGAGCTTTGTCATCAGCATCTCCTTTCAGGCGACCGATCCGGCGCTTGCGACCGCCATCACCAAGGCCTATGCCGATGCCTATCTAGCCGATCAACTTGATGCCAGCTTCGACGCGACCGAGCGGGCGGCGGTCTGGCTGCAAGGCCGGCTGACCGAGCTTCGTGAGAGCTCCCAGGCGGCTGCACTGGCGGTCGAAAAGTTCAGGGCCGAACACGGATTGGCCGTCAATGACGGCCAGCTGATCAGCGACAAGCAATTGTCCGATCTCAACACCCAGCTGATCGTCGCGCAGGCCGATACCGCACGTGCCGGCGCCCGCTATCAGCAGTACAAGTCGATCGTCGAAAGCGGCTCGGACAATGCGTTCAAGGACGCTGCGATATCGAACGACCAGCCGAGCAGCTCGGTCATCACGACGCTGAAGAACCGCTATCTCACCGTATCCAAGCGGCAGCAGGATGTCGAAGCCAATTTCGGCCCGCAACATCCGCAGGCCGTCGCGCTCGCCAAGGAGAAGGCCGACATATCGGCGCAGATTTTCGGCGAGCTGAAGCAACTGACCGAAAGCTACCGCAACGAATACGAGGTCGCTCTGGCGCGCGAAACCGCGCTTCGCGCAAATGTCGCCTTGGCGGCTGGCAAGAGCTCCATCGACAACCAGTCGCAGGTCAAGCTGCGTGAGCTGGACCAAAAGGCGACGGCGCTGTCGACGCTCTACCAGACGTTCCTGAACCGCTATGAGGAGGCCGCCCAGCAGCAATCCTTCCCGGTCGGCAAGATCCGGGTCATCTCGGACGCGACGATGCCGCAGTCGGCCGCAACCCCGCGCACAGCCATCGTGCTGGGGCTTTCGCTGGCGCTTGGCATGATGCTGGGGGCAGGGGTTGGTGGCCTGAATGAATTCAGGGAACGCTTCTTCAGGACCGGCGAGGATGTGCGCGACCGGGTCGGCCTCAAATTCCTCGGCTACCTGCCGGTCATCGGCAAGGCTGGCAAGGATGACCAGCGCAATGGCGGTCAGCCTGACGTCAAAGTCGTTGAATCCAAGACCGCCAAGTCCTCCAAGTCCCAGCCCTCCAAAACATTGTCGGCAGCCGAAAAACGTGCGCGGATGCGGGTAACCGTCGATGCCCCGGCATCGATGTTCTCCGAGACGCTGCGCAACGCCAAGATCGCCTTCGATGTCGTCATGGAAGGCCAGGGCAGCCGGGTCATCGGCGTGGTCTCGGTGCTTCCCGGCGAGGGCAAGTCGACGGTGGCGGCCAATCTTGCCGGGCTGCTTGCCGTCAACGGATCGAAAACGCTGCTGATCGACGGCGACCTGCGCAATCCCGGCCTCAGCCGCAGCCTCGGTATGGAGGCCGAGCAGGGCCTGATGGAAGCTGTGGTGAGCGGGCAGACATGGCAGTCGGTCGGCAAGATCGACCGGCAGACCAAGCTGGCTATCATCCCGGCCGTCCTGCGTGGCCAGTTTTCGCATACCAGCGAGCTTCTGTCTTCAGCCGGCATGCGGCGTTTCATCGATAACGCCAAGGAAACCTTCGAATACATCATCGTCGATCTGCCGCCGCTCGGGCCTGTCGTCGACGCCAAGGCCTTCGCTCCGCTTGTCGACGGCTTCGTGCTGGTCACCGAATGGGGACGCACGCCGCGTGCGATGGTGCAATCCATGCTCAGCTCGGAGCCCTACATCGCCAAGAAGATCATTGGCGCGGTGCTGAACAAGGTCGAACTGAAGAAGCTGGCCAAATATGGCGCGATCGGCGGCTCGGAAAAATTCTTCGACAAATATTCGAGCTACTATCTGGAAAAATCGGAAGCGCGCACCAAGGCAGCCGCCTGAGCGACGACATCGCGCTCAGGAAAATATCAACCTGGCGCGGTTGTCGACGATCCTGAGGGCGGTCAGCTGGCCGGTTTGGAAGGCGCCGGTGTCTATGCCAAGCCGGCGTCCCTCGAGCTTCGGAGTGTCGACCGGCGTATGTCCGTGCACGACATAGCGGTCGAGAAGATGCGCAGCGTCGAAGAAGTCCGAACGGATATTCAGCAGGTCGTCCTCGTCCTGCGCGGCGAGGTCGATGCCGGGCCTGATGCCGGCATGGACGAACACGAATTTCGCCGAACAGACCATGACCGGCAGCGCGCGCATGAAGCTAATGTGGTCGGCTGGAATGACTTCCCGAATGCGCTTGTCGACCTCCTCGCTTGACCCATAGAGATCGGCCATGCGCGACGGGTCGACGCCGTAGGAAAACAGCGTTTGCAGGCCGCCTATCGCCAGCCACGACTCTCTCGAAATGACCCCGTCGACGTAGTTCAGCATCACGACTTCGTGGTTGCCGGCAAGGCAGATGCGCTGGAAATCACGGAGCGGTGGCGCCAGCAGATGATCGAGCACACGCGCCGACTGGGGTCCACGATCGACATAGTCGCCAAGCATGATTATGAGCTTGCGCCCTTCGAAGGGCGCCGAATCGAGCACGATCTTCTGCTCCAGGGCGCGGAGTTCCTTGTAGCAGCCATGCACGTCGCCGATCGCATAGACGACTGCGCCCCGCATATCGATCTCCAGCCGCTGGCGTGCCGCGGCCTGGGGCTTTCTCGATCGCTGGAACAGGGTCACGTATGGCGTCTCGCATGGCTGTGGGTGCGTCTCGATTCCGAAACAACATGACGACACCGCGCGTGGATACCACGTCCGGCGCCGGTCGTTCCATACCGGAGCTTCGGACGCAACTCGGCTTCGGCGCCCATTACAGGCCGATGCCGCGGCGGTTCAGCGCGGCGGTGATCTCGTCGAGGATGGCCGGGTCGTCGATCGTTGCCGGCATGGCCCATTCCTCCTTGTCGGCGATCTTCTGCATGGTGCCGCGCAGGATCTTGCCGGAGCGCGTCTTCGGCAGGCGCTTGATCGTCACCACCGTCTTGAAGGCAGCGACCGGGCCGATCCGTTCGCGCACTAGGGTGACAACCTCGTTTTCGATGATGCCGGCGTCGCGGTCGACGCCGGCATTCAGCACGACGAAGCCGAGTGGAACCTGGCCTTTCATAGCATCGGCAATACCGACGACGGCGCATTCGGCGACGTCGGGATGCGCGGCCAGAATCTCCTCCATGGCGCCGGTCGATAGCCGGTGGCCGGCGACATTGATGATGTCGTCGGTGCGAGCCATGACATAGAGATAGCCGTCCTCGTCCATCATGCCGGCATCCGCGGTTTTGTAGAAGCCGGGGAACTCGTCGAGATAGGCTTGGCGAAACCGCTCGTCGGCATTCCACAGCGTCGGCAGGCAGCCGGGGGGCAACGGCAATCTCACCACGACATTGCCAAGCGTACCACGCTTGACCTCATGCCCGGCATCGTCGAGCACGCGGATGTCATAACCGGGCATCGGCACGCCGGGCGAGCCGTATTTGACCGGCAACAGGCCCAGTCCGGCGGGGTTGATGGTCATCGGCGAGCCGGTCTCGGTCTGCCACCAATGGTCGATCACCGGCAAGGTCAATTTCTGCTCCGCCCATTTGATGGTTTCGGGATCGGCGCGCTCGCCGGCGAGGAACAGCGTCCGGAATTTGGACAGGTCGTATTTCGGGACGAATTCGCCCTTCGGGTCCTGTCCTTTGATGGCGCGAAAGGCGGTTGGCGCGGTGAACAGCGCGACGACGCCATGCTCGGCGATCACACGCCAATAGGTGCCGGCATCGGGCGTGCCGACCGGCTTGCCCTCGAACAGGATCGTTGTGCAGCCATGCAGCAGCGGGCCGTAGACGATATAGGAATGGCCGACCACCCAGCCGACATCGGAAGCCGCCCAGAACACTTCGCCCGGTTTGACGCCGAACTCGTTTTCCATCGACCATTTCAGCGCGACCATATGGCCGCCATTGTCACGCACGATTCCCTTCGGCTGGCCGGTCGTGCCCGACGTGTAGATGATGTAGAGCGGATCGGTGGCAAGCACCGGAACACAGTCGACATTGGCACCCGCGGCCCGCTCCCGCGCCACGGCGTCGGCATAGTCGATATCGTGGTTTTCCCTGAGTTCGCAGCGCAGTTGGTCGCGCTGCAGGATAAGGCAGCTTTCCGGCTTGTGCCGCGACATCTCGATCGCCTTGTCGAGCAGCGGCTTATAGGCAACGACGCGCCCTGGCTCCAGGCCGCAGGAAGCGGAGATGATCAGCTTCGGCTTGGCGTCGTCGATACGGGTGGCGAGCTCATGCGAGGCAAAGCCGCCGAAGACCACCGAATGCACGGCGCCGATCCGCGCACAGGCAAGCATGGCGAAGGCTGCTTCCGGCACCATCGGCATGTAGATGATGACGCGATCGCCTTTTTGGATGCCACGATTCTTGAGCACCGAGGTCAGCGCGACCACCTCGCGCTTCAACTCGGCATACGTGAATCTCCTGATTGTGCCGGAAATCGCGCTGTCATGGATCAACGCGATCTGGTCGGCACGGCCGCCCGCCACATGACGATCGACGGCATTGAAGCAGGTGTTGCACGAGGCGCCAATGAACCACCTGCCATAGACGCCGGCATTGGCGTCGAACACCGTCTCGAAGGGCGAGAACCAGTCGATTGCGCCCGCGGCATCGGCCCAGAATTTTTCCGGGTCGCGTTTCCAGCCGTCGTAGACCTCGTGGTAGCGTGACGCCATCCAGCTTCCTCCCCAGGAATGTTTGCTGTCCTTGAAATAGCGTATGCTGGTTTGTGTAACCATGTATTTGTGCGTTTCGTTTGCTGTCGTTCTAACTTGGCCGCAAGTGCGGGTCATGAATGGTCTGGGGGCCGGTGTCGTTCGAATTTTCGGCATTAGGGGGCAGGGCGCGATGAAATTGCGATATGAGCTTGGGTTTGCCGCGGTTGCGACGCTGGCGGTGGTGCTCGCTTCAGCTGCTCAGGCAGGCGACGCGGCGGCTCGGCGCGTCATCGGCTTTTCGCCAGACGGCAACTACTTCGCCTTCGAACAGTACGGCACGCTCGATGCCGGTGCTTCGGATTCGGGCTGGTCGGAGATCGACATCATCGACACGCGGACCGATGAGTTCGTCGGCGGCAAGCCGATCGTCATCGCCGACGAGACGGAGGATTCGACATTGACGCTTGCGCAGGCGAGGGCACAGGCCGCCGAACTGGCGGCGCCCTTGCTGGCCAAATATGCCATCGCGCCGCGCGGCGAGCGGACTGCCTTGGACAGGTTCACCTTTCCCGACGACATGGTCGCCTACAATGACATTGCGCGCCTCGAGCAGGTTTCGCAAAAATGGCTTTCGCCGGCCTATGACGAGCTTGGCACCATCCAGCTCGAGCAGATCCGTGCCGACAGCACGGCGGATTGTTCAGCGAGTTTCGACGCGACGCTGCAAGGCGAAACGACCGGCAAGGCGCTCGGCTTTCGCCTGACGCTGCAGGGTCAGGACGGCAAGCCGATCAAGCTGCTGCATGAGGACAAGGCGGTGCCCGGTTCGAGGAATTGCCCGACTTCCTACAGCCTGTCGGAATCTTACGCATTCACCCCGGATGGAAAACCGGGCGTGCTTGCGGTGCTCGTGCAGCGCTTCAGCCAGGGATTTGAAGGGCGCGACCGCCGTTTCATCGCCGTGACTGGCCAGGCGCACTGAGGCAACGCGCTGAGACGTAGTCCGCTACCCGAGTTTGTTGTCCCTAAAGCGGGAGGGCAGCGAGCATAAGTCCGACCCCGCCGACGATCAGCAAGGCGGCTGCCAGCACCTTTCCATGGCGCTCGAAACCCGTCGGCGCCCGATCCCAATTGTAACGCATGCTCGAACTCCCCAAACCCGCAGATTCTTTATCTTACGCAGGGTGAGGAGGGCAACTGTCTGGCGATGCGCGGCGTTGCCGATACCGGTCTTGTCACCGACTATTTCTGGGGCATTCTCCGCCGCTACATGCCCCAGCGCAGCGCGGCCGTATGTACCGGTGCATCCCACCAAACAGCCGCCTCGTCGTCGAGCATGCTCAGCGTGATCGAACAGCCGGCCATATCGATCGAGGTCACATAGGACCCGACCAGCGACCGGATCACCGTCACGCCGTGCTTCTCGAAGATTTTGCGGGCGCTGTTGTACATCAGATAAAGCTCCATCAACGGTGTGCCGCCAAAGCCGTTGACGAAGAGTAGCGCCTGGCCTCTGGCACCGTCGCCCAGGTCACCCAGGATTGCGGTACAGATCTCCTCGGCGATAGCATCGGCGCTTTTCAATGTGTCGCGCCGCCTCCCAGGCTCGCCGTGGATGCCGACCCCGAACTCCATCTCGCCGTCGCCGATATCGAAGGTCGGCTTGCCCGCCGCCGGCACGGTGCAACTGGTCAGCGCCACGCCCATCGAGCGCGTCGCGCCGTTGACGCGCTCGCCGAGCGCCTTCAACGGCTCCAGTGCCATGCCTTGTTCGGCCGCCGCGCCGACGATTTTCTCGACCACCAGCGTGCCGGCGACGCCGCGCCGGCCGGTGGTGTAGGACGAGTTTTCGACCGCAACGTCGTCATTGGTCACGATTTGCATCACGCCTTCCGACATTTCAGCGGCCATGTCGAAATTCATCACGTCGCCCTCGTAGTTCTTGACGATGAACAGGCAGCCGGCGCCCGTATTGACGACTTCGGCCGCCGCCATCATCTGGTCAGGCGTTGGCGAGGTGAATACCTGGCCGGGGCAGGCCGCATCCAGCATGCCGTGCCCGACGAACCCGCCATGTAGCGGCTCGTGACCCGAGCCACCGCCGGAGATCAGCGCCACCTTGCCCGGT
This sequence comes from Mesorhizobium sp. M1169, assembly GCF_040318345.1. Classification (NCBI taxonomy): domain Bacteria; kingdom Pseudomonadati; phylum Pseudomonadota; class Alphaproteobacteria; order Hyphomicrobiales; family Phyllobacteriaceae; genus Mesorhizobium; species Mesorhizobium sp. M1169. The sequence goes on along the minus strand of NZ_JAMYME010000001.1, from coordinate 268,311 downwards.
GTGAGCAGCTTGCGGCGGACAAATTTGTGTTCCTCGCCAAGCGCCAGGATATCGGCATGCGCGGCAACGAAGCCGTCGAGGCTCTCGGTCAGCACCGTATCGACCGAATTCAAAAATTTCTTCATGGCCGTCCTCCCGAAATAGCCCAGCGTCAGCTGCCCTTGCCGGCGATGCTGGTGATCTTCTGGATGAAATCGTTGACCGCCCGGTCGAGCGCCGCGTTCTGCTTGTCGTCGCCGAAATCGGGAACGATCAGCGAGACATGGCGTGTCTTGCGCAAGCCTGCGGCCAGCGACATCTTTCCCGGATGCGCCCGATGGTAGGCCTCAAGGAAATGATCGCGTTCGGCCGGGCTGAAATGGCAGACGGAGAAGATAGCCGGCAAATGCTTCGACGGGATCGGCGTCGAATAGGCCGGGCTGGAAATCTGCGTGACGAAGCTGCGATGCTTGCCCAGCGCATCGGCGAGGCGCTGGCGCATGCCGGACGGGCGCTGGTCGATCACCTGCGACAGGATCGTCTTGTAGGCGCGGATCGCCTCTTCGGGGCCGGATTGCGACGCCTTGTCTGCCATACCGGGGCCTAGATCGAAACGTCCGCGATGGCCGCCTTGGCCATCGCGAGTTGGGCGGGAGCGACGGAGAGGTCACGCAGGCCGGTTTCGAGCAGCGCCGGGATCGAGGCGGGGTCGCCGCCGGCATCGCCACACAGGCTGACCGGGATATTATGCTCGCGGCCGAAGGCGGCAACCGAGGCGATCAGCCGGAGCACGGCCGGATGCCTGACGGAATTCAAATGTGCGACCGACGCATTGTCGCGCGCGGCGGCCATCACGTATTGGGTCAAATCATTCGAACCGATCGAGAAGAAAGCGGCCTTGGCGAATGCCTCCGGTGCGATGGCCACCGACGGCACCTCGACCATGATGCCAAGCGGCGGCATTTTGTGCGCGATGCCGCGCGCCAAAAGGTCAGCCTGCTCCTCAGCGAACAGCGCGGTGGCGTGTTCATACTCTTCCGGAACGGCGATCATCGGGAACATCACCTTCAGATTGCCGTGCATGGCGGCACGTAGCAAGGCGCGGATCTGCACACGAAAGACCTCCGGACGCATCAGCGACAGCCTGATCCCGCGCAGGCCAAGGAATGGATTACCTTCCTCGACGGTCAGGCCCGGCACAGGTTTATCGCCGCCCGCATCGACAGTACGGATCGTCACCGGCCTGTCGCCTGCCCATTCCAGCACTCTACGGTAGGCGCGATATTGCGTCTCCTCGTCCGGCAGCGTCTTGCCGAACAGGAATTCGGTCCGCATCAGCCCGACACCGTCGCACGCCGCAGCATCGATGCGGTCGACATCGGACGGATCGGCAATATTCACCTGCACGTGGACCGCTATGCCGGTCTTCGTTGCTGCCGGCCTTGTCAAATAGGCTGCCGCTTTGTCGCGATGCGCCGCGAAAGACGATGACGATCGCCGGAATGCATCGATCTCCGCTTTCGAAGGCGCCAACACGATGCCGCCATGTTCGGCATCGAGCAATGCGATTCCGGCAAGGTGAGCCGGCGAAGCACCGGGCCCGGCTGGCCCACGCGCTAGGAGCCCCAACCCCACCACCATTGGCACGCCGCGTGAGCGTGCCAGCATTGCGACATGACTTGCGGCACTTCCGGCCGTAAGTGCTATGCCGCCGCCGGCACTCCAGTCGGTTTCGAGGAAGCGCGTCGGTGCGATATCCTCGCCGTAGAAGATCGCACCTGCCGGCGCGGCAATGTCGCCGCCCCCGGCAAGTGCGTGTAGCACCTGGTCGCGTATGTCGCGCATGTCGGCCGCGCGCGCCCGGAAATAGTCCTGCTCGGATGTTTCATAGCCGGCTATCTCGGCGTCGAGCGCTTTTCGCCAGGCCACATCAGCAGCCATGCCCTCGGCAATTCGCGCAAAGGCCGGGCCGGTCAGCGCGTCGTCCTCCAGCATGGCGAGCTGGAATTCGAGGATCCCGGCCGCCTCGCTGTCGCTGGTTTCGATCAATGTCGCGAGCCGGCCTGCGGCAATGGAGATGGCGGCCTCAAGCGCCGCCTTCTCGTCCGCGGCAGTCGCCTTGCGGACATAACGCACAGCAGCCTGGTCCAGATTGAACAGCGGCCCCTCGGCATAGCCGGCCGATGCCGAAATGCCCTGCAGCCTAAGCGGTTCGGGCATGGTCCTTGCCTTCGTCGAAATCGCGCCGCACCAGCTCGACCAGTGCGCCGACCGCCTCGCCGGCGCCGTCCCCTTTGGCTCTGATATGCAGGACAGTGCCTTTCGGCGCTTTCGCCGCCATCACCTTGACGATGCTCTTGGCGTCGAACCATGGCCCGTTGGCGGCGAGCGCAATCTCGACGTCGGCCGAAAACGTCTTGGCAAGCTTGGTGAACTTCACCGAAGGACGCGCATGCAGTCCCACCTCATGGGTGATCAGGACGCTGGCTTCGGCTGCTGCGGACATGCTTGTCAAAATTCCCGTTCGTTCACGACGGCGACAATTCGTGCGCCGTCGCCACCACTTCCCTGAGCGAGGCGCCGCCGGAAGCCTCGGTCGCCGCCATCACCGCGCCTTCGACGATCGGCGCATTGCAGACAATGATCTTCTGGGCGCGTGGTTCGCCGATCATCTCGACCGCCATCTCGCTATTGGTCTCGGCACCGCCGAGATCGACGAGGATCGCGACCCCCGCCTCCGACCAGGCCTTGTCGATGGCGTCCATGATCGCCTCGACATTGGTTCCCAGCCCGCCATGGCCGTTTCCCCCGCACCATGCAAGCGGCACTTCGTTGCCGACCATCTGCCGCACCATGTCGGCGGTGCCTTCGGCGACCAGCGGCGAATGCGATACGATGACGATGCCGACATTGCTCATGCGCGCCTCTCGATTGCCTCGGCTACGGCTCGCACCAGAAGCGCAGTCGAGCGTGCGCCGGCATCCATATGACCGATCGAACGGTCGCCAAGGAACGAGGCGCGCCCACGCAGCGCCTTCATCGGCACGGTCGCGTCGGCCGCGTTGTCGGCGATCTCGACGATGTCCGCTGCCGTCTTTCCCTGCAGCAGGGCCTCATGCACCGGCTGCAGCACGTCGAGCATGGTTTTTTGCCCGGCCTGCGACTTGCCTCTGGCTGCAACCGCTTCGATCGCCTTGCCGAAGGCCGCCGCCAGGTCGGCGCGACCCGGCGCGGCGGAAATCTCCTTGCCGAGCGCCATGAACAGCGTGCCGAACAAGGGACCGGAGGCTCCGCCGACGGTCATCACCAGTTTGGTGCCGATCGCCTTCAGCGCCTCGGGCAACGGCTTTGTCGCAAACGCGCCGGCCTCGGCCCGCACTGCCTCGAAGCCGCGTTTCATGTTGAGCCCATGGTCGCCGTCGCCGATGGCCTGGTCGAGACTGGTCAGCTCGTCGGCATGTGCGGCGATCGTGTTTGCCGCCGCCTCGATCAGCCTGGAAATATCCGCTGCCGCCATGTCACCCATGCTCCTGGCCCCTGCGCTGCCGGCAGTACGAGAAAATTGCATATCCGGCAATTGAAGCATTCTTTTCCCCAGTCAAGCGGGTTCGAGCAACGCAGCGAGGGCAGTGAAGACCTCGGCGACGGCAAAGGCGCCGGGGTCGACCACGCCGTCGAGCTGGCTGCCAATATAGGCGGACCGCCCGGCCTTGGCCTTGCGCATGGCAGCGGTGGCCTCGGCTCCGCGTTGCGCCGCGACCGCCGCATCTTCCAGACTCCCCCTATCCAGCGCCCTCAAGGCGGGTTCCAGGGCATCGATCATCGTGCGATCGCCGACCCTCGCTCCACCATAGAAGGACATCCGATCGAGGCCGGCGAGAAGCGCCTTGGGAAGCGTTTCGCCAGACTCCAGCGCCTGCGCGGCGGCGGTGAAGAAGATCGACAACAGCACGCCGCTAGAGCCGCCCATGCTGGCGCTCAGGATGTCGCCGACGACGGCGAGCGCTGCGGCAGGCTCAGCGAGCGGCAGTGTCGCAATGCGGCCAAGCACGCTGCGCGCACCGGCCGCCACAGTCGATCCGGTGTCACCGTCTCCCGCCTTGGCATCCAGTCCGTTCAACGCGCCTTCAAGCGAGATCAGCCGTTCGCAGACCGCGACAACCAACCGGTCGGTGCGTGCGTCCTGGCTGGCTTTCGACGCGTTGTTCGGGCCGGCGGCTTTGGCCATCGGCACGACGCTGGCTTGGCGAACGGCTCTTGCCGGCAGCCAGGCGTGAGGGCCTACCGGCGCCCGCAACGCCGCTTCGCGCGACGCATCGAGCCGGATCAGCGACAGGGAAAAGCCGTTCATGTTGAGCGCGGTCACAAGCTGCCCGGGCCCGATTGTCAGCGTCACCTTTTGTGCCAGCGGTGAAGCCAATACCGCATTGGCGACAAGCAACATTTCCAGCGGTGGCACCGAACCGAGATTATTGATCAGCAAGGCGTAGTCGCTGACCGGATCGAGCCGCGCGGCAAGGCGCTCCGACATGATCGCAACCAGCCTTTCGGCACTTTGCACCGCAATCCGCTCAACGCCCGGTTCGCCATGGATGCCGAGGCCGAGTTCAGCGTCGTCGGCGCCAAATCTTTCGTCATGGCTCTGACCGGGGATCGAGCAGGATGACAGCGATATGCCGAGCGAAACGATATCCGCCGCCGCGGCCCGCGCCGCAGCGGCAACCGTCGCCAGGTCAATGCCGGCTTCCGACAGGTGGCCGGCGATCTTGTGCACGAACAAGGTGCCGGCCACGCCACGCGGCTGGGCAATGTCCGGCAGGGCGATATCGTCGGCGACAATCACCATCTCGACCCGAAAACCTTCGGCGCGCGCCTTCTCGGCTGCCAGGCCGAAGTTGAGGCGATCGCCGGTATAGTTCTTGACGATCAGCAGGCACCCGGCGGGACCGGTCACCGCGCGGATGGCGGCCAATACCGCTTCCACGCTCGGCGAAGCAAAGATCTCGCCCGAAACCGCCGCCGTCAGCATGCCAATGCCGACAAAGCCGGCATGGGCAGGTTCGTGCCCGGCCCCGCCGCCGGAAATGACCGCGACCTTCGTCTTATCCCAGTCCGCGCGGAGAATGACCTTGATCTCGGGATAGCCGTCGAGGCGAGCGAGATCGCCGGCGCCGGTCGTACCGAGGAAGCCGTCCAGGGCCTCAGTTACGATCGTATCCCTGCGATTGAAAAAATGCTTCATCGAATTGGTCCAGTCCGGTGCCCGAAATTGCCGGTTGAAAGGTGCCAGGAAAACACTCGCGCAGCGCTCACATCAGCCGTCGCCCATCGGGGCCGAAATACAGCGGCGAGCGATAGCGGATCATGATCTTGTCGCCCTGCGCCAGGTCGGTGTCGGGGTCGGTTAGCGTCACCAGCTTCCTGGTCCCCACCGTCACATGCAGATGGTTCTGGTCGCCGAGATGCTCGACCCAATCGACGACGCCGTCGGCATGGCCGTTCGCCGCCTTCTCGATCGAAAGATGTTCGGTACGGGCACCGATCGTCTTTGTTCCCGCCGGCACGCCGCCATCCGGCAGCAGTCCGACCGGCAACAAATTGATTGCCGGTTGGCCGAGCCTTGCGGCGACGTGAAGGTTTGCCGGCTCAGAATAGATCGTGCGCGGGGAACCGATCTGCACCAGCACGCCGTCGGCGAGAATGCCGATGCGGTCGGCCATGGTCATCGCTTCGATCTGGTCGTGCGTGACGTAGAGCATTGTGGCGCCGAGTTCCGCCTGGATGCGCTTCAGCTCGAGCCTGAGATCGGCGCGCAGCTTGGCGTCGAGCGACGACAGCGGCTCGTCCATCAGGTAGATCGACGGCTTGCGCACCAAAGCGCGGCCGATGGCGACGCGCTGCATCTCGCCGCCAGAGAGTTTGGTCGAGCGATTATTCAGCTTGTGGTGGATGCGCACCATCTTGGCCACGTCCTCGACGCGGCGGCGGATCTGATCCTCCGGCATTTTCCGTGCTGGCGAGCGCAGCGGAAAGGCGAGGTTGTCGTAAACCGACAGATGCGGATAGAGCGAATATTGCTGGAACACGAAAGCGGTGTCGCGCTCGGCCGGCGACAGCGTCGTCGTGTCGTGGCCGGCAATATGGATCGAGCCCGCTTCCGGACGCTCCAACCCGGCGATCAGCCTGAGCGTCGTCGTCTTGCCGGCGCCGGTCGGCCCGAGCAGCACGACGAATTCCCCGTCGGCGATATGCAGGTCGAGATTGTCGACGGCGACATGCTCGCCAAAAGCCTTGGTCACGCTTTTGATGTGAACGTCAGCCATGATGTGCTCTCCCCTGGGAGGCCGAGTCATGGATTTCGGTGCGCACCGCACGCCCGGATCCTTTTGCGAACAGCGACAGCCGCGCGCTGCTCAGCGTCAGGCCCACATGATCGCCCGGATTGAGCCGGATTTCGGCCGGCACCCTGGCCTTGATGATGCCGTCCGCTGTCTCCACCGCGACGATCTGAGTGGTGCCGAGATATTCCGTGCCGTAAATAGCACCGCGCAGCTTCGAAGCGTCATCGAAGCGGATGTGCTCCGGTCGGATGCCAAGCGCCATCTCGGCCGGCGCGACGTCCTCGCGGATCTCCGGCACGGCCACCTTCGCGCCTTGCACAACAATTTCCCTGGCGCCCTTTGAAAGCCCGCCGCCGAAGCCGAGGAAATTCATCGGCGGCGAGCCGATGAAGTCGGCGACGAACATCGTCGCCGGCCGGTCGTAGATCTCGCGCGGCGTGCCGAACTGCTCGATGACGCCGTGGTTCATCACCGCGATCTTGTCGGCCATCGACATCGCTTCCATCTGGTCATGCGTGACATAGACGGTGGTGGCGTGAATGCGGTTGTGCAGTTCTCGCAATTCATGGACCATCAGGTCGCGGAATTCGGTGTCGAGCGTGCCGAGCGGCTCATCCATCAGGAAGCATTTTGGCCGCCGTACGATGGCGCGGCCGAGCGCCACGCGCTGGCGATCGCCGCCGGCAAGCCCGGAGACCGATTTGTTGAGCAGATGGTCGATCCGCAAAAGCTTCGCCGTCTCCTCCACTCGGCTCCGGATTTCAGCGCCTGGCACGCCTTGCGCCAGCAGTGGAAAGCCGATGTTCTTCCGCACATTCATGTGCGGATAGAGCGCGAACAGCTGGAAGACGAAGGCGATGTCGCGCTCGCGGGCACGCCGCATGGTGACGTCCTCGCCGCCAAGCAGGATCTTGCCGCCGGTTGGCAGTTCGAGCCCGGCGATCATGCGCAACGTCGTCGTCTTGCCGCAGCCGGACGGCCCCAGCATGACGAAGAATTCGCCGTCCTCGACGACGAAGTTGGAATCTTGCACGGCGACGAAATCGCCGAATGCCTTCCTCAGATGTTCGACCCCGATCTCGGCCATCGTCTACTCCGGAAATTTCGAGACGATGATGAACATCGCCGTGCCCGCAAGCATGGTGATGAAGGAATAGGTGTAGAGCACCAGTGCGAAGGGCTGGAACAGCATCAGGAAGCCGATGGCGATGATCGCGGTGGCTACGTTTTCCATCAGCCCGCGCCTGGCCCAGACGGGCCAGCGCGATTTGCGTTTTGCGGTCATGCTCATTTACGCACCGCGCCAAAGGTGATGCCGCGCAGCAATTGCTTGCGAAGCAGGATGGTGAAGACCAGGATCGGCACCAGAAAGATCGTCGTGCCGGCCGCGACCGCCGGCCAGTCCTGACCGCCTTCGCCGATGATGGTCGGAATGAAGGGCGGCGCGGTCTGCGCCGTGCCCGAGGTCAGCAGCGCAGCGAAGGCATATTCGTTCCAGGCAAAGATCAGGCAGAAGATGGCGGTTGCGGCAATACCGGTGGTCGCCTGCGGCAGCACCGTGCGCCAGAACGCCTGCAGCCTGGTGTAGCCGTCGATCATCGCCGCTTCTTCATATTCGCGCGGGATCTCGTCGATGAAGCCTTTCAGCAGCCACACCGCCAAGGACACGTTGACCGCCGTATAAAGCAGGATCATGCCGAGAGCCGTGTCCGACAGGCCAAGCTCCCGGTACATCAGGTAGATCGGGATGGCGACCGCGATCGGCGGCATCATCCGCGTCGACAGGATGAAGAACAGAAGGTCGTCGGCGAGCGGCACCTTGAAGCGCGAAAAACCATAGGCCGACAGCGTGCCGAGGAAAACCGCGCAAAACGTCGAGCCGAACGCGATAATCAGCGAATTGACGAAGCGCGGCATGAAGTTGGACGGGCCGGCGATCACCATATTGCGCTTGCGCACCGTCTCGTCGCATAGGCCCGTCGCCGGTCCCAGCGAGTTGATGTATTCCGGTGTTTGCCGAGTCCGGGTCGAGAACAAATTGCAGTAGCCCTCGAGGCTGGGCTGGAACAGGATCTTCGGCGGATAGGCGATCGAATCCGGCGGCGTCTTGAAGCTGGTGGCGAAGATCCACAGCAGCGGCACGATCGAGATCAGCGCGTAGGCGACGATGATGGCGCCGGCGACGCGCTTCGACGTGGCCGACGGCGCGACAACGGAATGGGCTGACGTCAGGCTCATCTCTGCTTCACCTTGTTGAGCGCCTTGACGTAGATGTTTGCGAGGCCAAACACTGCGACGAACAGGATGATGGCGAAAGCCGAGGAATAGCCCGTCCGCCAGCTTTCGAAGGCCTGCCGCTTCAGCGTGATCGAGGCCACTTCGGTGGTCGATCCCGGCCCGCCGCCGGTGAGCAAATTGACCATGTCGAACATCTTGAAGTTCTCGATGCCGCGAAACAGCACCGCCAGCATGATGAAGGGCAGCGCCATCGGCAGCGTGATCGACCAGAACTGCCGCCAGTTGGAGGCGCGGTCGACCTCGGCCGCTTCGTAGATGTATTCGGGGATCGAGCGCAGGCCGGCGAGGCAGATCAGCATTACGTAAGGCGTCCACATCCAGGTGTCGACGATGATGATCGACCATGGCGCCAGTGACACGTTGGAGAGCATGCTGATCTCGGTTGCCGGAATGCCGGTGACGAACGAAACGGCGTAGGCGAACAGCCCGATCTGCGGCTCGTAGAGAAAGCGCCAGAAATTGCCGACCACCGCCGGCGATAGCATCATCGGCACCAGGATGATGGTCGTCCAGAAGGCGTGGCCGCGGAACTTGCGGTCGATCAGCCAGGCCAGAGTGAAGCCGATCAGCGTCTGCAGCAGGATGGTCCAGAACACGAAATGCGCCGTCGTCTGCATGGCGATCCAGATGTCCTGGTCGGCGAGGATGCGCTTGTAGTTGGCCAGCCCGAGGTTCTTCACAACCTCGTTGGGCCGATTGGCGCGAAAATTGGTGAAGGACAGATAGATTGCCCAGAACAGCGGAAAGATGTTGATAGCTAACAGCAACAGGATCGTCGGCGAGATGAACAGCCAGGCGAGGCCCTTGTCGCTGATGCCCCGGACCTTGCGGGCCAACGGCTCGGGCGTAGCCCGGGCAACGCTGTCCGCCGTCCGATTGAGCATGGTCAGTCCTGCTTCGGTCACTTGGCTCGTCTCGACAATGGAATTTATCTGAACTGTGTCCCGTGCCAAGTGGCACGGGACGGTTCGGTCATGGGCTCGGGAGGAGCCGTTTACATCTTGCCATCGTCCTGGAAGACCTCGGTCCAGTCCTTGACGAGGCCGTCGAGCGCATCCTTGGCCGAGCCTTGCCCGGCAACGACATAGTCGTGGAAGCGCTTCTGCGATGCCTGCAACAGCGGGGCATAGCTCGGCTCGGCCCAGAAGTCCTTCACGATGGCCATCGAGTCGAGGAAGGTCTGCGCATAGGGCTGGCTGGCCGGGAAGGCGGGGTCCTTGACGACCGCGTTGAGGCAGGAATAGCCGCCGAGCGACCACCATTTGGACTGCACGTCCTTGTTGGCGAACCATTTGATGTATTTGAGCGCGGCTTCCTGCTTGTCGGAATAGGAGACCACCGAGATGCCCTGGCCGCCGAGCTGGGCGAACTGGTCCCCGTCCGGACCTTTGGGATTGACGAAATAGCCGATCTTGTCGCCGCCGACATTCTCGTCCTTCTGCAGGCCTGGCCAGGTGAAGGCGAAGTTCATGTGCATCGCCACCTGGCCGGATTTGAAGGCATCGACGCCTTCGCCCATGTAGCTGTTCGAGGCGCCGGGAGGGGTGCAGCAATCGTAGAGGGCTTTGTAGAACTCCAGGCCCTTCACCGATTTATCGGAGTTGACGAAGCCTTCCATCTCGTAGGGTTTTTTCGGGTTTTCGTACTGGAAGCCAAAGCTGTAGAGCACGTCCATGGCGCCCATGGTGATGCCTTCCGAGCCGCGCTCGGTGTAGATCGACGCGCCATAGACGGTCTTGCCGTCGATGTCGCGCTTCTGGAAGAATTCGGCGATCTGCTTCAATTGGTCGAAGGTCGTCGGCGGGCCGAGATCCCAGCCGTACTTTTCCTTGAATTCCTTCCGCAGCTCCGGCTTGGAGAACCAGTCCTTGCGGTAAGTCCAACCGACGACGTCACCCATGGCCGGCAGCGCCCAGTAATTCGGCGAGTTCTTCGGCCATTCCGAATAGCCGACGACGGTCGCCGGCACGAAATCATCCATGCTGATCTTCTCCTTGTCGAAGAAGTCGTTCAGCTTGACGTAATGGCCGTTCTCGGCGGCACCGCCGATCCACTGGCTGTCGCCGATGATGAGGTCGCACAGCTTGCCGTGCGAATTCAGCTCGTTGAGAAAGCGATCGGCATAGTTGGTCCACGGCACGAATTCGAATTTCATGCCGATGCCGGTTTCCTTGGTGAAGTCCTTGGACAATTCCACAAGCGCGTTGGCCGGGTCCCAGGCTGCCCAGCAAAGCGTCAGATCTTCTGCCTGCGCGACATTCGAAACGGCTGTCGACGCAAAGAGTGTCGATGCCAGTCCCAACGCCAATTTCAAGGTCGATTTCATGCCTTCCTCCCATTTGCGAAACACGTCCGGATGACGGTTTCAAGAGCCCGCTAAACCCCTCCTCCGGGGCCCAAACACAACGACGCGGCGGCGCACCGGATGTTTAGTAATTTGTTTAGTGATGCAATTTTTACTAAACAAAGCAAGCGAATTCGTTGCTGCACCGCAGCATGCTGGACAGGAAAGCAACGTGAGAAGTTGCGGCGACCTGTCTAGGTCACCGTCTTGTTGCTGACAGCCACCGGACGGATCACTGGGGCCGGCGGCAGCAGCGCGCGGATATCGGCGAAGGGGAAGACTGGCTCGAAGCGGAAGGCCTCGGCAAACGATCCGGCCGGGCCGTTGCACTGGCCGGCGCGAAAGGCGTTCTGCGTGCGCGCCGCGTCGACGAAACGCTCGGGATCCTGCGACTGGTGCGCCCGGATCGCCTCCGCCTTGAGATCGAAATGCCTGGAGGTGTCGACGTAGTGCGTTGGCGAAAACCCGGTGCCGCCGAACGTGTCGGCATGTAGCACCGGCACCGAGAATGACGCTGCGATGCGCACGCCATCCGACAGCGCGCGGTGGTCGCCATGATAGTCGTTCGGCGCATGCGTTATCACCAGATCCGGCCCTATCTCGCCGATCAGTGCTTTGAGCGCCCCGATCAGCGCGGCATCCGCGACCAGCCCGCCATCGGGAAAGTCAAGGAAGCGCGGCGTCACGCCAAGCAGGCCGGCCGCCGCCATCGCCTCCTTGCGGCGCGTGCGGGCCAGCGCTGACGGATCGCCGTAGCCGCCCCTGGTGCCATCCGTGGCTATGGCAAAAAAGAGTTCTGCGCCTTGCGCGGCATAGGCCGCCATCGTACCGAACATGAAGATCTCGATGTCGTCCGAATGCGCGCCAAGCGCCAATATCTTCACTCTCATCTCTCCCGGAAATGGAAAAACGTGCCTAACGGAATTCTGCTCGCGCTCATCGCCTATGCAAGCTATTCGTGCAGCGACGCCGTTGTCAAAAGCCTGGGCGGGCAGTTCAACGTCTTCGAGATCGGCTTCTTCTCGACATTGTTTGCCGGCTGCTTTCTGCTCTTTGCCAGGCCGGCAGGCGAGCGCTGGCTCGATTTCTGGCGCACCAACCGGCCCTGGGCGGTACAGGCCCGGGCCTGGGCCGGCATCGCCTCGGGCGTGCTCAGCGTCTATGCCTTCACCACCATCCCGCTGGCGGAAGTCTATGCGCTCATCTTTCTGGCGCCGCTGTTCGTCACCATCCTAGCCACGCTGGTCCTCAAGGAGAAGGTCGGCCCGTGGCGGTGGCTGGCGGTGGTCGCCGGCTTTGCCGGGGTCATGCTGGTCGTCAGGCCGGGGTTTCGCGAATTGCATCTTGGTCATCTGGCGGCGTTCATCATCGCCTTCCTGGCCGCCACCAATGTGATCCTGATGCGTTCGCTCGCCGCGCAGGAAAAGCGCACGACGATGCTCGGCGTGCTGATCGGCTACGGCCTGCTCTTCAACGGCGCCGGTGCGGCGGCTACCTCGTTCTCGTTGCCGGATGGCAGGCAATGGGCCTGGCTGGTACTGGCCGGCGCCTTCACCGCCGGCGGCCAGCTGTTGCATCTGCTGGCGGTCAAATACGCACCGGCCAACCGCATCGCGCCGACGCATTACTCGCAGATCGTCTGGGCGGTGGTTCTGGGTGCGCTGTTCTTCAGGGAATATCCGGATTTTCTGTCGCTGGTCGGCTTGGCCGTGGTCGGCGGTTCCGGCCTGCTGACCATGGTGCGCGAGGAGGTGCGGCTCGGCACGGTGCGCTGGAACCCGTTTTCGCGGACCAGGCTTTGAGTCGGCGCCGAGGTTGCGCCGCGACCGCCACCGCTGATATGCGGTTGCTGCCAACTGGCTGCACAGCATAGCACAATGACGACAAAACCCTTGCCGGACCTGCCGGTCTCCGTTGTCTTGCCGGCGCTCAATGAAACGCTGAGCCATGGTAACAGCGCCGTGCTGGTGGCGCCACCCGGTGCCGGCAAGACGACGCTGGTTCCACTGGCGCTGCTCGACGCTGAATGGCTCGGCGCCGGAAAGATCATCCTGCTCGAGCCGCGCCGCCTCGCCGCCCGCGCTGCCGCCCGCCGCATGGCCGAATTGCTCGGCCAAGAGCCCGGCGAAACCGTCGGCTATGCCATGCGCATGGAAAACCGCAGTTCCGCAAAGACCAGGGTTCTCGTCGTCACCGAAGGCGTGCTGTCCCGCATGATCCTCGACGACCCGGAACTGCCTGGTGTCGCGGCGGTGCTATTCGACGAGTTCCACGAACGCTCGCTCGACGGCGATTTCGGGTTGGCGCTGGCGCTTGACGTGCAGGGTGCGCTGAGGCCCGAACTCAGATTGCTGGTGATGTCGGCAACGCTCGACGGCGCGCGTGTCGCAAAATTGCTGTCCGGCGCGCCGGTGATCGAGAGCGCGGGCCGCGCCTTCCCGGTCGACATCCGCTATGACGAGCGGCCGGCCGGCGTCACGATCGAGGACGCCATGGCCAAGGCGATCCGCTCGGCGCTTGCCGGGGAGGAGGGCAGCGTGCTCGCTTTCCTGCCCGGCCAGCGCGAGATCGAGCGCACCGCCGAGCGGCTGGCGGGCAAGGTCGGCGCCGATACCGACATCGTGCCGCTCTATGGTATGCTCGACAACAAGGCGCAGGACGCGGCGATCAAGCCGGCGCCGCTCGGCCGCCGCAAGGTCGTGCTGGCGACGTCGATCGCCGAAACCTCCATCACCATCGACGGCGTCCGCGTCGTCATCGATTCCGGCCTGTCGCGGCTGCCGCGCTATGAACCGGCGAGCGGCCTGACGCGGCTGGAGACGGTACGTGCTTCCCGCGCTTCCGCCGACCAGCGCGCCGGCCGTGCCGGACGCACGCAGCTGGGCGTCGCCATCCGGTTGTGGCGGGCCGAGCAGACAGCGGCCCTGCCGGCCTTCACGCCGCCGGAAATCCTCGAGGCCGATCTTTCCGGCCTGTTGCTCGATAGCGCAGCGTTCGGCGTCGCCGATCCGACCAGTCTATCCTTCCTCGACCCCCCACCGGCTCCGGCGCTCACCGAGGCGAGGGTACTGCTACGTGCGCTCGATGCTGTCGATGCGGCAGGACGCCTGACGGATGCCGGTGCCGCGATGCGCCGGCTGGCGCTACCGGTGCGGCTCGCCCATATGGTCGCCGAGGCGGCAAGGACCGGAGAGGCGCTCGAGGCGGCGATGCTCGCCGTATTATTGACCGAGCGTGGCCTTGGCGGCGATGGTGCCGATCTCGAACGGCGGCTGCTGCGCTTTCGCGCCGAAAGATCGCCGCGCGCCACCGCCGCCCGGCAGCTGGCTGAGAGGCTGGCAAAGCAGGCTTCACCCTTCCCCTCTAGGGGAGGGTCGGCAAGCGAGCCGAGCGCAGCGAGACGAGCGAGACGGGGCGGGGTCGTCGATGGCGTGCCCGAAGCGGCCCCACCCCTATCCGCTACGCGGATCGACGCGCCGGGGCGAGCCACGGGTCTCGCCCGTCCTTCCGACCCCCTCAAGGGGGAGGGCAGCACAGCCGGCGCTCTCCTCATCCATGCCTGGCCGGATCGGGTCGCCAAAGCGCGCGGCGAGCGTGGCCGCTTCGTGCTTGCCAACGGCTCGGGCGCCATGCTCGACGCCTCCGATCCGCTGGCCGGCGAGACCTGGCTCGTCGTCGCCGACCTGCAGGGCAAGGCGCAGAACGCCCGCATCACCGCAGCGGCAGCCATCGATGAGGCCGACATCCGCACTGCGCTGGCGGAAAAGATCGAGGCCCGCCGCGAGGTGAGCTTCGACCGCGACATGCGCGCGGTGCGGGTGCGCGAAACGGTTCGCCTCGGCGCCATCACGCTGTCCGAACGCATGCTGCCGGCGCCGACCGGTGCCGACGCGGATCGCGCCATCCTCGACGCCTTGCGCGAACACGGCCTGTCCCTGTTGCCGTGGAACAGGGAGGCGGAGACGTTGCGGCAGCGGCTCGGCTGGCTGCATCGCGGCCTCGGCGTGCCATGGCCCGATGTCTCCGATGCCGCGCTCCTCGAGCGCCTCGACGACTGGCTGCTGCCGTTCCTTTCCGGCGCGGCATCCTTTGCGGCAATCGATCCCAGCGTGCTTTCGCAAGGCCTGATGACGCTGGTGCCGCACGAATTGCAGCGCAAGATCGCCACATTGGCGCCGACCCATTTCGACGCGCCGTCGGGCAGCCGGCTGCCGATCCGCTATGACGGCGAATGGCCGGTGCTGGCGATCCGCGTGCAGGAACTGTTCGGCCTCGACCGGCATCCGGCGATCGCCAACGGCACTGTGCCGCTGACGCTCGAATTGCTGTCGCCGGCGCACCGGCCGATCCAGACGACGCGCGACCTGCCCGGCTTCTGGCGCGGCTCCTGGGCCGATGTGCGGGCAGAGATGCGCGGCCGCTATCCCAGGCATGTCTGGCCGGAGAACCCGCTTCTCGCCGCCGCCACCAGCCGCGCCAAGCCGCGCGGTACCTGATGCTTCCAGACTGTCATCCCGAACCGAGGCCCAGCTTCGACGGTTTTCGGAAAAGACCTCCGGCTGTTTCCCCTCTATAATCACTGGCCATGATAAACATCCTGCACGCACCCGACTTCCAGCAAAGCCAGCGGCTGCGCCTCAACACGCTGATCAGGTTGCGCTGGCTTGCCATCGTCGGCCAGAGCCTGACCGTGCTTGTGGTCGCTTACGGGCTGAAATTTCCGCTACCGGTCAGCATGTGTTTTGCGCTGATCGCCTGTTCGGCCTGGATGAACCTTTTGCTGACTTTCCGCTATCCGGCGGCGCATCGGCTTACCCCGTTCTCGGCCTTTGCCATCCTGACCTTCGACAGCCTGCAGCTTGCCGGCCTGCTCTACATGACCGGCGGCCTTACGAATCCGTTTTCGCTGCTGATGACCGTGCCCGTCGTCGTCTCGGCGACGTCGCTGCCGCTGCGGCTGACCGCCATGCTCGGCGCGCTGGTGATCGTGGCGGCGACGCTGCTGGTCTTTTACCACCTGCCGCTGCCCTGGCATGAGGGGGCGCCATTGGCGATGCCGTTCATCTATGTCGCCGGCATGTGGATGGCGGTGTTCTGCTCCATCGCCTTTACCGCGATCTATGCCTTCCGGGTGGCCGAGGAGGCGCGGCTGCTTGCCAACGCGCTTGCCGCCACGGAATTGGTGCTGCAGCGAGAACAGCATCTCTCGGCCCTCGACGGCCTCGCCGCGGCCGCCGCACACGAACTCGGCACGCCGCTCGCCACCATCACGCTTGTCGCCAAGGAGATGGAGAAGGCGCTTGGCGAAGATCCGAAATACGGCGAGGACGTGAAGCTGCTGCGTTCGCAGAGCGAGCGCTGCCGCGAAATCCTGAAGCGCCTGACCAGCCTGTCCTCCGAGAGCGAGGTGCACCTCTCGCGCCTGCCGCTGACCTCGCTGGTCGAGGAGGTGACGGCGCCGCACCGTGATTTCGGCATTTCGATCAAGCTTCGGCCGGGCGAGCGCATCGGCCCGGAACCGGTGGGCCGGCGCAATCCCGGCGTCATTTACGGCCTCGGCAATCTGGTCGAGAACGCGGTCGACTTCGCCCGCAACAGCGTGACAGTGCGCTGGAACTGGAATGAGGCCGCCGTCAGCTTCTCGATCATCGACGACGGGCCGGGCTTTCCACCGGAGATCATCGACCGAATCGGCGAACCCTATATGTCGACGCGACAAGGCACCGAAGCCGGCGGCGGCCTCGGCCTCGGCCTATTCATCGCCAAGACCTTGCTCGAACGCTCCGGCGCGACGCTCGATTTCCGCAATTCAAGCGAGCCCGGCGAGGGCGCCATCGTGCAGATATCGTGGCCGCGCAGCGTCTTCCTCAATCCCGAGCAGGCTTCGGCCACCATGTTCGACACGGCCTAAATTGGACAATAGCGTTGCGAAACTATATTTGCGTAAAAATCAGGCAGCAGGATTTTCAGCACGATGAGTACTGACGAAACGATTGGCGCAATGGTCGAAGGCGAGGATACCTCGCTGCTGATCGTGGACGACGACAAGCCGTTCCTGACGCGGCTTGCCCGCGCCATGGAAACCAGGGGTTTCGTGGTCGAGACGGCGGAGAGCGTCGAGGAGGCGGTTGCCAAGGCGCGCGCCAATCCGCCGGCCTATGCGGTGGTCGACATGCGGCTGGCCGACGGCAACGGCCTCGACGTCGTCGCCGCGATTCGCGAGAAGCGCGACGATGCCCGCGCCATCATCCTCACCGGCTACGGCAACATCGCCACCGCGGTGACGGCGGTAAAGCTCGGCGCCATCGACTATCTGTCGAAGCCGGCCGATGCCGATGATATTTTTGCCGCCCTGACCCGCACCGCGGGCGAACGCGCAGCGCCGCCAGAAAATCCAATGTCGGCCGATCGCGTGCGCTGGGAACACATCCAGCGCGTCTACGAAATGTGCGACCGCAACGTCTCGGAAACCGCACGCCGCCTGAACATGCATCGCCGCACGCTGCAACGCATCCTCGCCAAGCGCGCGCCGCGCTAAAGGGCTCTCATTACAGGCTTGCCCGGCCAGCGCTGTTTGCGCATCATCGCTTGGCGGTGTCGGACCTTGCCGCTGATACGACGGAGGCGACATGCAGGACGAAAAGCGGCTGGTCTCCATGCTGCGCGAATTCCTCGACAGCGAGGCGGCCGGCGGCCTCATCCTGATGGCTGCGGCGGCCTTGGCCCTGATCGTCGCCAATTCGCCGCTGGGCGAGGCTTATTTGTCCGCCCTCCATGCCTATCTCGGACCGCTCAGCGTCTCGCACTGGATCAATGACGGCCTGATGGCGGTGTTCTTCCTGCTGGTCGGTCTCGAGATCAAGCGCGAAATGCTTGACGGCCAGCTATCGACCTGGCCGCGCCGCGTGCTGCCCGGCATCGCCGCCGCCGGCGGCATGGCAGCGCCGGCACTGGTCTACGTCGCCATCAACCGCAACAATCCAGCCGCTCTGTCCGGCTGGGCGATCCCAACCGCCACCGATATCGCCTTTGCGCTCGGCGTGCTGTCGCTGCTCGGCAGCCGCGTCCCGGGTTCGCTGAAGATATTCCTCACGGCGCTTGCCATCATCGACGATCTCGGCGCGGTGCTCATCATCGCGGTGTTCTATACCAGCGGCCTCTCGCTCGCCTATCTCGGCGCCGCCTTCGCCGTGATCGCGCTGCTGGTGGTGCTCAACCGCATGCGGGTGCTGACGCTGCTGCCGTACATCTTGCTCGGCATCGTTCTGTGGGTTTTGGTGCTCAAATCGGGCGTCCATGCGACGCTCGCCGGCGTCGCGCTGGCCCTCACCATACCGCTGAAGATATCGCCGGGCAGCGGCCATGATCTCGACCATTCGCCGCTGCACCGGCTCGAACACGGCCTGCACAAAGTCGTCGCCTTTTTTGTCATCCCGATTTTCGGCTTTGCCAACGCCGGCGTCTCGCTCGCCGGTCTCAGCGCTGCCGCCCTGGCCGAGCCGCTGACGCTCGGCGTCGCCGCCGGGCTCGTCGCCGGCAAGCTGGTCGGCGTGTTCGGGTCTTCCGCGCTTGCCATCCGGCTTGGCTTCGCCGATCTGCCGGTCAATGCCGGCTGGCTGCACATGGTCGGCATTTCGCTGCTCTGTGGCATCGGTTTCACCATGAGCCTGTTCATCGGCCTGCTCGCCTTCGCCGGCGACGCCGCCCTGCAGGACGCGGTCAAGGTCGGCATCCTCGCCGGCTCTTTCATCGCCGCGCTCCTCGGCGCCGCAGTGCTGCTGGTCGCGCCGGCCGCAGGCGAGGCGGAGGAGGCGGAAGAATAGGCGTCTCCTCGCGGGCGCTACCCGTGAGCGACCATGACGTGGCGGACGGCGGTATAGTCCTCCAGCGCGTAGAGCGACATGTCCTTGCCGTAGCCGGATTGTTTCAACCCGCCATGCGGCATCTCGTTGGTCAGCATGAAATGGGTGTTGATCCAGGTGCAGCCATATTGCAGCCGGGCGGCCGTCGCCATGGCCCGCGAAACATCCTTGGTCCACACCGACGACGCCAGGCCGTAGTCAGAATCATTGGCCCAGTTCACCGCTTCGTCGACTTCGGAAAAGTGGGTGACCGAGACCACCGGACCGAACACTTCGCGGCGCACGATCTCGTCCTCCTGCAGCGCGCCGGCGACGACGGTCGGCTGGTAGAAGAAGCCGGAGCCCTCGCCCGGCTTGCCGCCCGTGGTGATCTCGATGTGCTTGAGCTCAGAGGCGCGCTCGACGAAGCTCGAGACGCGGTCACGCTGGCGACGCGAGATCAGCGGGCCGATCTCGTTCTCGGTATCGTCGGGGCGATCATACTTGATGGTCGAGACCGCAGTGGAGAGGTCGGCGACGAGCTTGTCGTAGATCTTCTTGCCGGCGTAGATGCGGCAGGCCGCGGTGCAGTCCTGGCCGGCATTGTAATAGCCGAAGGCGCGCAGGCCGTTGACCACCGCGCCGAGATCGGCGTCGTCGAAGACGATGACCGGCGCCTTGCCGCCGAGCTCGAGATGCGTGCGCTTGACCGATTTGGCGGCAGCCTGCAGCACCTTCTTGCCGGTGGCGACGTCGCCGGTGATCGAGATCATGTTGACCTTCGGGTGGTTGATCAGCGTGTTGCCGACGCTGTCGCCGCGACCGAGCACGACGTTGACGACGCCTTCCGGCAGGATCTCGGCAAGGATTTTCGCCAGCTTCAGCGCGGTCAGCGGCGTCTGTTCCGACGGCTTGAAGGCGACGGTGTTGCCGCCGGCAATCGCCGGCGCCAGCTTCCAGGCCATCATCATCAGCGGATAGTTCCACGGCGCGATCGACGCGACAACGCCGATGGCGTCTCGGCGGACCATCGAGGTGTGGCCGGGAATGTATTCGCCGGCGACCTGGCCGGGCATCGAGCGGACCGCGCCGGCAAAGAAGCGGTAGCAGTCGACGATCGCCGGGATCTCGTCATTGAGCACGGCATTGATCGGCTTGCCGCAGTTCAGCGCCTCGAGCGCCGCGAAATCCTGTGCAGCAGCCTCGATGCGATCGGCGATCTTCAGGAGATAGCCGGCGCGCTGCGCCGGTGTTGTGCGGGACCAGGTGACGAAGGCTTTTTCGGCAGCAAGCACGGCCGCCTCGATCTGCGCTGGGCTGGCCTCGGGCAGATTGAGGATGGTCGCCCCGGTCTTCGGGTTGAGGATCGGCTCCTCGGTCTCGGTGCCTTTTTCGAATTTAGAGCCGATCAGCATCTGCGTGTCCATGGAAGTCTCTCCCTTGTGAACGAGATCATTTGCCCGAACCGGCGATCTGGTCGCCGTCGCGGGTCAGGTAATAGGCAGCGAGGATGGGGAGCAGCGTCACCAGCACTACCACCATCGCCACGACATTGGTGACCGGACGCTGGCGCGGACGGATCAATTCTTCGAGCATCCAGATCGGCACCGTCTGCTGCTGGCCGGCGGTGAAGGTGGTGACGATGACCTCGTCGAAGGACAGCGCAAAGGCAAGCATGCCGCCGGCCAGCAGCGCGGTTGCGATGTTGGGCAGCACGACATGCCGAAAGGTCTGGAAACCATCGGCGCCGAGATCCATCGACGCCTCGATCATCGAGCCGGACGTGCGGCGGAAACGGGCGACCGCATTGTTGTAGACGACGACCACGCAGAAAGTGGCGTGGCCGAGCACGATCGTCCAGAACGAGAACGGGATTTCGGCCAGCGCGAAGGCCGAACGCAGCGCGATGCCGGTGATGATGCCGGGCAGCGCGATCGGCAGGATGACCAGCAGCGAGATGGTTTCGCGGCCGAAGAATTTTGTGCGGGACACGGCAGCGGCGCACAGCGTGCCCAGGACCAGCGCGATGGTAGTCGAGATCGCCGCGACCCGCACAGACAATGACAGCGCCTGCCAGACGTCGGGGCGGTTCCAGGTGACGGCGAACCATTGCGTGGTCAGGCCCGGCGGCGGCCAGACGAAGCTCTTCTCCTCGGTGGTGAAGGCATAGACGAAGATCAGCAGGATCGGCAAATGCAGGAAAAGCAGGCCGCCGGTGGCAGCGAGCTTCAGGCCGATCGGCGCGGATGGGCCACGGTCAGAGCGCATCGAAAGCCCCCATGCGCTTGGCGCCCCAGAGATAGAAGCCCATGATGACGATGGGCACCACGGTGAAGGCGGCGGCGAGCGGGATATTGCCGGCGGTGCCTTGCTGCGAATAGACGGCCTGGCCGATGAACAGCCGCGAGGTGCCGATGATCTGTGGGATGATGTAGTCGCCGAGCGTCAGCGAGAAGGTGAAGATCGAGCCGGCGACGATGCCGGGCAGCGCCAGCGGGAACAGCACGTTGCCGAAGGTCTGCCCGGGCGAGGCGCCGAGATCGGACGAAGCCTCGACCAAATTGCCCGGCACGCGCTCGAGTGCGGCCTGCACCGGCAGGATCATGAACGGCAGCCAGACATAGACGAAGACGATGAAGGTACCGGTTGAGGAGACCGACAGCGAGTTGCCGCCGACGACCGGCAGCGACAGCCAGGCATCAAGCAGCCACAGAAGATGCAATTTGGCCAGCAGCCAGGTCAGGATGCCTTCCTTGGCGAGAATCAGCTTCCAGGCATAGATCTTGACCAGGTAGCTCGACCACAGCGGCAGCATGACGCCGAGATAAAACAGCGCCTTCCAACGGCCGCGCGCATAGCGCGCCGCATAATAGGCGATGGGAAAGGCGATGACCGCCGCCGCCAGCGTCACCAGCGCCGCCATTGTCACCGTGCGCAGGATAATGTCGAGATTGGCGGCCTGCAGCAGGTCGCCATAGGTCTTCAGCGTGAATTGCCGGTTGATCAGGCCGGAGAACTCGTCGATCGAAAAGAAGCTCTGCAAAAGCAATGCGAAGAGCGAGCCGATATAGACGATGCCGAGCCACAAAACCGGCGGCAGCAGCATGAGGAGCAACAGCAGCTTCGGCTGTCGCCAAAAAGTATCCGACACCGCGCCACGCAGGCCGCCGCGTCGCGGCAGGATGGCGGGCGGCGTGGCGCGCGGCATGACGGTGTCGAGGCTCATCCGAGCTCGTCCATCAAATGCAAATGCTCGCGCTTGAAGGTGAGCACCACCGCCTCGCCTTCCCCCGGCAGCACAGCACCCGCCGGCACGATGGCATGCAGTCGCAAGCCCTCTGCATCGAGCGCCAGTCTTGTCGTGGCGCCGAGATAGTTGGTCGAGACCAGGCGGGCGGCAACCCCTTCGCCGTTGGCCCGGCCAATACGGATGGATTCGGGCCGCAGGCTGCCCCAGCGATACTGGCCGGCATAGCGCTGGACGAAATCCGGCGGCAGCACGTTGGACGAGCCGACGAAATCGGCGACGAAGCGGGTCTTGGGGCGCTGGTAGATGTCTTCCGGCGTGCCGATCTGCATGATCTTGCCGTCATTGAAGACGGCCACGCGGTCGGCCATCGACAGCGCTTCGCCCTGGTCGTGGGTGACGAACACGAAGGTGATGCCGAGCGCCTTCTGCAGCGATTTCAACTCCTCCTGCATGTTTTCGCGAAGCTTGAGGTCGAGGGCGCCGAGCGGCTCGTCGAGCAACAGCACCTTGGGCTGGTTGACCAGCGCACGGGCGAGCGCGACGCGCTGGCGCTGGCCGCCGGAAAGCTGGCCAGGGCGACGGGCGCCGTAGCCGGGAAGCCGCACCAGCGCCAGCGCTTCTTCCGCCGCCTTTTGCCGCTCCGGTCTGCCGACGCCCTTGACCATCAGCCCATAGGCGACGTTGTCGAGCACGTTGAAATGCGGGAACAGCGCATAATCCTGGAACACGGTGTTGACGTTGCGGCGATAGGGCGGCACGCCCTCGGCGCGTTCGCCGAAGATCGAGATCGAACCCGCCGTCGGCTGCTCGAAACCGGCGATGAGGCGCAGGCACGTCGTCTTGCCCGAGCCGGAAGGCCCGAGCATGGCGAAGAACTCGCCCGGCACGATGTCGAGATCGACCGCGTCGACGGCACGCACGCTGCCGAAATGGCGAGAGACGTTTTGGAAGGAAACGGCGGAGGTCATGGGGCTGTCCTGATCTGTCAGGCTCATCAAATTTCAGGCGGTAGCGCTGCCTCTCGTCCGCCTGCCGGCACCTTCTCCTCGTATAGTGGACGCGGAGAAGGGAGGCGCTCCAACGCTGGCGACCCCCGTTTCTTCACCGGGAGAGGGTAAGGGTGAGGGGCAGCGCCGAGCTTCGTAGGTGAGGCGAACTCACCGCCCGCCGATGACGCCGATATAGTCCGACACCCAGCGGTAATAGGGCACGCACTGGTCGTTCTGGGTGGCGCATTTCGAGACCGGCGTCTTCCAGAACTTGATCTTGTCGAAATTGTCGTAACCGTTGGTCTTGCAGCCTTCCTCGCCGAGCAGTTCGTTGCCCTTGCAGGCGGCGGGCACCACCGGCAGCGAGCCGAACCAGGCGGAGACGTCGCCCTGCACTTTTGGCGACAGCGAATGCTCCATCCACATGTAGGCGCAGTTTGGGTGGGCAGCATCGGCCTCCATCATCGTGGTATCGGCCCAGCCGGTGACGCCCTCCTCGGGGATAGTCGAGGCGACCGGCTTCTTGGCCGCGATCAGCGTGTTTACCTGGTAGGGCCAGGAACCGGAGGCGACGACGCCTTCGTTCTGGAAATCGTCGACCTGGATGGCGGCGTCGTGCCAATAGCGTCCGACCAGCGTACGCTGGACCCGCAGCAGGTCGAGCGCCGCCTTGTACTGATCCTCGGTCAGTTCGTACGGATCCTTGATGCCGAGCTCCGGCTTGTGAGCCATCAGGTAATTGGCAGCGTCGGCAATGTGGATCGGCCCGTCATAGGCCTGGACGCGGCCCTTGTTCGACTTGCCGTCGGGAAGCTTCATTTCCTCGAAGACCACGTTCCAGCTCTTCGGCGCCTCCTTGAACACTTCGGTGTTGTACATCAGCACGTTCGGCCCCCACTGATAGGGGACGCCGTAATGGACTCCGCCGACGGTGAACCAGGGCGCATCCTTCAGCCGGTTGTCGACCGTCTTCCAGCTCGGTATGAGGTCGGTGTTGATCGGCTGGACGCGCTTGCCGGCGACAAGGCGCAGCGAAGCGTCGCCCGAGGCGGTGACGAGATCGAAGCCGCCCTCGTTCATCAGCGAGACCATCTCATCGGAGGTGTTGGCGGTCTTGACGTTGACCTTGCAGCCGGTTTCCTTCTCGAACGAAGTGACCCAATCATAGGCCTTGTCGGTTTCGCCGCGCTCGATATAGCCCGGCCAGGCGACGATATTGACCTCGCCTTCGCCTTTGCCGAGCTCCTTGACCTGGGCGATGGCCTGGCCGGAGAAGCTCAGCGCGACCGTCAAGGCAGTGCATGATTTCAGCAATGAATTCATCGTCGATCTCCCACTTTTGCATGACCTCGAAACCGGTTTCGGGTTTCGGAAGAAGATCATGCGCCCGTTCAAAAACGTTGGATGCGCGGCTCTGAAGGGCCGTGCTCCTCGCATCGACCCGAAAATCGGAATCGATTTTCGGAAAGCCCGATGCGAAAACTAAAAGTCTTAGAGCGTACTATGTGCGTCCAATTGGACGCACGTCGCTCTAACGGCAGCTTTGTTCCCTGACCGAAAAGTGCTGCGAAATTTCCGGTTTCGCAAATTCATTTATCAGAAAGCCGATATCGATTTTTCCGATACGTCAGCGGCCAATCTTCTCGGGCCGTTGGCGCACCATGCGCTGCGACTGGGCAAGTCCGATGAAGTCGCGCGCCGCCTGCGGCAGACCGGAGCCGCGCCGCCAGACCATGCCGACCTGGACGACCGGCAACGACCCCGAAACATCGCGCGATTCGATGCGGTCGCCTTCCAGCGACCATGGCCGGTAGACGAGGTCGGGCAGCAGCGCCACGCCGGCGCCGGTAGCGACGAGGCTGCGCACCGCTTCGACCGAGCGGGTGCGGAAGGCGACATGCGGCTTGGCGCCGATTGCCGTCAGCAGCTTTCCGGTATTCTCCTCGATCTCGTCGACGGTCAGCATGATCAGCGGTTCCGAGGCGATGTCGCCGATGCCGATGATGTCGGCACCGGCCAAGGGGTGGCCGAGCGGCAGCCACAGCCGGTAGGCCGAGACTTCGAGGATTTCGGACTGCAGTGCCGTGCGGTCGCGCAGGTTCGAGGTGACCATGACGGCAATGTCGAGCTTGCCGCCAATTAACAGGTGCTCGAGATAGTCGCCATTGTCCTCGATCGCCGAGACCTCGACACCCGGATAGGCGCGGCGGTAGCGGGCAAGAAGATCGGAAAGCACATAGCCGGCGACCAGCGAGGTGACGCCAAGTTGCAGCCGCCCGCTTGCCGCGGCCTGTTCGCCGAAGAAGGCGCGGCGCGCATCGGAAACGTCGGCCAGGATCTTTCTCGCATGGCGCAGGAACTGGTGGCCTTTGTGGGTTATGTTCAAGCCGCGCGGGTGGCGCTCGAACAGCTCGACGCCGAGATCGTGCTCCAGCTCCTTGATCGCCTCGGTGACCGACGATTGCGAGATCGACAGGTTCTGGGCGGCGCCCGACACCGTGCCCTGCTCGGCGACGGCGATGAAGAACTGCAATTGGCGGATGGTGAAAGCCATGGCCGGACTAAACACGGCAGACGCGGCGCTGGGAAGTGGGTGCTGGAGCAGATCTCCCGACAGAGCTCACGATAGAGCTCAGCCCTCGCTTCCGCCATCGGCAATGCTGAGCCGTGCGCCGGCCTGGGCGAGGGCGGCGCCGATGTCGTGCGGCGGCGGACGGTCGGTCGCGAGTTCGGAAAAGCCGCCGAAGCCGCAGACCTGAACAAGGCCCTGGCGGCCGAATTTGCTATGGTCGGTGACGACAAGCGAACGCTGGCCGCGCGACAGCACCATGCGGGCGAATTCGGCCTCTTCCAGATCATAGTCCATGACGCCGGTTATGGCATCGACCGCACCGGTCGATATCACTGCATGGCTGACGGAAAAGCGGCTGACGAATTCGATGGCCGAGACGCCGAAGGCAGCACCGGAATCGCTGCGCAGCTCGCCGCCGGCCATGTAGACCTTATTGCCGTTGACGGTGGCCAGTGTGCGGGCGATGTCGGAGGAGTTGGTGACGACCGTCAGCCGCCGGTGGCCGAGCAGTTCCCGGGCCAGAAAAGAGGTGGTGGTGCCGGTGTCGAGCATGATCGATTCGCCGTCGCGGATGGTGGCGGCGACCATGCGCGCTATTGCCCGCTTGGCATCGGCGTTCTCGCGCATGCGCCGCTCGAACGGCGCTTCGCCGGCAATCGACGGCAGGCCGACGGCGCCGTGCATCTTGAGGATGGAACCGTCGCTGGTCAGTGGCTTGACGTCGCGGCGTACTGTCTCCAGCGAGACGCCCAGCCGGTCGGCCAGGCTCGCAATGGTCACCGTGCCTTCCTCCTTGAGGAGGCGCAGGATTTCGCCATGCCGCTTCGAGTGGACCATCGGTTCCATCCGGTCGGATTGTTGCACCGCTGACCGCTTCTACGACATAAATGCCACTAACTCCAAGGAATTTAGCAAAATTCGGGCAAAAAACCAGAAAATACCACAATTTCGCGTTGACAACGCCTCCAGCGTGGCGCGACATTATCGCTGTGACAGGCTCGGAACGGAGGACGACGGCTGAGCCGCACGAAAAATCGCTTGCCCGAACGCCCGGGAGATCGTCGGGTGCAAGGGTACCGAAATTCAGGATCCGCGGGGGCGGATGCCGGCGTCGAAGAACCCGGCACAAAGGGGCTCGTCGGTGCGGTGCGGGATACCGATCCCGAGATCTGCACCGACGAGATCTTCGCGTTGCCTCCATTCCTCCGTCCGATTGTCATCGCTGGCCAGCCGTGACATGCGTGGAAAATTGACCCAATGTTGGACGAGATCGTGACTGTCGAAGACCGCATCCGTGCGCTGCCTTGCTGGACCGGCAGCATCGACATCGCGCCGCTGCCGGGCGGGCTGAGCAATGCCAATTATCTGGTCAAGGACGCGGCCGGGCGGCACGTCGTGCGGCTCGGCCAGGACTATCCGTTCCACCATGTCTTTCGCGAGCGCGAGATGATGACGGCGCGGGCAGCGCACGCGGCAGGCTTCGCTCCGGCCGTCCATTACACTGGACCCGGCGTCATGGTGACGGAGTATCTCGGCGCCAAGGCCTATGTCGCGCAGGACGTGCGCGCCGATCTCGGCCGCGTTGCCGCGTTGCTGCGCGGTTTCCACCGGGAGATGCCCGGTCATGTCTCCGGCGCCGGCTTCATGTTCTGGGTATTCCATGTCATTCGCGACTATGCGCGCACGCTGGAGGAAGGCCGCAGCCGCAAGCTGGGCGAACTGCCGCGCCTGCTGACGCTGGCGGACGAGCTCGAGCGCGCGCAAAAGCTGCTGCCGATCGTCTTCGGCCATAATGACCTCTTGCCGGCTAACATAATCGACGACGGTCACAGGCTGTGGCTCATCGATTTCGAATATGCAGGCTTCAACACCGCGATGTTCGACCTTGCCGGCGCGGCGTCGAATGCAGGCATGAGCGACGAGGAGTCCTTCGCCTTCCTGACCGCCTATTTCATGAAGGAGCCGGACCCGGCGATACGGCGCTCGCACGCCGCCATGCAATGCGCGTCGCTGCTGCGTGAGGCGATGTGGGGCATGGTTTCCGAGCTTTACCTCGACGCGCCCGGTGTCGACTACGCCGCCTATGCCGACGAAAACCTGGCGCGGCTCGAAGCCGCCCTGGAAAACTACAGGACAAAATACGGGACGCGGACATGACCTTGCCCGCCCAGGCCGGGATCGTCGTCATCGGCGGTGGCATCATCGGCTGTTCGACGGCCTATCATCTGGCGCGCGACC
Organism: Mesorhizobium sp. M1169; assembly: GCF_040318345.1. Classification (NCBI taxonomy): domain Bacteria; kingdom Pseudomonadati; phylum Pseudomonadota; class Alphaproteobacteria; order Hyphomicrobiales; family Phyllobacteriaceae; genus Mesorhizobium; species Mesorhizobium sp. M1169. The sequence continues at coordinate 240,459 of NZ_JAMYME010000001.1, read as the reverse complement.
ACAAGGCCGAAATCGTGCTGCTCGAACAGGGCAAACTGACCTCGGGTTCGACCTGGCATGCTGCCGGGCTGGTCGGCCAGCTGCGCTCGTCGGCGTCGATCACGCGCGTGCTCAAATATTCGGTAGATCTCTACAAGGGGCTGGAAGCCGAAACCGGCCTCGCCACCGGCTGGAAGATGACTGGCTGCCTGCGCCTCGCCACCAATGCCGACCGCTGGACCGAGTATAAGCGGCTGGCAACGACGGCTAAGAGCTTCGGCATGGACATGCATCTGCTGTCGCCGGCCGAGGTCAAGGAGATGTGGCCGCTGCTGGAAGCCGGCGACCTCGTCGGCGCGTCCTGGCTGCCGACCGACGGTCAGGCAAGCCCTTCCGACATCACCCAGTCGCTGGCCAAGGGTGCGCGCATGCATGGCGCAAAATTGTTCGAGGAGGTGCGAGTCACCGGCTTCGAAATGAGAGACGGCCGCATCACCGCGGTAAAGACCAGCAAGGGCGATATCGCCTGCGACAAGGTGGTGAACTGCGCCGGGCAATGGGCGCGGCAGGTGGGTGCGCTCGCCGGCATAAACGTGCCGCTGCAGCCGGTGAAGCACCAGTACATCATCACCGAAAAGATCGATGGCCTGCCGACCGACGCGCCGACAATTCGCGACCCCGATCGCCGCACCTATTTCAAGGAGGAGGTCGGCGGGTTGGTGATGGGCGGCTACGAGCCGAACCCGCAGGCGTGGACGACCGGTCTGCCGGGCGGCGATGTGCCGGACTATTGGGAGTTCCGGCTGTTCGACGATGATTACGATCATTTCGAGCAGCATATGAGCCAGGCGATCGAGCGTGTCCCGGCGCTCGCCAATGCCGGCGTCAGGCAGATGATCAACGGGCCGGAGAGCTTTACGCCGGATGGCAATTTCATCCTCGGTGTGGCGCCGGAATGCGCCAATATGTTCGTCGGCGCCGGCTTCAATGCCTTTGGCATCGCGTCCGGCGGCGGCGCCGGCTGGGTGCTGGCGCAATGGGTCGTCGACGGCGAGGCGCCGCTCGATCTGTGGGTGGTCGACATCCGCCGCTTCTCCGATCTCCACCGCGACCGGCAATGGGTCCGCGACCGCACGCTGGAAGCCTATGGCAAGCACTACACGATCGGCTTCCCGTATGAGGAATATGTCAGCGGCCGGCCGCGCATCGTCTCGCCTTTGTACGGGCGGCTGCAAAAACATCGCGCCGTGTTCGGCTCGAAACTTGGCTGGGAGCGGCCGAACTGGTTCGCGCCGGAAGGCATCGAGCCGAAGGACGTCTATTCGATGGGCCGCCAGAACTGGTTCCCGGCGGTTGGCGACGAGCACCGCCACGTGCGCGAAAAGATCGGTATTTTCGACCAGTCGTCTTTCGCCAAATGCGAAGTGACCGGAGCCGACGCGCTGAAGGCGCTGGACTGGATCTGCGCGAACGACGTCGCCAAGCCGGTCGGCCGGCTGACCTACACGCAGCTTCTCAACACGCGCGGCGGCATCGAGGCCGATTTGACCGTGGCGAGGCTCGCTGAGGAGAAATTCTACATCGTCACCGGCACCGGTTTCCGCACGCATGATTTCTCCTGGATTGCCGATCATATCGGCAGGGAGTTCGACGTGACGCTGACCGACGTCACGGAGGATTTCGGCACATTGTCGCTGATGGGGCCGCGCGCCCGTGACGTGCTATCAGCGGTGACCGATGCCGACGTCTCGAATGCCGCCTTTCCATTCGGCCATGTTCGCGAGATCGCCATTGCCGGTCACGCCGTCCGGGCACTGCGCGTCACCTATGTCGGCGAACTCGGCTGGGAACTGCATGCGCCGATCGCGGCGACGGGCGAGGTTTTCGACGCGCTGATGACGGCGGGCGCTGTCCACGACATTCGCCCGGTCGGCTATCGGGCGCTGGAATCGCTGCGGCTGGAAAAGGGCTACCGCGCCTGGGGCGCCGACATTACACCCAACGACACGCCGCAGGAGGCCGGCCTCGGCTGGGCGGTGAAGCTCAGGAAGAACACCGATTTCCTCGGCCGGCGGGCGCTTGAAAAGCTCGATGGCTCGACGCTCAGGAAACGCTTTGCCGGCTTCACCGTCGATGATCCGGACGTCGTGCTGCTCGGGCGCGAGACCATCCTGCGCAACGGCGAGGCGGTCGGTTATCTCACCAGCGGCGGCTATGGCTACACCATCGGCAAGAACATCGGCTACGGCTATGTGCGCAATGCCGATGGCGTCAACGATGATTTCCTTACCTCCGGCAACTACGACCTGGTGGTGGCAATGGAACGGAAGCCGGCTAAGATACACCTCGAGCCGCTTTACGATCCGGCAGGAGCAAAGGTGAAGGCATAGAGCCTTCCGGTTTCAGCCTCAGTTCACGATGAGCACCAGCCCCCGGCTCGGCACGGTATCGGCCTCGCCTGGCATCGAAACATAGGGCGGCGTCTCTTCGGCGCGCGTGACGGTGCCTTGCGCCTCGAGCTCGGCGATCCGCGCGGCAAACCCGGCATCCCACAGCGTGTTCTTCACTGTCAGCACGATCACCCCGCCCGGCCGGCAGATGCGGATCAGCTCGTCCAGACCCTCGGCCCCGACATGGCCGGACGTGAAGACGCCGGCTGAGATGATCCCGGCATAGGCGTCGTCCACGAAGGGCAGCGGTCCGCCAAGCGCCAGGCAGTGCAGCGCTGAATAGACGCCCTTGCGCGCGGCTTGCGCCAGCATGCCTTCCGAGATGTCGAGCGCCTCGACCTGCGGATAACCGGTAATGGCAAGCCATTCGCCGATGAGCCCGGTGCCGGCGCCGGCATCGAGCAGAGGAGCGGCGCCGCGCGCCAGATGGCGGGCCAGCAAGGCAAGGCAGATGGTGGGATGGCGATAGCCAGCCACCGACATGTCGGTGTCATAGGTGCCTGCCCACCTGTCGTAAAGAGCCGCGACGTCTTCCGGCCGCTTCGCCGCATAGGCTGCGGCGAGCGCGCTCTGATGTTTGCTGTTTGTCATTGCTGTCCGTCGCCTGGTATCGATCCGCAACGCGATCATAGCCAAACGGCGAAAACTGTGGAACCGTCGTCGTCCCAATAATACGGGGAAAGGAGCGAAATCCATGGCGGACGACCGGGCGCGCGCCGCACTTGCGGCCATTCCGATGCTGGCCGGCTATGACGGCCCTCTGGAACGGCTCGGCGGTCTCACCAACCTCGTCTTCAGGGGTAAGGATTTCTGCCTGCGTATCCCCGGCAAGGGTACCGAGGAATACATCAACCGTGCCAACGAGGCAGTGGCGGCGCGGGAAGCGGCGAAGGCCGGCGTCAGTCCCGATGTGCTGCATGTCGATGCCGAGACCGGCGTGCTGGTGACCCGCTTCGTTGCCGGTGCCGAGACGATGTCACCGGAAAAGTTCAAGACTCGGCCGGGCAGCCCGGCACGCGCCGGCAAGGCCTTTCGCAAACTGCACACATCCGGCGCGGTGTTCCCCTTCCGCTTCGAGCTGTTTGCGATGATCGACGATTATCTGAAAGTGCTGTCAACCAAGGACGTCGCCCTGCCTGCCGGCTACCACGATGTGGTCCGCGAGGCGGAGGCAGTGCGCTCAGCACTTGCGGCTCAACCTCTGCCGATCGTCGCCTGCCATTGCGACCCGCTATGCGAGAACTTTCTTGATACGGGCGACAGGATGTGGATCGTCGACTGGGAATATTCCGGCATGAACGATCCGCTCTGGGATTTCGGCGACCTCTCGGTCGAAGGGCAATTCGACGAGGCCCAGGACGAAGAAATGATGCGCGCCTATTTCGGCGGCGAGCCGAGACCGGCGGAGCGCGGCCGCATCGTCATCTACAAGGCGATGTGCGACCTGTTGTGGACGCTCTGGGGCTTGATCCAGCTTGCCAACAAAAATCCGGCCGACGACTTTCGCGCCTATGCCGACGGCCGGTTTGCGCGCTGCAAGGCGCTGATGGAGACGCCGGAATTTTCGCGGCATCTCGCGGCAGTGCGCCGGAGTTAATTCACGCCCTTCGGCACATTTTCCGGCGGCACGGAATCGACCACCTTCTGGCGGTGGAAGATGAACAGGCCGGCCAGCACGACGATGGCCGAGCCGATCAGGATGCGCGGCCCAGGCACATCGCCGAAGAAGGCGAGGCCGAAGACCACTGCCCACAACAGCAGGCTGTAATGCAGCGGCGCCAAGGTCGAGGCCGGCGCCAGCTTCAACGCCCTGGTGATCATCAGATGCGCGCCGCAGGAGACGATGCCGAGAAGCAGCATGGCGCCGAAATCGAGCGAGGACGGCGTCTTCCAGCTACCGAGGGTCAACGCAGCGCCGACCAGCAGCGTGCCGATGGTTTGCCAGGTGACCAGCGAGGTGTCGCTGGTGCCGCGCAGCCGCCGATTGAGGATGATGGCGAAGGCAAAGGAAATGCTGCCGGCGAGCGCGAACATCGACGACAGCGAGAACGCGGCCGAGGACGGCTTCAGCATGATCAGCACGCCGCAGAAACCGACCAGGATAGCCGCCCAGCGGCGCCAGCCGACCCTTTCGCCGAGCAGGAAGTGCGACAGCGCCGCGACATAGATCGGCCCGGCCATGTAAAAGCTCATCACATCGGCGAGCGGCAGATAGACGACCGCCGCGTAGAACAGCGCCGTGTCGAGCGTCGTCATCACCACGCGCAGCAGCTGCAGCTCCGGCCGCTCCATGCGAAACAGCTTGGCCGGGCCCTGATGTGCAATCATCGGCCCGAGTATGAAAAAGGCGCCGATCGAGCGGATCAGCACGACCTGGCCGACGGAAAAACTGGCGACCAGCCACTTGCCCATCGCATCGTTCAACGCAAACAAGAAATCGCCGGCGAGCATCAGCAGGATGCCGGCCAGCAGCACGTTCATGATCGTTGAGTACTGGGCTGCGGGCCGCGCCATGCCGTTACCGGTTCCTCGCCGTGGGGTACGGTGACCCGCGTCGTAGTCGCAAGCTGCGGCCATGACGAGGCGAAAATCGAGAATTCGGTAAGACCAGCGCCGGAAATCGGCTGGACTAATGCATGTCGCGCAAAAGTGTGCAGCGGTTTTGCGATAACGACACGCTTAAAAACAAGACCTTAAAGCGCGTCGCGTGGGTCCGTTCAAACGCGACGCGCTTTAAGCGTGGCGCCGGTTCACCGTGCCCGGCCTTCCGGCGATCGAAAGCCGCGTGTCCTGCCGGCTGCGCTCGGCCACCACCTTGCCCCTGGCGATGACGCAGAGGCGCTCGGGGCGCAGCCGCAGCGCTTCGACCGGATTGCCGGCATCGAGAACGACCAGGCTGGCGCGCTTGCCGACGGCCAGGCCAAGGTGATCGAGGCCCATGATGGCTGCATTGACGTTGGTGACCATGTCGAAGCAGCGCGCCATCTCGGCCGGGCTCGACATCTGCGCGACATGCAGGCCCATGAAGGCGACGTCGAGCATGTCTGCGGTGCCCAGCGAATACCAGGGGTCGAGCACGCAATCCTGGCCCCAGCCGACGCGGATGCCTTGCGCCAGCATCTCCTTGACCCGCGTCAGTCCGCGGCGCTTGGGAAAGGTGTCGTGGCGGCCCTGCAGCATGATGTTGATCAGCGGATTGGGGATCGCCGAAACGCCGGCCTCGGCAATCAGCGGCAATAGCTTCGAAACGTAGTAATTATCCATCGAATGCATCGATGTCAGGTGCGAGCCGGCCACTCTGCCCTGCAACCCGAGCCGCTGCGTCTCATAGGCAAGCTGCTCGATGTGGCGCGACAGCGGATCGTCGGTCTCGTCGCAATGCAAGTCGACCATCAGGCCGCGCTTCGCCGCGATTTCGCAGAGCTCGGTGACGGAGCGCGTGCCGTCGGCCATTGTGCGCTCGAAATGCGGAATGCCGCCGACGACATCGACGCCTATGTCGAGCGCCCGGATGGTGTTGTCGCGCGCCGTCGGCGAGCGGTAAAACCCGTCCTGCGGGAAGGCGACCAGCTGCAGGTCGATATAGGGGCCAACCGTCTTCTTCACGTCGAGCAGCGCCTCGACCGCCAGCAGGCGGTCGTCGCAAACATCGACATGGGTGCGGATGGCGAGCAGGCCCATCGACACCGCCCAGTCGCAATAGGCGAGCGCACGGTCGCGCACCGCTTCGTGGGTCAGAAGCGGCTTCAACTCGCCCCAAAGCGAGATGCCTTCGAGCAGCGTGCCCGAGACATTGATGCGCGGAATGCCGAGCGAAAGCGTGGCGTCCATATGGAAATGCGGATCGACGAAGGGCGGCGAGACCAGATTGCCATGGGCATCGATCGCCGTGCCGGCGCTGACGTTCAGCTCGGGCTCTATCGCTGCGATCGTTTCGCCGACGATGCCTATATCCGCGATCCTGCCGTCGGGCAGCGTCCCGCCGCGCACCACAAGGTCAAAATCCATCTAGCGCCACCTCGTTCAAAAAAGCCGTTTCTTTCCATGCAGCGTGCTGCCGCAAGGCGGAACCTTCAGGCGCGGCCCTTCCCTTCTCCCCTTGTTGTGGAAGAAGGTGGCCGCGAAGCGGCCAGATGAGGGGTGTTCCAGCTTGCCGCCGGCGCCACTCCGTCCAGCACCCCTCAACCGTCTTGGCGTTGCGCGCCAATCCACCTTCTCCCACAAAGGGAGAAGGAAAAGCCTCTATTCCGGCACGTACCGCACCGCCCCCTTGGCGGCACTTGTCGCCATCGCCGCATAGGCGCGCAAGGCCGTCGTCACCTTGCGCTTGCGCTTTTCTTCGGGCTTCCAGGCAGCCGTTCCCCTGGCCTCCATCGCGGCGCGACGGGCGATGAGTTCGGCGTCGTCGACAGCAAGCCTGATGGTGCGGTTGGGGATATCGATCTCGATCGTGTCGCCTTCCCTGACCAGCCCGATCAGACCGCCTTCCGCGGCTTCCGGCGAGACATGGCCGATCGACAGGCCGGAGGTGCCGCCGGAAAAACGACCGTCGGTGATCAGTGCGCAGGCTTTGCCGAGGCCTTTCGACTTCAAATAGCTGGTCGGGTAGAGCATTTCCTGCATGCCGGGTCCGCCGCGTGGCCCTTCATAGCGGATGACGACGACATCGCCGGCCTTGATCTCGTTCGACAGGATCGCCTTGACGCTGGCGTCCTGGCTTTCGAACACTCTTGCCGGACCGGTGAATTTCAGGATCGATTCATCGACGCCCGCCGTCTTCACGATGCAGCCATCGATTGCCAGATTGCCTTTCAGCACGGCAAGGCCGCCATCCCTGGAGAAAGGATGTTCGGCCGAGCGGATGACGCCCTTCTCGCGGTCGAGATCGAGATCGTCCCAGCGGCGGTCCTGGCTGAACGCGACTTGCGTCGGCACGCCGCCGGGTGCCGCCAGGAAGAAATCCCGGACATTCTGGCTGGTGGTGCGCGAAATATCCCAATGATCGAGCGCTTCGCCGAGGCTTGCGGTGTGCACCGTCGGCAGGTCGCGGTTGATCAGCCCGGCGCTATCCAACTGGCCGAGGATGGCCATGATGCCGCCGGCGCGATGGACATCCTCCATGTGGACGTCAGCCTTGGCCGGAGCCACCTTGCACAGCACCGGCACCCGCCGCGACAGCCGGTCGATGTCCTCCATAGTGAAGTCGACCTCGCCCTCATGTGCCGCGGCAAGGATGTGCAGCACGGTGTTGGTCGAGCCGCCCATGGCGATGTCGAGCGTCATGGCGTTCTCGAAGGCGCCCTTCGAGGCGATGCTGCGCGGCAGCGCCGTGTCGTCGTCCTGCTCGTAATAGCGCTGGGCAAGATCGACGATCAGGTGGCCGGCCTCGACGAACAGGCGCTTGCGGTCGGCATGCGTTGCCAGCGTCGAACCATTGCCGGGCAAGGACAGGCCGAGCGCCTCGGTCAGGCAGTTCATCGAATTGGCGGTGAACATGCCGGAGCAGGAACCGCAGGTCGGACAGGCCGAGCGTTCGATGGTCCTGACGTCCTCGTCGGACACCTTGTCGTCGGCGGCCGCGACCATAGCGTCGACCAGATCAAGCGCCTGGCTCTTGCCGGCGAGCACCACCTTGCCGGCCTCCATCGGCCCGCCGGAGACGAAGACGGTCGGGATGTTGAGGCGCAGCGACGCCATCAGCATGCCGGGCGTGATCTTGTCGCAATTCGAGATGCAGACCATCGCGTCGGCGCAGTGCGCGTTGACCATGTATTCGACCGAGTCGGCGATCAATTCGCGCGACGGCAGCGAATAGAGCATGCCGTCATGGCCCATGGCGATGCCGTCATCGACGGCGATGGTGTTGAATTCCTTGGCGACGCCGCCGGCCTTTTCGATCTCACGGGCAACCAGCTGGCCGAGATCCTTCAAATGGACATGGCCCGGCACGAATTGGGTGAAGGAATTGACCACGGCAATGATCGGCTTGCCGAAATCCGAATCCTTCATGCCGGTGGCGCGCCACAGGCCGCGGGCGCCGGCCATGTTGCGGCCATGGGTGGTGGTGCGGGAACGGTAGGCGGGCATTGAACTGTCCTTGCTGTCTGCGTCGCGCCCAAAGGCGCGGAAAACCGGAATTAAGCCGCAGGCCTTATAGACGCCAAGCTCTGGTCTGGCCACAATTTTGCGCTGCGCCAGAGGTGCGGAACGAGCGGCCAGCCAAAGACGCAGCCGGTCCAGGCCGTAAAAAAGTCAGAAGTGCTGTCGGATCGTGTTTTGCTCGAGCGTCCTTGAGCAGACGGCGGGACCGGGCATCAATGCCAGCCGGCCGTTTTGCGAGTGAAAACAAAGCCAAAACCAGCCCGAGGAGCAAGAGAATGCAAAAGATCACCCCCTGCCTGTGGTTCAACGATCAGGCCGAGGAGGCCATGAACCATTATGTCTCCATCTTCAAGAATTCGAAGGTGCTGAGCGTGATGCGCTGGCCCAAGGACAGCGGCGATAATGAGGGCAAGGTGCTGATGGTCTCATTCGAGCTCGACGGCGTTCAGTTCCAGGCGCTCAACGGCGGCCCGCAATTCAAGTTCACCCAGGCAGTCTCGCTCTCCATCGACTGCAAGACGCAGGAAGAGGTCGACTATTTCTGGGACAGGCTCATCGCGGGCGGTGGCCAGCCCAGCCAGTGCAGCTGGCTGAAGGACAAATTCGGCCTCTCCTGGCAGGTCGTTCCCGAGCAGCTGCCCAGGCTGCTGCTGGACTCCGACAGGGAAAAGGCCGGCCGCGTGATGCAGGCGATGATGCAGATGAGCAAGATCGACATCGCCAAGATCGAAGAGGCAGCGAAAGGGTGAACGAACGCGATCTTTCCTTCTCCCCCTGTGGGAGAAGGTGGATCGGCGCGAAGCGCCGAGACGGTTGAGGGGTATTGGACGGAATGAGACGTTGGTGTTTCCTGGAACACCCCTCATCCGTCGCCTTCGGCGACACCTTCTCCCACAAGGGGAGAAGGGAAGGGGCGCATCAAGCCGCTCTGTCGCGGACCTGATAATCCTTGACCGCGGCGAAGCGGATCGCCTTCCAGCGCTCGGCCTCGTAGTTGAGCGAGAAGGCGTGCTGGGCGAGGAACACCGGATCGTTGTCGAGGTCGCGGGCAATGTCGCCGCGATGCGCCTCGATGAAGCGCTGGAGCTCGGCCCTGTCGTCGGCCGATATCCAGCGGCAGACGGAAAAGCGCGACATCTCGAAATCGACCGGCAGTGTGTATTCGAAGTTTAGCCGCTCCTTCAAGACGTCGAGCTGCAGGGCGCCGACGACGCCGACGATGGCTGGCGAGCCGTCCTCCGGCGAGAACAATTGCACGACGCCTTCCTCGGCCATCTGGTGCAGCGCTTCCTTGAGCTTCTTGGCTTTCATGGCATCGCCGAGGCGAACGCGGCGCAGGATTTCAGGCGCGAAATTCGGCACGCCGCGAAACAGGATCTCCTCGCCCTCGGTCAGCGTGTCGCCGATGCGCAGCGTGCCGTGGTTGGGGATGCCGACGACATCGCCGGCGAACGCCTCGTCGGCCGTGACGCGGGTGCGGGCGAAGAAGAATTGCGGTGCCGACAGGCTCATCGGTTTCCCCGTGCGCACCAGCTTGGCCTTCATGCCGCGCTCGAGCTTGCCGGAGCAGACGCGCACGAAAGCGATGCGGTCGCGGTGATTGGGGTCCATATTGGCCTGGATCTTGAAGACGAAGGAGGTCATCTTGTCCTCGGTCGCCTCGACCTTGCGGCTGTCGGCCTCCTGCGCGCGCGGCGGCGGCCCGTAGGCGCCGAGCGCCTCGATCAGGTCGCGCACGCCGTAATTGCGCAGCGCCGAGCCGAAATAGACCGGGGTCAGATGGCCCTCGCGGAAGGCATCGAGGTCGAGCGGGCGACAGGCCGCGCGCGCCAGCTCCAGCTCCTCGATGAAGGCCTCGCGCTCGTTCTCCGGCAACAGGCCGGCGACGCGGTTGGAATCGGGTCCATTGACCGGCGTGCGCTCCTTTTCGGCGTCGCCCTTGCGCACCGCGTTCAGCGCCAGATGGTAGGTCCCGGAAAAGGTCTTGCCGCGGCCGATCGGCCAGGTGATCGGCGCTGTATCCAGTGCCAGCTTCTGCTCGATCTCGTCGAGGATGTCGAATGGGTCTCGGCTTTCGCGGTCCATTTTGTTGACGAAGGTGATGATCGGGATGTCGCGCAGCCGGCAGACCTCGAACAGTTTCAGCGTGCGCGGCTCGATGCCCTTGGCGGCGTCGATGACCATGACCGCGCTGTCGACCGCCGACAGCGTGCGATAGGTGTCGTCGGCGAAATCCTCGTGGCCGGGCGTGTCGAGCAGGTTGAAGACGGTGTCCTCGTATTCGAAGGTCATCACCGAGGTGACCACCGAAATGCCGCGCTCGCGTTCGATCTTCATCCAGTCCGAGCGGGTCTGGATGCGGTCCTTCTTGGCCTTGACCTCGCCGGCAAGCTGGATGGCGCCGCCGAACAAAAGCAGTTTTTCGGTGAGCGTCGTCTTGCCGGCGTCGGGGTGGGCGATGATCGCGAAAGTGCGGCGGCGCGATACCGCTTGTTCGATGTCTTCAGCCAATTTCATGGAATCCTGTCTGTGGCGCGGGCTTCTAGCAGCGCTTTTCCAGCCTGTCGAACGGAAACACCGCTGATACCCCGGCAGCAGGTTCAGTCTCTGACGATAGCCGCCTGCGTGACCGAGCCAACGTCATCCAGGCGCATAACCAGCCATTCAGAGTCGATCGAAAAAAATCCTCTTTCCGAACCAAGAATATAAACCAGACTCCAGTCCTCGAAATAGTCCGTCTTCGGCGGCTCGCCGAGCATGGCAACAACTTCTGCCCGCGATTTCCCAACCAACGCCCCGGTCAGCACCAAACCGTCAGCGATGCGATGGCGTTTATGCAAAGGATCCAGCCAGTTGTCGTCCTGCCACCAAGATCGAACGAACGGCAGCGGGCCAAAGAAGACGGCATAGACAATGGCGGCTCCGGCTGCAGCAAAAACCAACCCTTTTATCCAGCGGCGCAAATGACCCTCATGTGATTGAGCTGAACGTTTCCAGTGAGGCGATCGTCATCGACCCGCTTCGAGAGCGGTCCCGGCAACGCCCTTGGTAAGTCTGTAGCATGGTGGCAATGAGGGCAAGAAGTCCTGGGCGTTTGAAGGTACACGGCCGTGAGCAAGAACATCATCGTCATTGGATCCGGCATCATTGGCGCCTCCATCGCTTGGCACCGGCAGAGCTAAGCTGTCGACCTCTCCGGCTGCCGCCGGTTCACGTCCCGACGTCAGGCCGATTCGGTCGCTCGGCTCTCGAAGGCCACCTCCGGAATCCACTCGGCAATTGTGGCGCCGATCCTGCCGGCATGGTCCTCCTGTAGATAATGCGCGCCGGGTCCGAGATCGATCAACCGGCAGTTCTTCAGGCCGGCCGCGAATTCCCGTGCCGCATGCGGCGAGACGAGGGCCCCCGGATCGCCTGAGAAAAGCAGCTTCGGGTAGGAGGAGAGCCGGAGCGCCCGATGGTCGTGCTCGCTGATGGCAGCGACATCGGCGGGCTGGCCTTCAATCGGCAGGTCGCGCGGCAGCCGCAGGATCGGCTTGCGCGATTGCGGCGTCGGGAACGGTGCCCGGTAGGAGGCCATTTCCTCATCGCTCATCGTGCGCAGCACCGCAGCCGGAAGCACCTTTTCGACGAAGACGTTGTCTTCCAGGACAAGCTTCTCACCGACGCCAGGCGTGCGCATTGCCTTGAACAATTCGCGCGCCTGCGGACGCTGGTGAAAATCGTCCCAACTCTCGAAGGGGCGGATGAATTCCATGAAGGCGAGGCCGAGGATCCACTGCGGCCGCCGGGCCGCGAGATGGAAGGCGAGCGCGGTGCCCCAGTCCTGCGCGACGACCACCACGTCACTGATGCCAAGCGTCTCGATGAAGGCGTCGAGATAGCGGACGTGGTCGAAGAAGCGATAGTCGATGTCCGGCTTGCCGGATTGGCCATAGCCGATCAGGTCGGGCGCAATGCAGCGGCCGAACGGCGCCACATGCGGGATGATGTCGCGCCAGATGTAGGACGACGTCGGGTTGCCGTGCAGGAATAGCACCGTCGGACCGGCAGTACCTGCCTCGACATAGGAGATGGTGGAATCGAGTACCGCGACTTCCGAGCGCGGCACCGTTGTGCGGGATTGCTGCTTTTCGAGTTTCGGGTTCATCGGATCAGCTCCTTTTTTACGAAGACTGTTTTGAAGACGATATTCTTGAAACGCTCGAGCGGTTCGGGACTGCGCTCCACCTTCATGCGCAGCATCGCGCCTTGCCAGGAACTCAACAGGAAATCGGCGAGGTCCTCGGCATCGAACGCGTCGGTGATGTCGCCAGCCGCCTGGCCCTCGGCGATGCATTCGGCAAAGGGCTTGCGCCAGCGTTCGAAGATGGCGACGAGTTGCAGCCTCAGCGCCTCACTGTGAGCCGCCGTCTCGAGGCTGAGATTGCCGATCATGCAGCCCCGTGCCCAATCATGCGCCTCCAGCTTCGACGTGATGATTTCGAGATAGCGGCGCAAGCGCCCGACCGGGGGTGTGCCGTCCCGGGCAAGGGCCTGCTCCGCCAAACCGCTCACATAGGCGAAATAGCGGTCCAGCACCTCGCCGGTGAACGCCTCCTTGGAGGCAAAATGATTGGTGAAGGACCCCGGACGGGCATCGGCCGCGGCGACGATGTCGCGTACGCCGGCGGCCGAATAGCCGGAGCTCCAGATGGTTTTGAAACCGGCGTCGAGAAGTTTTTCGCGAAGTGAATGTCTAGCCATGCCAGGTAAAATACGTACGTACGTATTAAAGTCAAGAGGCACATTTGATACGGCTCGCTCTTGGCAGAACCCACGGGCAATGGCATCGCAGTGGTGGCGTTGGAACGAGGAGTGAAGCATGACAGCTGCGAAAGAAGTGATCGTCATCGGCGCCGGTATCATCGGCGCCTCCATCGCCTGGCACCTGACCAGGGCTGGAGCAAAGGTGACGGTCGTTGCCGGCAGCGGCGCCGGCGGCGTCGCGACACCGAATTCCTTTGCCTGGATCAATGCCAGCTGGGGTAATCCGCAGCCTTACTTCCGACTACGGACTCGATCGATGGCCGAATGGACGCGACTGGCGAACGAGGTGCCCGGCATCCCGTTGCAATGGTGCGGCGGCCTGTGCTGGGACCTGCCACGTCCCGAACTCGAAGCCTATGCGGCCGAGCACTCCGCATGGGGCTACGGCATCGAGCGTGTCGACCGTGCCGGAGCGGCCCGCATCGAGCCCAATCTGACCGAGCTTCCCGATTTCGCCCTTTATGTCGCCGAGGAAGGCGTTGCCGAGCCGGTCGCCGCCACGCAAGCACTGCTGGCCGACGCCGAACGGCGCGGCGCGCGAATTGTAGCCGGGACGACCGTCACCGCTCTGGTGCAAGCCAACGGCAGGATTGCCGGCGTCGATACATCCGGCGGGCGGATTGCTGCCGACGAGGTGGTGATCGCGGCCGGAGCCGGCTCTCCGGCAATCTCTGCCACAGCCGGGATAGAACTGCCGATCGAAACGCCGCCCGGCCTGATCGTGCATTCGCGCCCCTACGAAAAGCTGCTCAACGGCCTGGTGATCGGCGACCGCCTGCATATGCGCCAGACGGCGGAAGGCCGCGTCATCGCCGGCTCGGATTTCGGCGGCGCCGATCCCGGCATGGATGCCCCGGCCACCGCCCGCGACCTGTTTGCGGCGATGAAGGCGATGCTGCGCGGCGCGGATGGGCTGGAACTCGATTTCCACACCATTGGCTATCGGCCGACCCCGGTCGATGGCTTTCCGATCATAGGCCGCGCCGAAGGCACGAGCGGCGTCTATGTTGCGGTCATGCATTCCGGCATCACGCTGGCGCCGGCCGTCGCCCTGTTCGCCGCCCGCGAAATCCTCGACGGCGAGCGCGATCCGCTGCTTGATCCCTACGGACTGGCGCGGTTTACTCAATAACCGGGCGGGCGGCGAAAGCCGCCGGCTAGCGGCTCGATTGCCCTGGCGATCCCGAGCAGGCGCGACTCCGACCAGCGTTTGCCAACAAGCTGTAGTCCGATGGGCAGGCCGTCGCGATCTTGTCCGCAGGGCAGCGACAGTGCCGGATGGCCGCTGTAGTTGAACACCGCGCCATAGGCCGGCAGCATCCAGTAGCTTTGCTCGCTACCGTCGACCCCGATCGGCGTTCCTGGCTCGCAATGCGGGAAGGCGGTGGTCATGGCGACCGGGCACAGCAAGGCGTCGCAGCCGTCGAAGAACCGTTCCCACGCCAGGATGGAGCGGTCGCGGCGGGCGAGCGCCTCGAACCAGCGCGAGACCGGTGTCGGCTTCTCCCGCGGTTCGGGCTGCGCCGACTCCAGCATCATGCCGATCAGCGCGCCGCCTTGCTCCAGATCGTCGTGCAGGTCGAGCTTCGGCAATTTGGCCTCCTCGACGATCGCGCCTGCCGACTGAAGCTCCTTTGCCAGGCTTTCGACCGCCGCGCTGATTTCGCCGGCCACCGGAAAGCCCGGAAAGGACGGCGCGACGGCAATCCGCAAATTTCTGAGATCCAGCTCCGGCATTGTTTCGACCGGTACCGGCGCAAGGTCGGTATCGCTTCCATCCGGCCCGGCAATGAGGCCGTAGATCAGTGCCAGGTCCTCGACGCTGCGCGCCATCGGTCCGAGGCAGGAGATCAGCCTCACGCTGCGCGGCGCCCCGCCTGGATCGGGGAAGGCGCCGGCGAGCGAGACGCGGTGCTCGGTCGGCTTGAGGCCGTAGACGCCGCAAAAGGCAGCGGGCAGCCGGATCGAATCCTGCATGTCGGTGCCGACCTCGAACGGCGTCATTCCAGTGCCGAGCGCCGCCGCCGCACCGCCACTGGAGCCGCCGGCGGTGCGCTGGAGATTCCAGGGGTTGCCGGTGCGGCCGAACAGTGGATTGCTCGACTGCCAGTCACCGAGCATTGTCGCCACGTTCGTCTTGCCCACCAGTATGCCGCCTGCCGCCTTCAGCCGGGCAACGACCGGACTGTCTGCCCTCGGAACATATTCGGCGAAGGCCGGGAAGCCGACAGTGGTTCTCATGCCGGCGGTTTCGTGCGTGTCCTTCAGTGTGAACGGCACGCCGTGTAGCGGCCCAAGGGCCTCGCCGCGCGCCTGCGCTTCGTCGGCCTTGCCAGCGCGTTGCCGCGCGCCGTCCCGATCGAGGGTTATGACGGCGTTGACCGCCTCATTGTGCCTGTCGATCTGCGCCAGATGCTCGTCCAGCACCTCTATTGCGGAAACTGTACGGTCGCGGATGGCCGCGGCCAGTTTGGTGGTCGAGGAAAAGACGATATCCATGGTGAATGCTCCGGGCTATCGCGCCGCGATCCTCAAAATGGCGGAGTGGCGCGTGGATGCAAGCCTCGCTCGGCATTCGACGATGGCGACGCTTGATCGGGATTGCGCTGCGGGGCCCGTTGAGGGGCGGCCCTGTCCAGCGGCCTCGCCGCGCTCGGCGCCTTTACGGCCTACCGTCCCCTGTTGTGCGTCCGTTCGTAGAGCTCACGGATGATGCCGCTTGCCGTGGTCTCGAACAGAAACGGCAAGAAAGCATGAACGAGCGCGGCAAACGCCGCCATGAACAATCGCGACGAGAACCATACGGCGAAAGCCATATGGCCGAAATAACTCTCGCCGACCGCGGTCGGGTGAGAGGTGAAAAGTCTTGCGAGCCGTGCGGTCATGTCGATCCCTCCTGCCGGCATGAAGAGCCGGCGATGAGTATACTGGCATCGGTGTTCGGTTCATCGGTCTCAAATTGTCCTTGTGAAAGGCTGAATTTTGGGACAAACATCCCGCATGGCGCCGGAAATCGACGAAATAGACCGAAGATTGCTGGCCGAGCTGCAACGCGACGGCACACTGTCCGTCGACCAGCTCTCGGCAAGAATATCGCTGTCGCGCAATGCTTGCTGGCGCCGGGTGAAGCGGCTGGAGGAAGACGGCGTCATCACCGGCCGGGTGGCGCTGGTCGACGCCGACAAGCTTGGGCTCGGCCTTTCGGTGTTCATCCTGATCCGCACCTCCAACCACGATCCGGACTGGCTGCAAAGATTCCGAGCGGCGGTGACCGGCTTTGCCGAGATCACCGGCGCTTACCGCATGTCCGGCGATCTCGACTATGTCCTGCGCGCCCGCGTCGCCGATGTGAAGGCCTATGACCGGCTCTATCAACGGCTGATCGCCAAGGTGGCACTATCGGACGTTTCGGCCTCCTTCGTCATGGAGGAGATCAAGGAGACCACGGTCGTTCCGATGGAACTGCGCTGAAGCGGAACTGTGCTGAAAGAAAGCCGTTGATAGCATTGCCGCCGAGTTGACTGAACCGGCGTTCGCGACGATAGGATCAGCCTCATGCGCGCAGCACTTTATCCCACCTCCGTCATCGGTCCGGCTGTCGGCTTCGTCAGGCTGCCGCATGGCGAGGGATTGCCGCTTCCTGCCTATGAGAGCTCGGGCGCCGCCGGCATGGACCTGCGCGCCGCCGTCCCGGACGACAGGCCGCTTTTGATCCTGCCGGGAAAGCGCGCGCTGGTGCCGACCGGGCTGGTCCTGGAAATTCCGGAGGGCGTCGAAGGCCAGGTCCGGCCGCGTTCCGGCCTCGCCTTCAAGCACGGGCTCACCTGCCTCAACACGCCGGGCACCATCGACAGCGACTATCGCGGCGAGGTCAAGGTGCTGCTGATCAATCTCGGCGACGAGGATTTCGCGGTGACGCGCGGCATGCGGATCGCCCAGATCGTCTTCGCCCCGGTGACGCAGGCAACCGTCGAGGAGCGCACATTGGCTGGCGGTACGGCGCGCGGCTCGGGCGGCTTCGGATCGACCGGCACGGCTTGATGAAAATACCCAAGCTCGTCATCTTCGATTGCGACGGGGTTCTGGTCGACACCGAGAACTTGGCCAATCGGCGCCTCGCCGAGTGGCTGACCGCGGCCGGCTTTCCGGCCAGCTTCGAATATTGCCGCAAGAATTTCTCCGGCCGCAGCATGGTCTCGGTGCAGAAGGAAGTCGAGGCGACCGGCGTCAGCCTCGGCGCCGATTTCGTCGAGCGTTGGAACGCCGGCCTGCCGGACCTGTTCGCGCATGGCGTCGAGGCCATCCCCTACGTTCGCGAGTTCATCGAAACCGTGCACGCCGCCGGCATCGCCACCTGTGTCGCCTCGTCGGCACGGGTGTCCAAAATGCACATCACGCTCGGCCAGACCGGGCTGCTGCCGCTGTTCGAGCATGCGCTGTTCAGCTCGACCATGGTCTCGCGTGGCAAGCCGTTCCCCGACCTCTTCCTGCATGCGGCAGCGACGATGGGCTTCGCGCCCGCCGACTGCATCGTCATCGAGGACAGCGTCGCCGGCACGGCAGCCGGCATCGCCGCCGGCATGCGCGTCTATTCCTACCATGGCGACCCGCTTTCCGACCGCGATGGACTGATCGAAGCCGGCGGCATCCTGTTCGACGACATGCGTGAACTGGCCGGGCTGGTGCCGATCCACTGATCGTCTATGCGCAAGCTGCACGCGCGCCCGATCTCAGACCGGGCGCGGCGCCCCAAGTAGTCGGTCGACCGTGTCGCGTATGAGAGTGCGCAGATTGGCCGGCCTGTCGAGATGACTGACGACAAGCAGGCCGTCGGCCGCCACCGTTAGCGCGTCCGCAGTGCGGTCCGGATCGGAATTTGCGTCCGCGATCAGCAGATCCCTGAGGATGCCCCACTTCCAGTGACGATGCTGATCGATCGCCTGGCGAACCGGGCTGCTGGGATCGGGGTATTCGGCAGCGGCGTTCTGGAACGGGCAGCCGCGGTAGCCCGGCTGATCCGCCGCGTCGGCAATAAGATCGAATACGGCAAGGATCATCAGGCGAGGTGGCCGCCGGCCAAGGCTCGCGATTGCCGCCCGTCCTCCCTTGCTGAGCTCCTCGATATAGGCGCGGACGAGGTCGTCCTTGGCCGCGAAGTGATGATAGAACGTCGCCTTCGCAACGCCGGCCTCGGCGATGATGCGGTCGATGCCGACTGCACGGACCCCCTCCAGAGAAAACAGCGCGGTCGCCGTATCGACGACGCGGCGGCGCGCAAGGCTTTCGGGACGATCGTTGATTCGGGTTGTGGACATGCCTTGACTATAGCAGACAGGTCTGTATATATCCACATTGTAGACAGACAGGTCTACCTACTAGCGGAGGAAAAACGAACATGGCTTCGATAGTCAGGGAAATCATCGTAGACGCTTCACCGGAAAGCGTATGGGCGACGGTGGGCGACTTCGCCGGCGGCGCCCAACGGATAGCCCCAGGCGTTTTCGTCGACTGCCGGGTGGATGAGGGCGACGTGCGGGCCCTTACTTTCGCCGACGGCAAGATCGTGCGAGAGCGGCTCATCGCCCGCGACGAGCAGAGCCGGCGGATCGTGTGGGGATGGCTCGGCGATGAGGTCACCCACGATAATACCTCCATGCAGGTCTTTGCCGAGGGCGAGGGCCGGAGCCGCCTGGTCTGGATCCACGACACTCTGCCCGACGAGCTCGGCGCGTGGCTCGCAGCCGCCATGGATCAGCTGGTGCCGGTTTTCCAGCAGACTCTGGCGAGCCAAGCCAAACCAACATAGTGACGCAACGCCCGGTGTTTCCTCTTGGCCGCAAAATGCTTTAGCTTGCGCGCGCCCGACATAACGAGCGCGCGCATGACCTTCTCCCTGCTTCGTTTCATCTTTGCCTGCCTGCTGCTGCCCTGTCTTTGGACGACGGCCAGCGCGGAGGCCGTCAGCTTCCCGGAGCTCGGCAGCGCCGTCCCCGGCCACGGCGATGTCACCTATCTCGATCTCGCCAGGATGGTCATTCCCGATCTGGCCGCGGACAAGGACGGCTTTTTCCGGGGTTCGATTCCGATCGAGATGCGCCACATCGCTGGACCGGACTACGACGGCTCGCCGCCGGCGACGTCGGGTCTTTCCAGCGGCGACGTGCTCGACATCAAGGCCGGCGGCAAGGACCGGCTGGCGATGCTGCTCGACCTCGGCGACTCGCCTGACAGCGCCGAGGGTTATGCCGTGCTGGCACTCTACGACATCACCGGCAAGCCGGCCTTGCTCGACGCGGTCAATGTTGCCGTCGACCGCAGCACCTACTTTCGCGATCCGGGCAAGCTGTCGATCGGGCCCGGCGATGACGCCATCATCAGCATGAGCATGCATTTCAATTCGAGCCAGGGCTATGGGATCACGCCGCTGATCATGGTCCGCAACGACAGGTTCGAGCTGATCGACATGATCTATACGTTCGACGAAAACCTCTGCACTCATAGGAGGACACAGAATGCGGCGTTCCAGGTGATCGCCGACGGCCAGCCCTATGCAGCCATCAAGGTCACGGTGACCGACGCGACGCTGCCGGGAGAAGAAAGCTGCGACGGCCAGCCGCCGCCAGAGGCGTCTTCGCGCGACATCTCCGTCACCTATCATTGGGACAAAAATGCTTCGCGCTACGTCAAGGATTCCGACGCGCTGGATCGATTGGCAGATGACAACGCCAAACGCTTCTGAGCCAACCGCATTTGTTTGCCCGGCGCCTTCCGCCGGGCTAGAATTTGCCTCACATTCTGCACTGGAGGGGAGCATCCATGGACAAGGGCAAGATTTTTCGCGACCTTCATGCCTCGATCTTCGTCATGGCCAATTCCTGGGACGTCGGCACGACCAAGCTCTTGGCCTCGTTCGGCTTCAAGGCGCTGGCCACGACCAGCGCCGGCTTTGCCTTTTCGCGCGGCCTGCCGGACGGCGCGGTGACGTTCGAGGCGATGATCCATCATTGCCGTGAAGTGTCGGCGGCGACCGGGCTGCCGGTTTCGGCGGACCTCGAAAAGGGCAAGGGCGACAGCGCGACAAGTGCCGGCGAGACCATCTTCGCCGCCGAGGCGGCTGGCCTCGCCGGCTGCTCGATCGAGGACCATACCGGCGAGCCCGACAAGCCGATCTATGATTTTGCGCATGCCGTCGAGCGCGTCGCGGCGGCGGCGGAAGCGGCACGGGCACTGAAACGCGATTTCGTCTTTACCGCGCGGGCCGAGAATTTCCTGTGGGGCAAGCCCGACCTCGACGATACGATCAAGCGGCTGCAGGCCTTCGAGAAGGCCGGCGCCGACGTGCTCTATGCACCGGGGCTGGGCGACATCGAGATGGTGCGAACCGTCTGCTCGGCGCTGACCAAGCCGGTCAACGTCATGGCCGGGCCCGGCTTCACCATCGCCGACCTGGCCATGGCGGGGGTAAAGCGCGTCTCGCTCGGCCCATGGCTGACCAATTTCGCCTTCGGGATGCTGGAGACCGCGGCGCGCGAGATCCAGCAGGATGGCACCTTCGGCTTCACCCGCGCCGCCATGCCGTTCGGCAAGCTGCAGGCGCTGTTTGCCAAACCTTCCGCCTAGGTTGGGTCCGGCAAATGACCCTCACGGTCGTGGACATGCACACCGGCGGCGAGCCGCTGCGGATCGTCACCGGCGGCTACCCCGATATTCCCAAGGGCACGATCCTCGAAAAGCGTGCCTATGTGCGCGACCATCTCGATCATCTCAGAAAGATCCTGATGTTCGAGCCGCGCGGCCATTACGACATGTATGGCGCACTGCTGGTCGAGCCCGACCTGCCGGGCGCCGACCTCGCGGTGCTGTTCATGCACAATGAGGGCTATTCGACGATGTGCGGCCACGCCATCGTCGCGCTCGGCCGCTACGCCGTCGACGAGCGGCTGGTGGCGCCACGCGAGCCGCTGACGACCGTCAATATCGAGGCGCCATGCGGGCTGATTTCGACTGCAGTCGAGGTAAGGGATGGCAAGGCCGGCGCGGTGTCCTTCGAAAGCGTGCCGGCGTTTCTGTTCGTCGGCGACCAGCGGATCGAGCTGCCGGGCTATGGTCCGGTCGGCTTCGACATCGCCTATGGCGGCGCCTTCTATGCACTGGCCGACTGCCGCCAGTTCGGGCTGGAATTTGGCAGGAACCGGGTGCGCGATTTCGTCGATGCAGCGACCGCGCTGACTGATAAGCTGAAGGCCGAATTGCCGCTGTCGCATCCCGACCATGCCGATCTCGCCTTTCTCTACGGCACAATCCTGACCGACGGACAGGATGCGTTCTCCGATACGCCGACCAAAAACATCTGCGTTTTCGCTGAAGCCGAGGTCGACCGTTCGCCGACCGGCTCGGGCGTCACCGCGCGGCTGGCGGCCATGCACGCCAAGGGGCAAATCGAGATTGGCCGGGCGCGGCTGTTCGAGAGCATTGTCGGCTCGCGCTTTTCCGGCGCGGTCGTACGCACGGCCACAGCCGGGCCGCATGATGCCATCATCGCCCGCGTCGGCGGCCGCGCCTATTACTCAGGCCGAGCCGAATTCATAATCGAGGACGATGATGAACTGGGGCGCGGCTTTCTGCTGCGCTAGCTCCCTTCCCGTGCCGAGATCGCCTTGTGCAGATGCACCATCATGGCGGCGGCGAACAGTGGCGTCAGAAGGTTGAGCAGCGGCACGGCGAGGAAAGCGGCGACCACCAGCCCGGCCAGGAACACGGTGATCGAGTGCTTTCTGCGCAACGCTCGTGCCTCGGCCTCCGGGCGAAAGCGCATGGCGGCGAACTCGAAGAACTCGCGCCCGAGCAGATAGCCGTTGACGACGAAAAAGGCGGCGATGTTGATGCCCGGCACCAGCAGAAGCAGCAGGGCGACGATATTGCCGAGGATGACGACGCCGAAAAACCGGATCGCCAGCACCAGCGAGCGCAACGCCGGCACGGCGCGGCCGGGCGGGTCGTTTGGATAATCGGTGCGCTCGACCACTTCGGCGACGTCGTCGAGGAACAGGCCGGCGATGATCGCCGTCACCGGCGCGATGAGCAGCGCCAAGCCCAGCGCAAGGCCGATGCCGGCGACGACGGCGCCCAGCCATCCGGCCCAGGAGGGAAGAGCGGGCAGCCATGCATCGATCCATGGCCAGGCCAGCCATTCGAACAGGCTCTTGATCCCGAACCAAAGCGCCGCCAGCGCCAGCAAGGTCAGCCCCAGCGTCTTCAGGAACACGGAACGGAATTCGGGCGAGAACAGCCGGCTCAAGGCGGCACGGGCGGCGTCGAGGATCACGGCGTTTCCAATTCCATGTCAAACGAGGCCTAGGGGCGATATTTTGGGATAGGCGGAGACAGGTCGCGATACAAGCGCAAACCGCGCGATACGAAGCATGCGTTCTGCCCGGATTTATAACTCGCGGCCTAGGCAAAGCCGCATCAAACCGCTAGACCCGCCCGCGCCCGGCGTGGCAGAAAGCCGGTGGGTTTTTGGCGGAGACATGAATTGATGCCGGACTATGACGTGCTTTGTATCGGAAATGCCATCGTCGACATCATCGCCCAGTGTGACGAGGCGTTCCTGGAGACCAACGGCATCATCAAAGGCGCGATGAATTTGATCGACACGAGGCGCGCCGAACTGCTCTACAGCCGCATGGGCCCGGCCATCGAAGCCTCGGGCGGCAGCGCCGGCAACACGGCGGCGGGCGTCGCCAGCTTCGGCGGCCGCGCCGCTTTCTTCGGCAAGGTCTCCAACGACGCGCTCGGCGAAATCTACGCGCATGACATCCATGCCCAGGGTGTCGCCTTCGACACCAGGCCGCTTAACGGCGAACCGCCGACGGCGCGCTCGATGATCTTCGTCACGCCGGACGGCGAGCGCTCGATGAACACCTATCTCGGCGCCTGCGTCGAGCTCGGCCCGGAGGACGTCGAGGCCGACAAGGCGTCGGGCGCCGCGGTCACCTATTTCGAGGGCTATCTGTGGGACCCGCCGCGCGCCAAGGAGGCGATCAGGCAGACGGCTAAGCTCGCCCACGCCGCCGGGCGCGAAGTGTCGATGACATTGTCGGACTCGTTCTGCGTCGATCGCTACCGCGACGAATTCCTCGATCTGATGCGCTCCGGCACCGTCGATATCGTCTTTGCCAACAGCCACGAGATCAAGTCGCTCTACCAGACCGCGTCATTCGACGAGGCGCTGGCCCAGATCCGCAAGGATTGCAAGATCGCCGCCGTCACCCGCTCGGAAAAGGGCTCGGTCATCGTGCGCGGCGACGAGACCGTGACCATCAATGCGACCAGGATCCGCGAGCTGGTCGACACCACCGGCGCCGGCGACCTCTACGCCGCCGGCTTCCTCTACGGCTACACGCAAGGCCGCAGCCTCAAGGATTGCGGCGATCTCGGCTCGCTAGCGGCCGGGCTGGTCATCCAGCAGATCGGCCCAAGGCCACGCCAGAATTTGCGCAGAGAGGCCGAGCAGGCGGGGCTGCTGTAGCGGCATCTCTTCCTTCTCCCCTGTGGGAGAAGGTGGATCGGCGCGCAGCGCCGAGACGGTTGAGGAGTGCTGGACGGAGTGCTGCCGGTGCCAAGCTGGAACACCCCTCATCCGACCGAGCTTCGCTCGGCCACCTTCTCCCACAGGGGAGAAGGGAGAGGCGCTGCTGCTGCCCCCGCTCGTCAAGCTCCCGCGCTATACGCCGCGATCGCCGCCATGTTGACGATGTCTGAATCCTTGGCATTCAGCGAGACGATCTGAACCGGCTTGTTCAGGCCGACCAGCAGCGGGCCGATGACGGTCGAGCCGCCGAGCTCCTGCAGCATCTTGGTCGAGATCGAGGCCGAGTGGAAGGCCGGCATGACCAGCACGTTGGCCGGGCCGGTCAGCCTGATGAACGGGTACTGCGCCATGGCACGGGCGTTGAGCGCCACGTCGGCGGCCATCTCGCCGTCATACTCGAAATCGACGCGGCGCTTGTCGAGGATGCGCACCGCTTCCTGGACGCGCTCGGAGCGCTCGCCCTGCGGATGGCCGAAGGTCGAATAGGCGAGCATGGCGAGCCTCGGCTCGTAGCCCATGCGGCGGGCGAAGCCGGCGGCTTCCTCGGCGATGTCGGCAATCTCGACGGCATCCGGCATGTCGTGCACCGCGGTGTCGGCAACGAGGACGGTGCGACCGCGCGCGAGCACGATCGACACGCCGATGACGCAATGGCCGGGCCTTGCGTCGATGACGCGGCGGATGTCGTCAAGCGCCGTCGAATAGTTCCGGGTAACGCCGGTGACGATGCCGTCGGCATCGCCCAGCGCCACCATGCAGGCGGCGAAATGGTTGCGGTCGTTGTTGATCAGCCGCTGGCAGTCGCGGAACAGGAAGCCTTTGCGCTGCATGCGCTCGTAGAGATAGTCGGTGTAGACCGAGTTGCGCCGCGACAGCCGCGCATTGATGATCTCGATGCCTTGCTTGCCGAGGTCGATGCCGGCATTCCTGGCGTTTTCCTTGATGATGTCGTCGCGGCCGAGCAGGATGGCGGTGCCGAGCCGCTGGTTCACATAGGAGACGGCGGCGCGCATCACCTGCTCCTCCTCGCCCTCGGCAAAGACGATGCGCTTGGGCTGGCGGCGGACGCGGTCGTAGATGCGCTGCAGCGTCGAGGCGATCGGGTCGCGGCGCGCGGAAAGCTCCTGCGCGTAGCGGTCGAGATCAAGGATCGGCTTGCGCGCGACGCCGGAGTCCATCGCCGCTTTGGCCACCGCAATCGGAATGGCCGAGATCAGGCGCGGGTCGAACGGCACCGGGATGATGTAGTTGGGGCCGAATTTCGGCCGCATGCCCTGGTAGGCGGCGGCGACGTCGTCGGGCACGTCCTGGCGCGCCAGTTCGGCGAGCGCTTTAGCCGCGGCGATCTTCATGTCGTCGTTGATGGTGGTCGCCCGCACATCGAGCGCGCCGCGGAAGATGTAGGGGAAGCCAAGCACGTTGTTGACCTGGTTCGGGTAATCCGAGCGGCCGGTCGCCATGATGGCGTCGGTGCGGATCTCGGCGACCTCCTCCGGCGTGATCTCGGGGTCGGGATTGGCCATGGCGAAGATGATCGGGTTTTTGGCCATCGACTGCACCATCCTGGTGGTCAGCGTGCCTTTGGCCGAGAGGCCGAGGAACACGTCGGCGCCGTCCAGCGCCTCGGCCAGCGAGCGCGCGCCGGTTTTCACGGCGTGCGCCGATTTCCACTGGTTCATGCCTTCGGTGCGGCCCTGGAAGACGACGCCCTTGGTGTCGCAGAGAATGATATTTTCGGACGCAAAGCCCATCGCCTTCATCAATTCGATGCAGGCGATGCCGGCAGCACCGGCGCCGTTGCAGACCATTTTCGTGGTCTTCATGTCGCGGCCGGTGATTTCCAGCGCGTTGATCAGGCCGGCGGCCGAGATGATGGCGGTGCCGTGCTGGTCGTCATGGAAGACCGGTATGTCCATCAGCTCGCGCAGCCGCTGCTCGATGATGAAGCATTCCGGTGCCTTGATGTCCTCGAGGTTGATGCCGCCGAAGGAGGGGCCGAGAAAACGCACGCAGTTGATGAATTCGTCGGCATCCTCGGTGTCGACCTCGAGATCGATGGAATCGACATCGGCGAAGCGCTTGAACAGCACCGCCTTGCCTTCCATCACCGGCTTCGAAGCAAGCGCGCCGAGATTGCCGAGGCCGAGGATGGCGGTGCCGTTGGAGATGACGGCGACCATGTTGCCGCGAACCGTATAGTCGAAGGCGCGGCTCGGATCCTCGGCGATGGCGAGGACCGGAACGGCGACGCCCGGCGAATAGGCAAGGCTGAGATCGCGCTGCGTCGCCATTGGTTTTGTGGCGACGATCTCCAGCTTGCCAGGGCGGCCCATGGCATGGAATTCCAATGCCTCCTGGGCGCTGACGGAGGGCCCGTTGCTTTCGGTTTTCTTGGCCATGGTACTTTCGGTTTCCTCGCCCGTACGGCACCGCTTGAGATGGGTGCGCATGCTTTCTTTTGTGGAAGGTTCGGGATTAAGGCTACACTTCGCCGCTGTAAACCGCCAAGCATGGCTTGCAAAATTTTGGAAGCAGCTTCTTGAACGACGAGACGCCCATTCGAAGCGACAACGCCACGCCGGCCTTCGCGCCGGCGACGCCGATGATGGAGCAGTATATCGAGATCAAGGCGGCGAACCCGGATTCGCTGCTGTTCTACCGCATGGGCGATTTCTACGAGCTGTTCTTCGACGATGCCGAGAAGGCAAGCCGGGCGCTCGGCATCGTGCTGACCAAGCGCGGCAAGCACCAGGGGCTCGACATCCCGATGTGCGGCGTGCCAGTGCATGCCGCCGACGATTATCTGCAGAAGCTGATCGGCCAGGGGTTCCGCGTCGCCGTCTGCGAGCAGATCGAGGATCCGGCCGAGGCGAAGAAGCGCGGCGGCAAATCGGTGGTGCGCCGCGACGTGGTGCGGCTGGTCACCCCGGGCACCATCACCGAGGACAAGTTGCTGGCGCCGTCGGAATCGAGTTTTCTGATGGCGCTGGGACGGGTCAAGGGCGGCAGCAGCGATACAAGTGGCGGGGAGCGCGGCAGCGCGACAGGGAACCAAGGAAGTTTCGCCCTAGCCTGGATCGAGATCTCGACCGGTGTCTTCCGCGTCGCCGAGACCACCGCCGACCGGCTGCTCGCCGATGTCTTCCGCGTCGATCCGCGCGAGCTGATCGTCGCCGAGCCGGTGTTTTACGACCCGGAGCTGAAACCGGTCTTCGACGTGCTTGGCCGCGTCGCCAGCCCGCAGCCGCCGTCGCTGTTCGATTCGGCTTCGGCCGCCGGCCGCATCGCCCGCTTCTTCGAGGTGGCAACGCCGGACAGTTTCGGCACGTTTTCGCGCGCCGAACTGTCGGCGATCTCAGGCGTCATCGCCTATGTCGAAAAGACGCAGAAGGCCGAGCGGCCGCCGCTGTCGCGGCCGGAGCGCGAGGAGCAGGGTTCGACGCTGTTCATCGACCCGGCGACGCGCGCCAATCTGGAGCTGCTGCGCACGCTGTCCGGCAGCCGCGACGGATCGCTGTTCAAGGCGATCGACCGCACGGTGACCGGTGGCGGCGCAAGGCTGCTCGCCGACCGGCTGATGGCGCCGCTGACCGACCCGGCGGCAATCGCTGCAAGGCTGGACTCGGTGTCGTTATTCCGCTCCGAGACGCGCCTCTGCCAGGCGGTGCGGGCAAGCCTGAAGAGCGTCGCCGACATGCCGCGCGCGCTGTCCAGGCTGGCGCTCAACCGCGGCGGCCCGCGCGACCTCGGCGCGCTGCGCGCCGGTTTCGAAGCGGCCGGCGCCATCGCCGAACTGTTCGGCCAAACCGCCTTGCCGGGCGAACTGGCCGCGGCGTTGGGAGCTATCAAGGCGCTGCCGAATGAACTGGCGACGCATCTGGCGCAGGCGCTCAGCGACGAGCTGCCTTTGCTCAGGCGCGACGGCGGCTTTGTCCGTTCCGGCTACCATGCCGAACTCGACGAGATGCGGGCGCTGCGCGACGAGTCGCGAAAAGTGATCGCCGGGCTGGAGAGTTCGCTGATCGACGAGACCGGCATCCGCTCGCTGAAGATCAGGCACAACAACGTATTGGGCTACTATATCGAAGTCACCGCCAATCATCATGCGCTGATGACCGGCAGCGACGGCGCCAGGGCGCGCTTCATCCATCGCCAGACCATGGCCAACGCCATGCGCTTTACCACCACCGAACTCGCCGAACTGGAAACCAAGATCGCCAACGCCGCCGACCGGGCGCTGGCGATCGAGCTTGCCGCTTTCGAGGCGCTGACGGCGGAAGTGGTCGGCCACGCCGACACGATCCGTGCCGGCGCCGAAGCGCTCGCCGTGCTCGACGTTTCGGCCGCACTTGCCTTGCTTTCCGAGAGCGAGGCCTGGTGCCGGCCGCTGGTCGATGCGAGCCTTGCCTTCGAGATTTCGGGCGGACGCCACCCGGTGGTCGAACAGGCGCTGCGGCGTTCCGGCGAAGGCCCGTTCGTCGCCAATGATTGCGATCTGTCGCCGCAAGGCGATGCCAAGGCCGGCGCGATCTGGCTGCTGACCGGCCCCAATATGGGCGGCAAGTCGACCTTCCTCAGGCAAAACGCGCTGATTGCCATCCTCGCCCAGACCGGCTCCTTCGTGCCTGCGGCATCAGCCCATATCGGCGTCGTCGACCGGCTGTTTTCGCGGGTCGGCGCCTCCGACGATCTGGCGCGCGGCCGCTCCACCTTCATGGTCGAGATGGTCGAGACGGCGGCGATCCTCAACCAGGCAGGCGAACGCGCACTGGTCATCCTCGATGAGATCGGCCGCGGCACCGCCACTTTCGACGGCCTGTCGATCGCCTGGGCGGCGGTCGAATATCTGCACGAGAAAAACCGCTGCCGGGCGATCTTCGCCACGCATTTCCACGAGATGACGGCGCTGTCCGGAAAACTGCCGCGGCTCTCCAACGTCACCATGCGGGTCAAGGAATGGGAGGGCGACGTGGTCTTCCTGCACGAGGTCGGCAAGGGTGCGGCCGACCGTTCCTACGGCGTCCAGGTAGCGCGGCTGGCCGGCCTGCCAGAGGCCGTCGTCGGCCGGGCCAAGGAAGTGCTGCACCAGCTTGAAGCCGGCGAGGTCTCGGGCAAGGCCAATCGTCTGGTCGACGACCTGCCGCTGTTTTCGGTGGCGGCGAAGCGGGAAGCGTCGAAGCCGGCGAAGAGTGACGGGCTGGGTTTGGCGCTAGCGGAGATCAATCCCGACGAGATGACGCCAAGGGAAGCGCTGGAGGCGCTGTACCGGCTGAAGGGGATGGCTGGGAAGTAGTGCTCGTCCGATAGCGCTCTACGGCACCCCCCTCTGTCCTGCCGGACATCTCCCCCTCAAGGGGGGAGATTGGCAGTTTCGCTGACAGCGCTTTTCCTTCGACGTTCGAAGTTGGCGAAAGCCGATGCGAAATCCAATCTCCCCCCTTTGAGGGGGAGATGTCCGGCAGGACAGAGGGGGGTGTGACGGAACGCTGCTTTGGCTTGCCTTCCGCCCCACCCCTCAGATCATCGCCAAGCCCTGCTTCCGCCTCGGTGGCGGAAAAGCGCGGTCAATTTCGGCGAAATCTTCGCTCGTGAGCTCGATCTCCAACGCCGCGACATTCTGCCGAATATGCTCCGGGTGGCTGGCCTTCGGAATGGCAATCACCCCGTCCTGCGCCATCACCCATGCAAGTGCGATCTGCGCCGGCGTCGCACCGTGGCGGGCGGCGATGGCATCTAACCTGGCGTTGCGCGCCAATACCCCCTGATCGACCGGCGAATAGGCCATCAGCGGCATGCCGCGTTGCCGGCTCCACGGGGCGAGGTCGAACTCGACGCCGCGCTGCGACAGATTGTAGAGCACCTGGTTGGTCTGGACGTTGCCGCCGGCCGGCAACCGAACCAGCTCTTCCATCTCATCGGTATCGAAATTGCTGACGCCCCAATGGCGGATCTTGCCGGCCGCCTTCAACGCTTCGAACGCCTCTACCGTTTCCATCAAAGGAACGCTGCCCCGCCAATGCAAGAGATAGAGATCGATGCGGTCGGTGGCGAGATGCCTCAGGCTGTTCTCGCATGCCCGTCTCACGCCGGCGCGCGAGGCATTGGACGGCAGCACCTTGGAGACCAGGAAAACCTCGTCGCGGCGCCCGGCGATGGCCTCCGCCACCACCTGCTCGGCACCGCCGCTGGCATACATTTCGGCGGTGTCGATCAGCGTCATGCCGAGATCCAGCCCGAGCTTCAGGGCATTGGCCTCGTCGCCACGGCGGCGGCCGTCTTCGCCCATCTTCCAGGTGCCCTGGCCGAGCACCGGCACGGCTTCGCCGCAGGGCAGGGTGGTCGTCCTTATCGTCGATGGCATGGCATGCTCCAGTCCGAGGTCCGGATAGCACCATAGCCGCCAAGGGAAATCCAGGTGAAGCAGAAATCCAGGTGAAGCCTCTCGCCCGGATTCCCCGACAGCGTGACGCCTACTTCACCGGATGGGCGGCGAGCCAGTCCTGCATCTGCTTGATCTCGGCTTGCTGCGCGGCGATCACTGCTTCGGCCAGCTTGCGGATTTCCGGATCCTTGCCTTTGGCGAGCTCGATCTTGGCCATGTCGATGGCCGCCTGGTGATGCGGGATCATGCCGCGGGCGAAATCGACGTCGGCATTGCCGGAATATTCGATCGCCATCATGTCGGCGTGCATCTTGTCCATCGCCGCCTTGTAGCCCTCGGTCGAGGGACTCTGCGCGCCCATTGCGCCCATGTCGTGCTTCATCTCCTCGGCTTGTGCCGGAACGCTTTCGAGGAAAACAGCAAGCAGCATTCCCGCCGCCATCATCAGCAGCACGATCTTCTTGGCCAGGGTCATTCATCGTCTCCTTTTTTGAACAGGGTCTATCTGGAAGTTTTAATCAGAGTTTCAACGTCCTGAGCCGCAATGCGTTGGCGATGACCGAAACCGAAGACAGGCTCATCGCCGCCGCCGCAATCATCGGCGACAGCAGCGTGCCGGTGAGCGGATAAAGCACGCCGGCAGCAACCGGCACGCCAAGCACGTTGTAGAGGAAAGCGAAAAACAGGTTCTGGCGGATGTTGCGGATCGTGCCCTGGGCAAGCGTGCGGGCTCGGACGATGCCGTTGAGATCGCCCTTGACCAGCGTGATCCCTGCACTCTCGACCGCAACATCGGCGCCTGTGCCCATGGCGATGCCGACATCGGCGGCGGCCAGTGCTGGCGCATCGTTGACCCCGTCGCCGGCCATGGCGACGCCGGCACCGCCGGCGCGCAATTCCTCGACCAGCGCGTTCTTCTGTTCGGGCAAGAGCCCGGCACGCACCGCGTCGATGCCGAGCTTGGCGGCGATGGCCTTGGCGGTGCGCTCGTTGTCGCCGGTCGCCATGACGATCTTCAGCCCGCTGTCATGCAGTGCCTTGATCGCCTCGGCGGTGGTCGCCTTGATCGGGTCGGCGACGGCGACGAGGCCGGCGAGCCGGTTGCCGACAGCAACGAACATCGCGGTCTTGCCGTCGGCCTGCAGCGCCTCGGCGCTGGCCAGGACCGCCGCCGTGTCGATGCCGAGATCGGCCATCATCGCGGCATTGCCGAGCGCCACCTTCTGTCCCGAAACCGTGCCGGAAACACCCTTGCCGGTGACGGCCTCGAAACCGCCGGCGTCCGGGATATTCACCCCGCGTTCGCGGGCGCCGTCGACGATCGCCTCGGCCAGCGAATGCTCCGAGCCTTTTTCCAGCCCGGCGGCGAGCGCCAGCAGATCGTCTTGCGCCATCCCTTCGAAAGCGACGACGTCGGTCAGCCGCGGCCGGCCTTCGGTCAGCGTTCCCGTCTTGTCGACGATCAGCGTATCAACCGAGGCAAAGCGCTCGAGCGCCGCCGCTTCCTTGATCAGCACGCCGGCATGCGCGCCGCGCCCGGTGGCGGTCATGATCGACATTGGCGTGGCAAGGCCGAGCGCGCACGGACAGGCGATGATCAGCACCGAGACCGCCGAGACGATGGCAAAGACCAGGCTGGGTTCCGGTCCGACGATCGCCCAGGCGACGAACGCTATGATCGCGATCAGCACGACGGCCGGGACGAAGTAGAACGAGACGCGGTCGGCCAGCCCCTGGATCGGCGCGCGTGAACGCTGCGCCTTGGCGACCAGCGCGACGATGCGCGCCAGCGTCGTCTCGGCGCCGATCTTTTCGGCGCGCATGACCAGCGAGCCGTTCTTGTTGAGCGTGCCGCCGGTGAGGTTGTCGCCTTCGGTCTTTTCGACCGGCAGCGGCTCGCCTGTGATCATCGATTCATCGATGGAAGAGCGTCCTTCGAGCACAATGCCGTCGACCGGCACGGCCTCACCGGGGCGGATGCGCAGGCGGTCGCCGGCCTTGACCGTATCGAGCGGCACGTCGTTTTCGGAACCGTCCGCGCCGATCAGCCGCGCCGTCTTCGGCGCCAGGTCGAGCAGCGCACGGATCGCCGAACCGGTTTTCTCACGGGCGCGCAATTCCAACACCTGGCCGAGGAACACCAGCGCAACGATCACCGCCGCCGCCTCGAAATAGACCGGCACCGTCCCGTCATGGCCGCGGAACTGGTGCGGAAAGAGGCCCGGAAACAGCGTGGCGATGACGCTGTAGAGATAGGCTGCACCGACGCCGAGCGAAATCAGCGTCCACATATTGGGGCTGCGGTTGAGCACCGAGTCCCAGCCGCGGTGGAAGAACGGGAATGCCGCCCACAGCACCACCGGGCTGGCCAGCGCCAGCTCCAGCCAGACCTTCGCACGATCGTCGATGAAGGCCTGAAACGTCAGGCCGAGCATCGGCGCCATGGCGATGACCAGCAACGGCACGGACAGCACCGCGCTCACCCAAAAGCGCCTGGTGAAGTCGACCAGTTCCGGGTTAGGCCCCTCGTCGCCGGTCGGCACGCCCATCGGCTCCAGCGCCATTCCGCAGATCGGGCAGGAGCCGGGCTTGTCGCGGATGATTTCCGGATGCATCGGGCAGGTGTATTGCGTGCCCTTGGGCATCGGCTGCGGCGCCGGCCTGTCGCCGAGATATTTTGCCGGCCCGGCTTCGAACTTCGCCTGGCAAGCGGCCGAGCAGAAATAGAAGCCCCGGCCCTCGTGCCGCAAAAAGTGCTTGGCCGTGGCGCGATCGACGCTCATGCCGCAGACGGGATCGGTTGCGGTCAGGTATTTTTCCGGCTCGGCGACGAATTTCGCGCGGCAGCTCTCGCTGCAGAAATGATAGCGACGGCCGTCATGCTCGGCCGTCGGCTTGCCGGCAGCCGGATCGACGGTCATGCCGCAGACCGGATCGCGGATGACGGCGTCGGCAGCAGAGGAGGCGCCTTTTGCCGAGCAGCAGCTGCCATGGGCGTGATGATGGTGATCGGAATGCGTCATGCCGAAAGCCCCTGTATTTCGATGTTGCGGCGGAGGTAGTGCTTCCAGTAACTGGAAGGTCAAGGGCTGATTTCGATTTTTCGTGGCCAGGCCCAAACTGCACCGGCCGCGGGCATGAGACGATCGTCCCGTTCCACGGCTGCGGAGAACGCGTCCGTCCGCCCCATACCCAGCGCCGCGAAAACGCGCTATAGACGCCGCCGAAACGGCGAGGCCGAACGGCATCTATGGCAAGAATATCCCTGAAGCTCGAGGAACTGATCGACGGCGAAGCCTTGCGCCGCGAGATGACCGAACTGACCGCGGCCACGGCAGGCGACGGCTCCGGCAAGGCGGCGCGCAGCGGCGTTCTCAAGCTTCTCAAAAGCCGACTCGCCGACGGCCGCACGGTCGCCGAACGCATGCTGATGGACGATGGCAGCGGCACCGCCTGCGCCGCCCGGCTGTCGCATCTGATGGATGAGATCATCCGCGCGCTCTACGACTTCGCCGCCACCCATGTCTATCGCGTCAAAAACCCGTCATCGGCCGAGCGCATGGCGGTCGTCGCCGTCGGCGGCTATGGCCGCGGCACGCTGGCGCCCGGGTCCGACATCGACCTGCTGTTCCTGCTGCCGTACAAGCAGACGCCCTGGGGCGAGCAGATCGTCGAATACATGCTCTATATGCTGTGGGACCTCGGGCTGAAGGTCGGCCACGCCACCCGCAACATCGACGAGTGCCTCAGGCTGTCGCGCACCGACATCACCATCCGCACCTCGATCCTGGAGGCGCGCTTCCTGTGGGGCGAGCAAAAGCTCTATGACGAGCTTTTGCAGCGCTTCGACCACGAGGTGGTGCGCACCACCGGCCCCGAATATGTCCAGGCCAAGCTCGCCGAACGCGACGAGCGCCACGCCAAGGCCGGCGAGAGCCGTTACCTGGTCGAACCTAACGTCAAGGACGGCAAGGGCGGCCTGCGCGACCTGCAGACGCTGTTCTGGATCGCCAAATATTTCTACCGCGTGCGCACCGGCGAGGAACTGGTCGACAAGGGCGTCTTCACCGACGCCGAATACAGGGAATTCCAGAAGGCCGAGGATTTTCTATGGGCGGTGCGCTGCCACATGCATTTCCTCACCGGCAAGGCCGAGGAGCGGCTGCATTTCGATATCCAGCGCGATATTGCCGAGCGGCTGGGCTACACCACCCATCCCGGCCTGTCGGCGGTCGAGCGATTCATGAAGCACTACTTCCTCGTCGCCAAGGATGTCGGCGACCTGACCCGCATTTTCTGCGCCGCGCTGGAAGAAGAGCAGGCCAAGCATGTGCCGGGCTTCAACCGCATCTTTCTCACCTTTTCGCGGCGCAAGCGCAAGCTCGCCGGCACGGCCGATTTCATCGTCGACAACCACCGCATCAACATTGCCGACGACGAGGTGTTCGAGCGCGATCCGGTTAACCTGCTCAGGCTGTTCTGGTTTGCCGACAAGCATGGCCTGGAATTCCACCCCGATGCGCTGAAGCTTTTGACCCGCTCTCTCGGCCTCGTCGGCAAGGCGCTCAGGCGCGACGAGGAGGCCAATCGGCTGTTCCTCGATGTGTTGACCTCGGACCGCAACGCCGAGCTCAATCTGCGGCGCATGAACGAGGCCGGACTGCTTGCCAAGCTGATCCCGGACTTCGGCAAGATCGTCGCCATGATGCAGTTCTCGATGTACCACCACTACACCGTGGACGAGCATTTGATCCGCTGCATCGGCGTGCTGGCCGAGATCGAGCGCGGCGACGGCGAAAAGGTCCATCCACTCGCCCACTCGCTGATGCCGGGGCTGAAGAAGAGCCGCGAGGCGCTCTATGTCGCCGTGCTGCTGCACGACATCGCCAAGGGCAGGCCGGAGGACCATTCGCAAGCCGGCGCCAGGATCGCCCGGCGCATCTGCCCGCATATGGGGCTCTCGCCGGCCGACACCGAAACGGTCGCCTGGCTGGTCGAGAACCACCTCGTCATGTCGATGACGGCGCAGACCCGCGATCTCAACGACCGCAAGACGATCGAGGATTTTGCCGCCATCGTGCAGTCGGTCGAACGGCTGAAGATGCTGCTTGTGCTTACCGTCTGCGATATCCGCGGCGTCGGGCCTGGGGTCTGGAACGGCTGGAAGGGCCAGTTGCTGCGTACGCTCTACTACGAGACCGAGCTTTTGTTGACCGGCGGGTTTTCGGAGGTGTCGCGCGCCAAACGGACGGCGGCGGCGCGCGAACAACTGGCCGAGGCGCTTGCCGACTGGCCGGAAAAGGCCCGCAAGCGTTATGTCGGCCAGCACTACGAGAACTATCTGCTGGCGGTCGATCTTCCCGACCAGCTCCGCCATGCCGAATTCATCCGCGAGGCCGATCACGCCGGCAAGAAGCTCGCCACCATGGTGAAAACCCACCAGTTCGAGGCGGTGACCGAGATCACCGTGCTGGCGCAGGACCATCCGCGCCTGCTCTCGGTGATTGCCGGCGCCTGTGCCGCGGCCGGCGGCAACATCGTCGACGCGCAGATCTTCACCACCTCGGACGGCCGCGCGCTCGACACCATCCTGATCTCGAGGGAGTTCGACCGCGACGAGGACGAGCGCCGCCGTGCCGAGCGCGTCGGCCGGCTGATCGAGGACGTGCTGTCGGGCAAGAGCTGGCTGCCCGAGATCATCGAGAAGCGGACCAAGCCGCGGCGCGGCGCCAAGGTTTTCCGTATTCCGCCACGCGCCGAGATCCGCAACACGCTGTCGAACCGTTTCTCGGTGATCGAGGTCGAGGGGCTGGACAGGCCGGGCCTTCTGTCGGAGATCACCGGCATGTTGTCGGACCTGTCGCTCGACATCGCCTCGGCCCACATCACCACCTTCGGCGAAAAAGTCATCGACACGTTCTACGTCACCGATCTCACCGGCCAGAAGATCGACAGCCCGTCGCGTACGGCGACCATCCGCAACAGGCTGATCGCGGTGCTCGAGGGCACGGCGTCCGAGCGCGGCAAGACCAAAACGGCCGCCGAGTGACGGTTACCTTCCATTTGCCCCAATCGCACAGGCAGTCTTCAAGCGCATGAGCCTTGTCAAGAAATTCGCCACGGTCGCTTCCGGCACGCTGATGAGCCGCGCACTCGGTTTCGGCCGCGAGATGCTGATGGCTGCCGCACTCGGCACCGGGCCGATCGCCGACGCCTTCAACGCCGCCTTCCAGTTTCCCAACACCTTTCGCCGGCTGTTCGCCGAAGGCGCCTTCAATGCCGCCTTCGTACCGCTATTCGCCAAGGAGATCGAGACACACGGCACCGACGGCGCCAAGCGCTTTTCCGAAGAGGTGTTCGGCGTCTTGTTCACGGCGCTTCTGGCGCTGACCATCGCCATGGAACTGGCGATGCCGCTGATCGTGCGCTATCTGGTGGCGCCGGGCTTTGCCGACACGCCGGGAAAATTCGAGACGACGGTGGCGCTGGCGACCGTCATGTTCCCCTACCTGATCTGCATGTCGCTCGGCGCCATGATGGCCGGCATGCTGAATTCGCTGCGCCGCTATTTCGCCGCTGCGGTGGCGCCGGTGTTCCTCAACGTCATCCTTATCGCCGTGCTTGCCTATGCCTGGTACAAGGGTTCGGACGCCCGCACCGTTGGTTTCGGCCTGGCTTGGGGCGTGCTGGCGGCCGGCCTGGTGCAGCTGGCGATCGTCTGGGCTGCGGTGCGCCATGCCGGCATTTCGATCGGCTTCCGGCGGCCGAAGATGACGCCGAACGTCAAGCGGCTGCTGATCCTGGCGCTGCCGGCGGCGATCACCGGGGGCATCACCCAGATCAACCAGCTGATCGGCACGGCGATCGCGTCGGCGCAGGACAGCGCGGTGTCGTCGCTGGCCTATGCCGACCGCGTTTACCAGCTGCCGCTGGGCGTCGTCGGCGTCGCCGTCGCCATCGTGCTTTTGCCGGAACTGTCGCGGGCGCTGAAATCAGGCAATCTGGTCGAGGCCGCCAATCTGCAGAACCGCTCGGTCGAGTTTACCCTTTTCATGACCTTGCCGGCGGCGGCCGCGCTGCTGGTCATGTCCGAGCCGATCGTGCGGCTGGTCTATGAGCGCGGCGCCTTTGCCGCCAACAATTCGACGCCGACGGTCGCGGCAATCCTGGCGATCTTCGGCCTCGGCCTGCCGGCCTTCGTGCTGATCAAGGCGTTCACCCCAGGCTATTTCGCTCGCGAGGACACGCGCACGCCGATGATTTTCGCCGCCATCTCGGTGGCGGTTAACATTACGACGGCGCTGACGCTGTTTCCGACGATGGGCGCGCCCGGCATTGCCGTTGCCTCCGCTGTCGCCGGCTGGGTCAATGCGGCGATGCTGCTCGCCGTGCTGATCCGGCGCGGCCATTGGGGCCGCGACGTGCCGCTCATGAAACGCATCCCGCGGCTGGTGCTGTCGGCGGCGGTGATGGCGGCGGCGCTCTATTTTGCCGAACACTGGTTCGCCGCAAGGCTCGGCTCCGGCTCGCCGCTGGTGATCAAGGCGGCAACCCTGCTTGCGCTCGTCGCCGGCGGGGCGCTGCTTTACTTCGTCACCGCCTTCGCCACCGGCGGTGCCGATTTCGGCATGATCCGCCGCAATATCGGGCGCAAGGGCTCCCAGCCGGTCAAGGAGCAATCTCCGGATCCGTGAGGGGGAAAATTCATCAGCGCCAATTTTGTTCTTGCTTTGTGCCGGCAGCTATGCTATTAATTTCGGTATGGTGCTAATTGGCTCCAACGACCCGCCCACCGAGGCGGGTTTTTGTTTCTGGTCGGCGCCATCCCTCAAACAGCCTTCTGTTCGGCCGACGTCAAAGCCTGCGCGCCCTGGCCAACGCCCCTCTTGATCGTCTCCTCGCTCTCGTCCATAAGCGCGCCGTCGCAAGACTTTCGCCGCGCGCGAAACGGCCCTCCACAAGCCAGGGAAACACCATGACCGATCAGCCCCCCTTCAAACCGCTCGTTTTTTCCGGCGTCCAGCCAACCGGCAATCTGCATCTCGGCAATTATCTCGGCGCCATCAAGAAATTCGTCGCCCTGCAGGACACCTCCGACTGTATCTATTGCGTCGTCGATCTGCATTCGCTGACCGCACAGCTCGTCCATGAGGATCTGCAGGACCAGACGCGGTCGATCACCGCGGCGTTTCTCGCCTCCGGCATCGACCCGACCAAGCACATCGTCTTCAACCAGTCGCGGGTGATGCAGCACGCCGAGCTTGCCTGGATCTTCAACTGCGTGGCGCGCATCGGTTGGATGAACCGCATGACGCAGTTCAAGGACAAGGCCGGCAAGGACCGCGAGAACGCCTCGCTCGGCCTGCTCGCCTATCCCTCCCTGATGGCCGCCGACATCCTCGTCTACCGCGCCACCCACGTGCCGGTCGGCGACGACCAGAAGCAACATCTGGAGCTGACCCGCGACATCGCGCAGAAATTCAACAACGACTTTTCGGACCGCATCGCAGCGCTTGGCGTCGGCGTCGAGATGGAGGTCGGCGAAGAGACGGTGAACGGCTATTTCCCGCTGACCGAGCCGGTCATCGGCGGCCCGGCAGCGCGCATCATGTCGCTGCGCGACGGTTCGAAGAAGATGTCGAAGTCGGACCCGTCGGACCTGTCGCGCATCAACCTGACCGACGATGCCGACGCCATCTCGAAGAAGATCCGCAAGGCCAAGACCGACCCGGAGGCTTTGCCCGGCGAACTGGACGGGCTTGCCGGCCGGCCGGAAGCGGAAAACCTCGTCGGCATCTATGCCGGCCTCGCCGAAATCTCGAAAGAGGCGGTGCTGAAGGAATATGGCGGCCAGCAGTTTTCGGTGTTCAAGCCGGCGCTGGCCGACCTTGCGGTGGAAAAACTGGCGCCGATCGCCGGCGAGATGCGCCGCATCTCCAGCGACCGCGCCTACGTCGACGCGGTGCTGCGCGATGGCGGCGAGCGTGCCGGCACATTGGCCGAAGCGACCATGAAGACCGTGCGCGACATTATCGGCCTGCTGCAAGGCTAATGCATGTCGCGCAAAAGTGTGCAGCGGTTTTGCGATAACGACATGCATAAAACAAGAACCTGAAGCGCGTCGCTGGTCGAACGCGACGCGCTTTAAGCTGCACCAGCATTGCCACAGCCGCCGGTCGCTTGCGGGCGGGCTGAGGCGGTGGCAGATTGCGACCGAAACCATCGAACAGGGTGAATATGGTCTCCAAACGCCTCAGCCGCGAAGCCGGTCATCGCCGCAAGTTCCTGGCGATCATCGACGACACGCCCGAATGCGAGCGCGCCGTCGCCTACGCCTCGAAGCGGGCGCAAAGCACGGGCGGCGTGCTGGTGCTGCTCTATGTCATCGAGCCGGATGATTTCCAGCACTGGCTGGGCGTCGAGAAGATCATGCGCGAGGAGGCGAACGCCACGGCGCGCGCCGCACTCGACAGCTACGCCAACAAGGTGCGCCAGAAGCTCGGCATCGAGCCGGAACTGGTGGTGCGCGAAGGCAAGCCGACCGAAGAGATCCACAAGCTGATCGAGGAAGACCAGGACATCGCCATCCTGGTGCTGGCGGCAGGCGCCGGCAAGGAAGGGCCTGGGCCGCTGGTCGGCGCGGTCGCCGGCAAGGGCGCCGCCTTTCCGATTCCCGTCACGGTGGTGCCGCAGAATCTGTCGGACGAAGAGATCGACAGCCTCGCCTGAGATGCGCTGATATTCAGGTGAGGCCGGCCTGCAATTGGCGGCTTCCTGCGCTTCCGGTGCTCACGTACCAAAAGTACGATCCGCTCCGGTTCTCGGAACCCACCATTTTCGGCTCGGCCTGACCTGAATCTCAACACATCTCCAAGCGTTTCAGGGCGCTAGCAAAACATTCCGCCAGCCAGCCGTTCCCCGCGATGCCTTTCGCTTGAATGTCGGGCGGATAAAGCCTAATTAGAATTATTCCAAACTAGCTGCCCCAAACGGGCACGGAGACGGCCATGTTCATCCAGACCGAGTCGACGCCAAACCCGGCGACGCTGAAATTCCTGCCCGGCAAGGAAGTGCTGCAAGAAGGCACCGCCGATTTCCGCGATGCCGATAGCGCCGCGACGGCTTCGCCGCTCGCCGGCCGGCTGTTCGAAATCCCCGGCGTCACCGGCGTCTTCTTCGGCTATGACTTCATCACCGTGACCAAGGACGGCCCCGACTGGCAGCATCTGAAGCCGGCTATCCTCGGCGCCATCATGGAGCATTTCATGTCCGGCGCCCCGGTGATGGCCAAGGCCGGCCCCGCCGCCGAGACCAGCCAGACCGGCGAATTCTACGACAAGGCCGACGAGGAGCTGGTCGTCACCATCAAGGAGCTGCTCGACACGCGGGTGCGCCCGGCGGTGGCCCAGGACGGCGGCGACATCACCTTCCGCGGCTTCGAGAACGGCACCGTGTTCCTGCACATGAAGGGCGCCTGCGCCGGCTGCCCGTCGTCGACGGCGACGCTGAAGCACGGCATCCAGAACCTGCTCCGGCACTTTGTGCCGGAAGTGCAGCACGTCGAACAGGTCTCCTGACGCACCGTTCCATCGTCAACGTCGATAGACAACAAAAAACCGGGCCAAAGTGCCCGGTTTTCTGTTTGCGACGTCTGTGTTGTTGCCTAGACGGTCCGCGTATAAGGGTTTTATATCACAATGACCTTGGCGCCGACCGAGGTGCGGTCGTAGAGGTCGATAATGTCCTGGTTCATCAGCCGGATGCAGCCCGACGACATCGCCTTGCCGATCGAATTCCATTCCGGGCTGCCGTGCAGGCGATAACCCATGTCGCCGCCCTTGTTGAACAGGTACATGGCGCGCGCGCCGAGCGGGTTCTTCAACCCCGGCTCCATGCCACCGGCAAACTTGGCCAACTCCGGCTGGCGCTTGATCATCTGCGAAGGCGGTGTCCAGGTCGGCCATTCGCGCTTCAGCGCGATATGGGCGGTGCCGTGCCATTCGAAACCCTCACGGCCGACGCCGATGCCGTAGCGCATCGCTTCGCCGTCGCCCATGACGAAATAGAGGAACTTGTTCTGCGTATCGACGATAATGGTGCCCGGCTTTTCCCTGGTGTCGTAGTCGACGATCTGCCGGCGGTATTTGAACGGCACCTTTTCGATCGGAACGCGCGGCAGGTGATAGCCGGCGTCGGTCACCGCGCCGTAGTTGTTGGTGAAGATCTGCGAGCCGATGGTGCTGCAACCGGCGACAGCCGTCGACAGCGCCAGGGCCGCGACGATTGCAAGTGACTTCATGCGCATGAAAAGGTCCGATGCCTGCCCAAACAACAGCGGCTCGAGTCGGCCGCTTTTTTCATCTTCATTCATGCTGGCATTTGCTTTGCTTGCCAAGCGGGCGATGCCTATATCCTTGCGCTTGCGTGCTGGTAAACCTGCGACTATGGCATTTCGGCAACAGCCCCCGCAGGATTATGTTGCAAAATCAATGGGCCAGGAACAAGGACCAGGAGACGAAGAAATCACCCATGAATGTCGGTGACGCTGCCCGGCGCTCTGGCCTGCGGCCAAGACCATCCGTTGCTACGAGGAGATCGGCCTGAGACGCGGCCGCCGCAGGGGAAAGTCCAGACAGGCCGGGTTTAATAAAGGACGCCGCGAAGCACGGCCCAAGCCAGAAGCCCGAACGTGCCGATCACCACCAATGCACCAAGGACCGTGCCGATCTTTTCAGGCAATCCATCGGGGGGACCAGGATCGTTGGCCATTCAACTATCGATCATGACGTAGGCCGCACCAAACACGGCAACGATAATTGCCCCAAGCACCGCCCAGCCTCTGATGGCCGAGCGGATTTCCTCCGGCGTCGCCGATTTCCGGTCGTCATCTTCCGTCATCTAATGCTCCTCCTAAATCCGTGGCAGACATTGAAAGCGCAAGCTGCAACGTGCGCCGTCCGAGAGCAAGCGTTCCCCAGCCTTCAACACTCCGCAAAGCGCGGGCGGCGGTCACGATCCCGGGGGGCGGTACCGGATCGACTTCGCCTTGCCAAGCGCGTCCATCGTCTCTTCGACACTTAACAGGACAGTGGTCTGGTACGAGCTGAGTGCGCCGCCGGCGCCGATGGCCAGCATGACAGAGGCCATGGACACGTTGTCCGGCGCCTCCCATAGGTTCCAGCCATCGTACTCCCCAAAGGCATACCAGAACCCGTGCAGCTTTCCGCCGACCGACTCGATGTAGGAACGGGCAGCCTCGCGTCTGTCCTCGGGATTATCCATCAAGCGCGCCCAGGTTTCGGGCCTGTAGCTGAATCGCGTGAGATACATCGGCATGGTTCGTCTCCT
The DNA here is from genome assembly GCF_040318345.1 of Mesorhizobium sp. M1169. NCBI lineage: Bacteria > Pseudomonadati > Pseudomonadota > Alphaproteobacteria > Hyphomicrobiales > Phyllobacteriaceae > Mesorhizobium > Mesorhizobium sp. M1169. The sequence continues at coordinate 197,795 of NZ_JAMYME010000001.1, read as the reverse complement.
CCCAGAGCTGCCCCCACCAAGACAGTTAAGCGCCCCAATCCGGGAGAACGCGAGTCGTTTCCGAGGCGTAGTACCGCTGGCTTAGTTGCGGGGCCGCTAATAGACCTGTTTCAATTGCCTTTTCCCAAGGGGAGTAAGGTCATGGCCGCATATCTCATTGCTGATGTAGACATAACCGACGCCGCCGTTTTCGAGGAATACCGCCGGGACGTGCCGGCAACCGAAGCCCGCTACGGGGGAAGGTACATCGCTCGCGGCGGAGCCACCAAAGTTCTGGAGGGCGATTGGGAACCTCATCGCCTCGTCATTGTCGAATTCCCGGACATGGCCTCCCTCCTGGCATGGTACGACTCTCCAGAATACGGCCGTCTCAAAGCCATCCGCGAACGCTGCGCAAAGACCAGGATCATTGCCCTGGAGGGCATGATGCCGGTTAGCTGAGGGCCGGGTCGATGACAATGGCAAGTCTGAGTTGCCATATCTGGTGCGGCCCGGCGACGGGACAGGAGCATTCTGATATGAATCAGCAAGCTTTAGACTTGCGGGCGGGAAATGACGGCCAATGATGGGAGGATGACGCCGGAAGCACTCATTGAACGGGACCTGCAAATCAATATGACCCAACACCCGATCGGCAGGCGGTGTTACAGCGTGACCTAGGGTTGTGTCATGGCGTTGAAAATGCCGGCGCCAACTATCGCACATAAGGCTGCGGCCCCAAGCCCTCCCACAATGATGCACCACCAGGCGCGGCCATTTCCCCGAAGCACGGGATTCATTTTTATCATCCGTCGCGCCAGAAGCCCTTGGTAGAGTGCATAAGAAGACCCGAAACCGGCTAGCCAAATAACAGAAAATACGACGCCCCGCGTGAGCATCCTGTTGAGCCTGGTCTGCTCGACCGTCAAACTTGCATTCTCAGTAACCATGCTTCGCCACCTTGTTGATTATGCTGCGACCACTATCGGGCCTGCAGCGGTGAATATTAGATCAACCGCGACGCCTCGCGAAAACATAGCTCCCCTCACCAGTAGGAAACGCATTCATAACGCGAGCGGCCCGCCTTGTGGAAGGGGCGGGCCTTTATCGTTTCTCAAAAGGCAATTATGCACTTTACAAACAGGAAGGCCTGAAGACGCGGGTAGGCCCTTCTTCGGGCTTGATCACCAGCACAACGTTTTCTGGGTTTTGCCAAGGCAACAACATCACGTAGGCCGCAAAATCGTCTTCAGGGAAATGGTTGAAGCCACCACCGGCTACAAACATTTGCGGGTGCTTGCTGCCGCCAAAGCTATCCTCGACGCTGTTAAGTTGTTGGAAGGGGGCGCGCTCTGCCAGCCATTCCTGTATGCTCTCGAAGAGAATGGGCAGGCCGTTCGGGCTCGATAGATCTTCAGCAGAAGACGTACAAAGCACCACGCCGCTCACGACGCTCATTGTGACTCAGCCTTGCCTAACGGGCCTTCTTGCCCGTCTCCAGCCGTTCGAAAGCAGCTTCGTTGTGGAAGTGTGGCTCGAAAGGACACTCATAACCCGGATTCCTACTGTGGATTCAAGGTATCATGCACATCGCCGTGTTTGTAAAGTGGGTAATCGCCCATCAAAACCAGGGTTCAAACCGTGAACAAAATCTGGCATGGTGCCGCCATGCCGATCATCTCACCTCTACCCCTCAATCCGCTCATCGACGGCCGCCAGTCGGAGCGCGCCATGTTGGTCAGGCGTGGCGTGCAGCGGCTGCTCAGGCAGATGGGCGCGCATGTCTTGCCCGAACTGTCGCTGGCCACCGGCCGGCGCGCCGATCTCGTCGCGCTGACCCGCCAGGGCGACATCTGGATCATCGAAATCAAATCCTCGATCGAGGATTTCAGGGTCGACCGCAAATGGCCTGACTACCGGCTGCATTCCGACCGCTTCTTCTTCGCCACCCATCCCGGCGTGCCTTCGGAAATTTTTCCGCAGGAGTGCGGGTTCATTCTTTCGGACGGCTACGGCGCCGAGATTTTGCGCGATGCGCCCGAGCACCGCATGGCAGCGGCGACGCGCAAGGCGCTGATGCTGCGGATCGCACGCGCCGGTGCGTCGCGGCTGCTCGCGGCCGAGCTTGCCGGCGTGTCGGTGCCGGCGCTGGACGGCGAGAGCGAATAGGGACTTTTCGCTCGTCGTAATTTTGGACGTCGCGCTGCCCCTCATCCGGCAGCTGCGCGGGTGAGGGGGCATCTTCGCAAATGCGATAGCCCTGCGGAACCGAGGATGAGAACCGCTATTCCACGATGCGGTAGATATTCCACAGGCTGGTGCCCGACACCACGTAGGGCTCCATCTCCTTGCCCCATTTGGCGTGCGCGTCGATCTTGCCGATCCTGGCGAAGAACGCCTCCAACTGGCGAGGCTTTCGACCTGGTGATGTGACCCGACCGTCGCTTCCCGCGCGCCGATTCGGTCATGATCTGGAACTTGAGGTCGTCGAGACCGGCCTGCGAGCCGATCTCGCGTTCCCATTCTTTAACAGTTCGAGCACGGTCTGCTTGTGGCCGAACTTGGCGTCGATCTGCCATCTGGCACTGAACATCGCCGCCTCCTTATTCGTCCCAGGCCTGCACGACGGTCTGCCGTGCGATCTGGCCGTTCTTCAGCTCCAGCATCGCCGCGCAGAATACCTTGGTCCCGTCCGGATAGGAGCAGGCCTGGGTGAAGGCGAGATTGTTGCCGTCGGCAATGGTGGTGTCGACCTTGTGGGTCATCGCCCGACTGCAAATGTCGTCCCAGAATGTAGTGATCGCAGCGCGCCCGCGGATTTCGCGCGGCTTGCTCGGCGGGTTGTTGCGGTCGATCACCCGCACCAATGCGTCGTCGGCATAGAAGCTCGCCAGCAATTTTCCATCACGGCCCTCAATCGCCTTCTTGATCGCAGCGCCGTCTATCGTCTGTGTCTTGGTCAGCATTTTTTCCTCCATAGGCCCGTCTTCTCGGATCGGGTGGTTGCTTGATCAGGCACTGCCCGGCGCTCGCCGCCGGGCAGTGGCTTCTTCACTGCGACTTCGCCTTGACGGCCGCGAACACCTCGTCGGACTGCTTCTTGAAAGTGGCGAGATCGACCTGGCTGCCGTTGAGCATCGTCGACCAGTGGCGCACGATCGCCGCCATCGCCACCGCCTCCTTGATCTCCTCGTCGCTGGCGCCATTGAGCTTGGCCGCCTGCGTGTGGAAATAGATGCAGTACTGGCAGGGGATCTGCGAGGCGACGGCGAGGCCCATCAATTCCTTGGTCTTGCCGTCGAGCGCGGTGTTCGGGTTGAGCTGCACGCCCTTGATCTCGGCCCAGGCGCCGGCAACGGCGACGTCCGGCAGCGTCTTGAACATGTCCGGTACCGAGCCGAGCGTTGCCTGGATGTCCTTGTAGGCAGCCGTCGCCGAGGCGTCTTCGGCCTTGGCAGGAACGATCGCCAACAGCGCGCCAACGCCTGCCGCTAGCACCAGTGATTTGAGTGTCGACTTCAGCATTTTATTCCTCCCTTCGCAGCGCCTTTCCCGGCGATATCCGCCTGGCCTGCATGGGATGAAGTGATAGCGCTTACGCATGCCCGGCCGCTTCGCCCGAAAGCGCCATGGCTCCTATGGCCCGTGCGGGCCAGCGTGCCGGGCCGAGAACGCCGCCGCCGCCGCCCGCGACGGCAGGTCCAGCTTGAGCAGAATATTGGCGACGTGGCGCTTGACGGTGTGTTCGCTCAGCCCGAGTTCGGCGGCGATCGCGGCATTGCTCTTGCCATCGGCGATGAGGTTCACCACCTCGCTTTCGCGCGCCGTCAGTGCGGCCGGCTCGGCAGCCTTGGCCTTCGGCCGGCAGGCCGGCTCCAGATGCTGTTCCGAGGTCGCCTGCACCAGCGCCAGCGGCTCATCCAGCTCGTCAAGCGCGACGCGCCCGGCGTCATTGAAATGAAGGCCTGAACCGGCGGCAAGGTCGGCGACCAGCCGCGAAGCGAGGATGTCGCCGCGTCCGGCATGCACGGCAAGCTGCATCGTCACGCGCGCCGTCAACCCCGTTGGCGGTCCGCGCAACTCGACCTCGCCGACATGCACGCCCTGCGCGCTGGCGACGCCGATCTCCTGCGCCGCATCGCGCAGCGCCGCCGCGCAGCGTACGGCCCGCGCCGGGCCGTCGAAGCGCGCCATCATCAGCTCGCCATGCGTGCCGGCCGGGCGGCCGCCATGGCGCCCGACCAGCATCCGCCATGTTTCCTGAAAACGCTGGCTGCGCTCGCTCCACATGCGGTCGCCAAGCCGCGCCGTGTCGTAGATCCGGGTGACCAGCAGTGCAGCCAGCACGCGCTCGGCCTCGGCAACGGCGCGCGCTCCGGTCAGGAATTCCTCGATCAGATCGGCCACCCGGTCGATATCGCCGGTCCAGATCGGGTGGTCGCGCCCGGCCACCTCGACCAGCCGCGAATTCGGGATCTTCCTTGCCAGGAAGCGGCTGGCCTCCGGGTCGACGCGCGCATCGTTGCGGCGATGGATGAGCAGCGTCGGTGCGCTGATCGCCGCCAGCACGCCGCGCACGTCGATAGCCGCATTCATGCGGGCCAGGGCGATTGCCGCGGTCGGGCTCGCCGACAGCCGCTCGAAGCGCGCCCACCATGTGGCGAAACGCGGATCGTCGACGCGGCCGGGCGCGAAATGCGGCAGGGTGGCGCCGGTGCCCCATGCGGTCTCCGCCGTCGCGATGAACGCCTCCAGGCGCTCCGGCGGCATCACCCATTTGTGGAAATGCGCATAGCCGCCATAAAGCGCCAGCGCCCGCGTCCGCTCCGGGTAGGTGGCAGCGAATAGCATTGCCATCGGCGCGCCTTCCGAAGCGCCGAGCAAGGCGGCGCGGCCGCTGCCGGTCGCATCCATTACCGCGCGTACATCGTCCATGCGGGTTTCGAGGCTGGGCAGGTGGTGGGCATCGACGCGGTCCGACAGACCGGTGCCGCGCTTGTCGAACAGGATCAGCCGCGAGAACGCGGAAAGCCGCTTCAACAGCCGGGTGTAGCCCTCGTCTTCCCAGTGCAGGTCGAGATTGGAAATGAAACCCGGCACGAAGACGAGATCGAGCGATCCCTGGCCGACCACCTGATAGGCGATCCGCACGTCGCCACTGAGCGCGTATCGAGTTTCGATCGGCCTCACGAGGTTTGTCCGCCCGACCCGACGATTTCTTATCGCCGGATCATAGCAGAGGCGCGCGGCCTGCGGCAGATGAAACTTCAGAGAGTGTGAATGTGGGCCCGCGGCGCCTACTTCTGTGACGCGGCGGCAGTCTCGGTGTTCGCTCCGCCGACGCTAAAACCTGCGCCCTCCGGCGCGCCCGGCCGCTTGATGTGTGGCGCGGCCGCGACGACAAGCTCGTTGAACCCCTCGCCACCGCTGTCCAGCATCTCGAACAATTGCCGGCGCATCCTCGGCTCCCAGAATTTGTTGATGTGCTCGGCGACGCCGGCAATGCCTTGCTCGCGCGGCTTTGAGTGGAAAAAGGCGGCAATCTGGTTGGCCATGCGAACCAGCTTTTCGCTGGTGCTCATGAGGTGGCCCTCGTCATGCGACATGCTTGGCAACTCCGGAAACCACGCGGTCAGGATGGGTGAAAATATCGAAATCGTCGCCGCGCACCAGCGCCACCAGCGTCATGCCGGAATCGTTCGCGGTGCGGATGGCAAGTGCCGTCGGCGCCGAGACGGCAATGATGACGGCCGAGCCGATCGCCGCGGTCTTCTGCACCATCTCGACCGAAACGCGCGACGTGACGACGACGGCCCCCGACCTGCCGTCGATACCGGCTTTGGCCAGCGCGCCAGCCAGCTTGTCCAGTGCGTTATGGCGGCCGACATCCTCGCGCGCCATGACGATGCCCTTGCCGGGAAGGTAAAAACCGGCGGCGTGGACGGCACCGGTCTCGGCGTGCAGCGGCTGCAGCTTCGACAAAAGCTTGACCGAGCGGACGATGTCATTGGCCTGAAGTGTAAGTTGCGACGCACCGACCGGGTTTACCGAGCGCATCGCCTCCTCGATCGATTCGATGCCGCACAACCCGCAGCCGACCGGGCCGGCCAGGCGTCTGCGACGCGCTTCGAAGCGGGTGTTGGCCTGGTCCTTCAGCCGGATCTGGATATCGATGCCGGCGCCGTGATCCTCGACCTCGATCGCTTCGATTTCGTCCGGCGAGGCAATGATGCCTTCGGTCAGCGAGAAGCCGAGCGCGAAATCCTCGAAATCAGCCGGGCTTGCCATCATCACCGCATGCGTGGTGCCGGCAAAGGAGAACGCCACCGGCGTCTCTTCCGGCACCATGCGGTTGGCGGCCGCAGTGCCGCCGGCGCGGCGCGCGAGGCGCGAGATCTGCGCAATGGCTTTGCGGCGCGCGGTCAAGGACTACTCCGCCGCTTCCAACTTCGCGATGCGGCGGCTTTGCTTTGCCTGCTCGTCATAGTCGCGCTGCCATTCCGACGGGCCGTTGGATGCACCCACCTGCACCGCGGTCACCTTGTATTCCGGGCAGTTGGTCGCCCAGTCGGAGAAGTCGGTGGTGATGACGTTAGCCTGGGTGTCGGGATGGTGGAAGGTCGTATAGACGACGCCCGGCGACACCCGCTCGGTGATCAGCGCGCGCAGCGTCGTCTCGCCGGAGCGGCTGGTCAGCCGCACCCAGTCGCCGTCGCGCAGGCCGCGATTTTCGGCATCGTGCGGATGGATCTCCAGCCGGTCCTCGCTATGCCAGACCACATTGTCGGTGCGCCGGGTCTGCGCGCCGACATTGTATTGCGACAGGATGCGGCCGGTGGTCAGCAGCAGCGGGAAGCGCGGTCCGGTCCTTTCGTCGGTCGCGACATATTCGGTGCGGATGAACTTGCCCTTGCCGCGCACGAAGCCGCCGATATGCATGATCGGCGTGCCTTCCGGCGACTTCTCGTTGCAGGGCCACTGCACCGAGCCCACCCGGTCGAGAAGGTCGAAGGAAACGCCGGCGAAACTTGGGGTTGTCTTGGCGATCTCGTCCATGATCTGGGACGGATGCGTGTAGTTCCAGCCGAGGCCGAGCGCCTTGGCGAGCTCCTGCGTCGCTTCCCAGTCGGCATAGCCGCATTTCGGCTCCATTACCTTGCGCACCATGTTGATGCGGCGCTCGGCGTTGGTGAAGGTGCCGTCCTTCTCGAGGAACGTCGAGCCGGGCAGGAACACATGCGCGTAGTTGGCCGTCTCGTTGAGGAAGAGGTCGTGCACGACGACGCATTCCATCGCGGCGAGACCGGCGGCGACATGCTTGGTGTCGGGGTCCGACTGCAGGATGTCCTCGCCCTGCACATAGAGCCCCTTGAACGAGCCGTCGACGGCCGCATCCAGCATATTGGGGATGCGCAGGCCGGGCTCGTCGTCGAGCTTGACGCCCCACAGGCTCTCATAGATGGCGCGCACCGCGTCGCCTGAAATGTGGCGATAGCCGGGAAGCTCGTGCGGGAACGAGCCCATGTCGCAAGAGCCCTGCACATTGTTCTGGCCGCGCAGCGGGTTCACGCCGACGCCCGGCCGGCCGATATTGCCGGTCGCCATGGCGAGGTTGGCAATGGCGATGACGGTGGTCGAGCCCTGGCTGTGCTCGGTCACGCCGAGGCCGTAATAGATCGCGCCGTTACCGCCGCGGGCGTAGAGCCGCGCCGCGCCGCGTATGTCGTCGGGATCGACATTTGCAAGCTGGCCGACCACTTCCGGGCTGTTTTCCGGCAGCGCCACGAACGATGCCCAGTCCTGGAACTCGTCCCAGTCGCAGCGCTCGCGGATGAAGGCCTCGTCGAACAGGCCCTCGGTGACGATGACATGGGCAAGTGCGGTCAGCATGGCGACGTTGGTGCCCGGCTTCAGCGGCAGATGGAACTGCGCCTCGACGTGGGCCGAGCGCACGATGTCGGTGCGGCGCGGATCGAGCACGATCAGCTTGGCGCCCTCGCGCATGCGCTTCTTCATGCGCGAGGCGAACACCGGATGCGCATCGGTCGGATTGGCGCCGATCAGCAGGATCACGTCCGTCTGCTCGATCGAATCGAAGTCCTGCGTGCCGGCGGAGGTGCCGAAGGTCTGGCCGAGGCCATAGCCGGTCGGCGAATGGCAGACACGGGCGCAGGTATCGACATTGTTGTTGCGGAAGCCCTGCCGGACCAGCTTCTGGACGAGGTAGGTCTCCTCGTTGGTGCAGCGCGACGAGGTGATGCCGCCGATCGAGGTGCGGCCGTACTGGTACTGGATGCGGCGGAATTCGTTGGCGGTATGGATGAGCGCCTCTTCCCACGACACTTCGCGCCACGGATCGCTGACCTTCTCGCGGATCATTGGCTTCAGGATCCGGTCCTTGTGCGTCGCATAGCCATAGGCGAAGCGGCCCTTGACGCAGGAGTGGCCGTGGTTGGCCTTGCCTGCCTTGTAGGGCATCATGCGGATGACCTCGTCGCCCTTGACCTCGGCCTTGAACGAGCAGCCGACGCCGCAATAGGCGCAGGTGGTGACGGTCGAGCGCTCGGGTAGGCCTTTCGCCAGCACGGTCTTTTCCCTCAGCGCATCGGTCGGGCAGGCCTGCACGCAGGCCCCGCACGACACGCATTCGGAATCGACGAACGCCTCGTGCATGCCGGCCGAGACCCTGGATTCGAAGCCGCGGCCCTCGATGGTCAGCGCGAACGTGCCCTGCACCTCCTCGCAGGCGCGCACGCAGCGCGAGCAGACGATGCACTGCGTCGGATCATAGGTGAAATACGGGTTCGATTCGTCGCGGGCGATGTAATCGATGGTCAGCGAGCCATGGCCGGGCGCCACGCCGTTTTCCTGCTTCACGTGGTTGCGGCCGTCCACGCCATAGCGGTTCTCGGTCAGGCCGACCGTCGTGACGACCTTGTCGAACTCGCTGGCGCCGGTGCCAGCCTTCTCGCCCCACGCCGCCGGGTGGTCGGAGACGTAGAGTTCCATCACGCCGCGGCGAATGGCGTTCAGCCGATCGGTCTGCGTATGCACGACCATGCCTTCGCCGACCGGCGTAGTGCATGAAGCCGGCGTGCCGCCGCGCCCGTCGATCTCGACGAGGCAGACCCGGCAGGAGCCGAACGAGTCCAGCATGTCGGTGGCGCACAGTTTCGGGATTTCGACGCCCGCTTCCATCGAAGCGCGCATGATCGAGGTCCCCGCCGGTACCGTTATCGACTTGCCGTCGACCGTCAGCGTCACTTGCTGCTCGGCTTCAGAGGCAGGTGTGCCGTAGTCGATTTCCTGGACCAGCGATTTGATGTCGAATGCCGCGTTCATGGCTGTCCGCTCCTATTCCGCTGCTTCGGCGACCGGCGTCGGCCGAAAGTCGTCCGGGAAATGGTTGAGTGCACTCATCACTGGATATGGGGTGAAGCCGCCGAGAGCGCAAAGCGAGCCGAACTTCATTGTGTTGCAAAGGTCGGTGACCAGCGCGATCTGCTTTTCCGGTTCGACGTTCTGGGCGAGCCTGTCCAGCACCTCGACACCGCGCGTCGAGCCGATGCGGCACGGCGTGCACTTGCCGCAGCTCTCGATGGCGCAGAATTCCATGGCAAAGCGTGCCTGCTTCAGCATGTCGGCGCTGTCGTCGAAAACGACGATGCCGGCATGGCCGATCAGCCCGTCCTTGGCGGCAAACGCTTCGTAGTCGAACGGCGTGTCGAACAGCGCGCGCGGGAAATAGGCGCCGAGCGGGCCACCCACCTGCACCGCTTTGACCGGGCGTCCCGTCGCCGTGCCGCCGCCGATATCGTCGACGATCTCGCCCAGCGTCATGCCGAACGCCGCTTCGTAGAGACCGGGATACTTGACGTTGCCGGCAATCTGGATCGGGATGGTGCCGCGTGAACGGCCCATGCCGAAATCCTTGTAGAAGGCAGCGCCCTTGTCCATGATCACCGGCACCGAGGCCAGCGAGATGACGTTGTTGATCACTGTCGGCTTGTCGAACAGGCCCTTGTGCGCCGGCAGCGGCGGCTTGGCCCGCACCTGCCCGCGCTTGCCTTCGAGGCTGTCGAGCAGCGCGGTCTCCTCGCCGCAGACATAGGCGCCGGCGCCGACCCGCACTTCCATGTCGAATGAGTTGGCCGAGCCGAGCACATTGACGCCGAGCACGCCGGCCTTGCGGGCGATCTCGACGGCCTTCTGCATCACCGCCACCGCATGCGGATATTCGGAGCGGATATAGATGAAGCCCTTGGTCGCGCCGGCGGCGATGCCGGCGATCGCCATGCCTTCGATCAGCACGAACGGGTCGCCTTCCATGATCATGCGGTCGGCGAACGTGCCGGAATCGCCTTCGTCGGCATTGCAGACGATGTATTTGCGGTCGGCCGACGTATCGAGCACCGTCTTCCACTTGATGCCGGTCGGGAAGCCGGCGCCGCCACGACCGCGCAGCCCGGACTCGGTCACCTGTTTGACGATGTCGGCGGGCGTTATCGCCACTGCATTCTGCAGGCCTTTCAACCCGCCATGCGCCTTGTAGTGATCGAGCGACAGTGGATCGGTGACGCCGCAGCGCGCAAAGGTCAGCCGCGTCTGTCTGGCCAGGAACGGGATCTTGTCCGGCGCACCCAGCCAGCGCTTGTGGTGGCCGCCGGTGAGGAAGCCGCAGTCGAACAAGCTTTTGACGTCGGAGGGCTTCACCGGCCCATAGGCGACGCGGCCATTAGCTGTCGCCACTTCGACCATCGGCTCGAGGAAATAGGCACCGCGCGAGCCGTTGCGCACGATCTTGGCCTCGATGCCGCGCTCGGCCAGTTCCGCCCGAATCGCCTTGGCGACCTTTTCCGCGCCGAGCGCCAGCGCGCCGGAATCGCCGGGAATATAGATACGCGGGATCATGAGCGCACCTCGGCAACGATCTCGTTGAGCTTTTCGTCGTCGAGCCGCCCGATCACCTCCCCGTCCAGCATTGCCGACGGCGAGCAGGCGCAAAGGCCGAGGCAATAGACCGGCTCCAGTGTCACCGAACCGTCGCGGGTTGTCTCGTGGAAACCGATGCCCAGCAATGATTTGAGCTTGGCGGCAATCGCATCCGAGCCCATCGACTGGCAGGCTTCCGCCTGGCAGAGCTTCAGCACATGGCGGCCGGCGGGCTGGCTGCGGTAATCGTGATAGAAGGTGACGACGCCATGAACCTCGGCCCTGGAGATGTTCAGCGCCTCGGCGATGATCGGCAGTGCGTCCTGCGGCACATAGCCGAACTCTTCCTGTATGCCGTGCAGGATCGGCAACAGCGGGCCTTCGAGGCCTTTCAGCTCGTGGATGATCGCCGCGGTGCGCGATGCGATCTCGGTACTTGCAGGCTGCATCGTCATGCAGCGCCCTCCCTGGTCGTGGCGGTCTTCCGCTAAGTGCTTAGGAAATCAGAGGAAACCCGCTAAATCAATAAAGCCGATCCGTTGCTCGATAGAAATCTTCTATCGATCGCGTTCACCAGCATTGTCTATCCTAACGGCGGCCGTGGAAATCGTCAGCCAGCGCCATTGCCTCGTCCAACAGCGCCGAGACCAGCGGCGTGTGCGGTTCGCGCCGCGCCGCCACCAGCCCGACCGTGTGGCTGGCATCCGGCTCGACGATCGGGATCGCCCGGATCGGCTCGGAAAAACCGAAGGTTTCCGAGAGGTTAAGCGGCATGATCGACGACCATTTGCCGGTGCGGATATGCGAAAACAGCACGATCATCGAGTTGGATTCCAGTGTCGGCCGCACCTGCACGCCGGCTTCGGCCAGATGCTGGTCGATGATTCGGCGGTTCTGCATGTCCGGCGTCAGCAGGCAGAGCGGCAGCTGGCTGAGCTCCGCCCATGTCACTTTGTCGCGGTCGAAATAGGGGTTCCCGACGGCGGTGATCAGCTGGTAGCGCTCGTCGTAGAGCGGCACGCTGGTGACGCGTCCGAGCGGCTCGTTGTCGAGATAGGTGACGCCGGCGTCGATGTCGAAATTGCCGAGCAGCGACAGCACCTCGATCGAGGTCCGCGACAGCACCGAGAAGGTGACGCCGGGATGCTTTGCCCGAAACGGCGTCGTCAGTCGCGCCACCATGGCCAGCGCCGTCGGGATCGCGGCGATGCGGATGCGCCCCGACAGGCCGTGGCGTGCCGCCCGCATCTCCTCGCGCATGGTCCTGCTGTCGCCGACGATGCGGCGCGCCCACACCAACACCTGCTTGCCTTCCGGCGTCAATCCCTGGAAGCGCGAGCCGCGCAGCACCAGCATCACGCCGAGTTGGCCTTCCAGCTGCTTGATGCCGGCCGAAAGCGTCGGTTGGGTGACGCCGCACACCTCCGCCGCCCGGCCGAAATGTTCTTCCCTGGCAAGTGCTATGAAGAATTCCAGCTTGTCGATCATGCCGTCGGAGCCTGTCATGGACGCTGTGTCCGATCGCGCAAGGTCGGGGAAATCGCCTTCGGCCGCAAGCCGCCTGTGTAAATCGTCCGCATCCACATCTTTCAGCCGGCTTACTGTTTCCCGCGATGGAATGCGGCGCTATGTGGATGAGACGGGGTCGTGGACTGGACACGACGGGAGTACCGAACATGCTGGGCTGGTTCCGCAAGCTTTTGCCGCGCGAAGATCGCTTCTTCGACCTGTTCGAGCGGCATTCCCGCACCGTGGTCGGTGGCGCCGAGGCACTGCAGCAGCTTTTGCAGGGCAACGACATCGACCGCTGGTGTCAGACGATCATCGATCTCGAGAACGAAGCCGATCAGATCACCGCGGAAGTGCTGCTGGCCGTGCGCCGCTCCTTCATCACGCCCTTCGACCGCGGCGACATCAAGGACCTGATCCAGTCGATGGATGATGCCATCGATATGATGCACAAAACCGTCAAGACGGTAAGGCTGTTCGAGAAGAAGGAATTCGACCCGCTGATGCAGGAAATGGGAGGTGTCATCGTCGAGGCCGCCAAGTTGGTGGCCGAGGCGATCCCGCTGCTCGGCAAGGTCGGGGCGCATACGGTGCGCCTCAACGCCATCGCCGAGGAGGTCATGCGCGCCGAAGGCCGGGCCGACGACCTGCACGAGCAGGGCCTGAAGGACCTGTTCAAGCGGCACGGCCGCAGCGATCCGATGGCCTATCTGATCGGCAGCGAGATTTACGGCCAGCTGGAAAAGGTGGTCGATCGCTTCGAGGACGTCGCCAACGAAATCAGCGGCATCGTCATCGAGAACGTATAGTGTCAGAAGCCGCAATAGCCTTTCCCGTGCTGGTCGGCCTTGTCGTCGTCGCGCTGTTCTTCGATTTCCTCAACGGCCTGCACGATGCCGCCAACTCCATCGCCACCATCGTCTCCACCCGGGTGCTGCGGCCGCATTATGCGGTGTTCTGGGCGGCCTTCTTCAATTTCATCGCCTTCATGTTCTTCGGTCTTCACGTAGCGGAGACGCTCGGAACCGGCATCATCGACGCCAGCATCGTCACGCCGGCAGTAATCTTCGCAGCACTTGTCGGCGCCATCGTCTGGAATGTCGTCACCTGGCTCGTCGGAATCCCGTCCAGCAGCTCGCACGCTCTGATTGGCGGTTTGGTCGGCGCCGGCGTTGCCAAGGCAGGCACCGGTGCCATCGTCTGGGCCGGGTTGGGCAAGACGACGGCGGCCATCGTGCTGTCGCCGGCGGCAGGCCTTCTGCTGGCGCTTGTCTTGATCCTCGCGGTCTCGTGGCTGTTCGTGCGGCAGACGCCGTTCGCCGTCGACAGCACCTTCCGCGTCATGCAGTTCTTTTCCGCCTCGCTCTATTCGCTCGGCCATGGCGGCAACGACGCGCAGAAGACCATGGGCATCATCGCCGTGCTGCTCTATTCGCAAGGCATGCTCGGCGCGAATTTTTACGTGCCGCTGTGGGTCGTCATCACCTGTCAGTCGGCGCTGGCGCTGGGCACGTTGCTCGGCGGCTGGCGCATCGTCCACACCATGGGCTCGAAGATCACCCGGCTGAACCCGATGCAGGGTTTCTGCGCCGAGACCGGCGGAGCGATCACCCTGTTCGCCGCCACCTGGCTCGGTATTCCTGTATCGACCACGCACACGATCACCGGCGCTATCATCGGCGTCGGCGCCGCCCGCCGCGTCTCCGCCGTTCGCTGGGGCATTGCCGGCAACATCGTGGTGGCATGGATCGTCACCTTGCCGGCAACCGCGGCGATCGCGGCTCTCACCTACTTCGCGGTCGGTCTGGCAAGGTGATGTGAGCATCATGGCGCCTGGAGCCGCCTCCGGCGCGGCGACTACCGGTCCACAAGATTCAGGATGTTGCCGTCCGGATCCCTGAACCATGCGACCTTCATGCCGTGACCGACATGGATGTCACCCTCAAGCGTCAGCCCGGGCATGTCGTAATGCTCGAAGGTCACGCCCTTCGATTTCAATGCCTCAACGATCTTGCCGAGTTCGTCGCCGACCGTCCATGTCACAGCCGTCGCCTTGTTGGTCCCAGCGAAGTTCGAACGGTAGACGTTGATGCTGGTGTCGCCGCTTTTATAGACGATCAGTTCGCCACCTTCATTGTGCACCTCTTTCAGGCCAAGGACCCCTTCGTAGAATGCCCTGGCCTTGGCCAGGTCCTTCACGGCGAGATTGGCCGTCGCGTTGCTGTTTGCGAGCATGATTCGTCTCCTTCCCTGGCTGTCATTCCATGCTCATGAAATAGGCTGCGTTGACGATTTGGCGACGGCTGCTCCCACTGGAAATGCCGTCATATGCTCGCTGCCTCCCCGATACGCCGCTGCAATTGGTGGTCCATCGCTTGGTTCTGTTCCGGAACTGCATTATCTGGAGCGGAAAAGTAGAGGAAAAACTCATGCCCGCCGCCAATGAAAACGTGACCAAGGAAATCGTTATCGAGCGCCTGAAGACGGTCAATGGGCCGGATTTCACCGGCAATATCGTCGACCTCGGCCTGGTTTCCGAGATTTTCATTGCCGATGCCAAGGTGTTCTTTTCGATCACCGTTCCCGCTGCCCGTGCCCAGGAGATGGAACCGCTGCGTGCGGCGGCCGAACGTGTCGTCAAGGCGATCCCCGGTGTTGCCGGCGCCGTGGTCGCGTTGACGGCGGAAAAGAAGGGCGGCGGCATGGAGGCGCCGGTTCCGCAAAGACCGGCTCAGAGGCCCGCTCCGCCGGCCGCACCTGCGCGTCCCGCGCCGCAGGCGCCCGCCTCGCACAGCCAGGGCAAGCGCGGCGTACCCGGCATCGAAGCGATCATCGCCGTCGCTTCCGGCAAGGGCGGCGTCGGCAAGTCGACCACCGCCGTCAATATCGCCCTTGGGCTTGCCGCCAACGGGCTGCGGGTCGGGGTGCTCGATGCCGACATTTATGGCCCTTCCATGCCGCGTCTGCTCAACATTCGTGGCAGGCCGCAGACCGTCGACGGCAAGATCCTGAAGCCGATGCAGAATTATGGCCTCAAGGTCATGTCGATGGGCTTCCTCGTCGATGAGGAGACGCCGATGATCTGGCGCGGGCCGATGGTGATGTCGGCATTGACGCAGATGCTGCGCGAGGTCGAATGGGGACCGCTTGATGTGCTCGTCGTCGACATGCCGCCCGGCACCGGCGACGCCCAGCTGACCATGGCCCAACAGGTGCCGCTGGCCGGCGCCGTCATCGTCTCGACGCCACAGGACCTGGCCCTGATCGATGCGCGCAAAGGCCTCAACATGTTCAGAAAGGTCGACGTGCCGCTATTGGGTATCGTCGAAAACATGAGCTATTTTCTCGCCCCCGATACGGGAAAACGCTACGACATCTTCGGCCATGGCGGCGCCCGCCGCGAGGCCGAGCGTCTCGGCGTCACCTTCCTTGGCGAAGTGCCGCTCGAGATGGGCATCCGCGAAAGCTCCGATGCCGGCACGCCGGTGGTGGTCTCCAAGCCGGATGGCGCTGAGGCGAAAATCTATCGCGACATCGCGGCCAAGGTCTGGGACCGCGTCAATGAAGAGCGCGGCGCGGCCGAGGCTGCAGTGCCGAGCATCGTGTTCGAGTGATGCGGATGTGCCTCCCCAAGTGGGCCCCTTGAGGGGGAGGGTGGCCGGAAGGGTCAGGTAGGGTCCGCGGCGACGCGCTCCAACTCTCCGGGATAGCGGGCTGACAAACCACGATCCCGTCTGGCGCGGAGGCAGATGTATGTCTTTCGTACCAAAGAGCGGATTCGGATGGCGCGTGCCCCTTGCCTGCTCCCGCGCGTTGTCATATCGATTTGTCATACAAATACGGAGACCACGATGGCAGGCGCCCCCACCCACAAGAAAAAATTTCGCTCGCAGGAGTGGTTCGACAATCCCGACAATCCGGGCATGACGGCACTCTATCTGGAGCGCTACCTGAATTACGGGCTGACGCGGGCCGAACTGATGTCCGGCAAGCCGCTGATCGGCATCGCCCAGACCGGCTCGGACCTGTCGCCCTGCAACCGCCATCACATCGAACTGGCCAAGCGCGTGCGCGAAGGCATCGTCTCGATGGGTGGCATCCCTTTCGAGTTCCCTTGCCACCCGATCCAGGAGACCGGCAAGCGGCCCACTGCTGCACTTGACCGCAACCTTGCCTATCTCAGCCTGGTAGAGGTGCTCTACGGCTATCCGCTCGACGGCGTGGTCCTCACCATCGGCTGCGACAAGACGACGCCGGCCATGCTGATGGCCGCGGCCACCGTCAACATTCCGGCTATCGCGCTTTCGGTCGGCCCGATGCTCAACGGCTGGCACAAGGGCAAGCGCACCGGCTCCGGCACCATCGTCTGGGAATCGCGCCAGCGCCTGTCGGCCGGCGAGATTGGCTATGACGAGTTCATGGATATCGTTGCCTCCTCGGCGCCGTCGACCGGCTATTGCAACACGATGGGTACCGCCACCACGATGAATTCGCTGGCCGAGGCGCTCGGCATGCAATTGCCGGGCTCGGCCGCTATCCCCGCCCCCTATCGCGAGCGCGGCCAGATCGCCTACGAGACCGGAAAGCGCATCGTCGACATGGTGCATGAGGATCTGAAGCCCTCCGACATCATGACCCGTAAGGCCTTCGAGAACGCCATCGTCGTCAACTCGGCGATCGGCGGCTCGACCAATGCGCCGATCCACCTCAATGCCATCGCCCGCCATCTCGGCGTGCCGCTCGACAATGACGATTGGCAGAAGGTCGGCCTCAACATACCGCTCATCGTCAATCTGCAGCCGACGGGCGAATATCTCGGCGAGGACTATCACCATGCCGGCGGCGTGCCGGCCGTGGTCGCCGAACTGATGAAGGGCGGCCTGCTGCCCTATCCGGAAGCCATGACAGCTAACGGCAAGACCATCGGCGACAATTGCAGGGGCGCCGTCAACGAGAACCTCGACGTCATCCGCACGGTTGCCGAGCCGCTGAAAGCCAATGCCGGCTTCATCAATCTCAAGGGCAATCTGTTCGATTCGGCGATCATGAAGACCAGCGGCATCTCGCCCGAGTTCCGCGAGCGCTATCTGTCGAACCCGAAGGACCCCGAAGCCTTCGAGGGCAACGCCATGGTGTTCGACGGGCCCGAGGATTACCACGCCCGCATCGACGATCCGGCACAAGGCATCGACGAGCACACCATCCTGTTCATGCGCGGCGCCGGCCCGATCGGCTATCCGGGCGGCGCCGAAGTCGTCAACATGCAGCCGCCGGCCTATCTGATCAAAAAGGGCATCCACGCGCTGGCCTGTATCGGCGACGGCCGCCAGTCGGGCACGTCGGGTTCGCCCTCGATCCTCAACGCCTCGCCGGAAGCCGCCATCGGCGGCGGGCTGGCGCTGCTGAAGACCGGTGACCGCGTCCGCGTCGATCTGCGCAAGGGCACCGCCGACATCCTCGTCAGCGACGACGAGATCACGCGGCGGCGCACCGAGCTGCAGAACAATGGCGGCTATCAGTATCCGAAGCACCAGACGCCCTGGCAGGAAATCCAGCGCGGCATGGTCGACCAGTTTTCCGAAGGCATGGTGCTGAAGCCGGCGGTGAAATACCAGGATGTGGCTCATACAAGCGGCGTGCCGAGGGACAATCACTGACCAGGGTCCGTCGCACGAGCCAGCCGCCGGTGCAGGCAATTTGCCGAGGTCAGCGCCAGGAGGGGTAGGGGTGGGGGTACATCGTAGAGCGAAAGCCTCGGCTTTCCACCTGCGATAGCCTGCCGATAATGGGCAGAAATGCCCGGCACAGGGTTGGACGCGGTCATTTGTCAACAGCGATTGCTCCCGCGAGAACGGCAATGCTTGACAAGCGAGCGCGACAAATCCACGATCATCGCAAGGGGTGCATCGCGACGACCCCGTGAGGCGTCAGCCCAATGTTCGCGTCCAAGCTTCTCTTTCCAGGAGGTGGACGCCATGCCGTCGACAACAACCATCACCGCACCGCAACTATCCCGTCTGATTGGTCTGCCGGGTGCACCCGCGATCATCGATGTCCGCATCGACGATGACTACAACGCCGACCCGCGCCTGCTGCCGGCGTCGGATCGGCGTGATTTCAGGACTGTCTCGAACTGGGCTGCCGACTTCGCCGGCTGGCAAGTGACAGTCGTCTGCCAACAGGGAAAAAAGCTCTCGCAAGGCGTGGCCGCATGGCTGCGCCACGAGGGCATTGCCGCCGAATCGCTCGACGGCGGGTTTGAAGACTGGCGCGATGCCAAGGGGCTTCTCGTTGACGCCCGCAAGATACCGCCCCGCGATGCCAAGGGCCGCACCGTTTGGGTGACGCGTACGCGCCCGAAGGTCGACCGCATCGCCTGCCCCTGGCTGATTCGGCGCTTCATCGATCCTCACGCGGTCTTTCTCTTCGTCGAGCCGGCCGAAGTGTCGGCCGTCGCCGATCGCTTTCAGGCCGTGCCTTTCGACATTGAGAACGTGTTCTGGAGCCACCGCGGCGAACGCTGCACCTTCGACACCATGATCGAGGAGTTCGGGCTTAAATCCGAAGCACTCGATCGCTTGGCCACGATCATACGCGCCGCCGATACTGCGAGCCTCGATCTTGTTCCACAGGCGGCCGGGTTCCTGGCCGCCTCGCTTGGCCTGTCACGGATGTTTCGCAACGATCTGGAGCAGCTCGAGGCCGGCATGCTGCTCTATGATATGTTCTTCCGCTGGTGCCGCGATGCCACCGAGGAGACGCATAACTGGCCGGCCGCCGGCGCAGTCAGCGCGGGCAAACCATCGTGAGCGCCGTCCTATCGAAAAAGCCGGCGGAGATTCAGGAGCCCGCTGTGCCGAGCTTCCGGCAGGCCGTGAAGGTCTGGGCGAAAATCGGCGTGCTCAGCTTTGGCGGCCCGGCCGGGCAGATCGCGCTCATGCACAAGGAACTGGTCGAGGAACGGCGCTGGATCGGCGAACAGCGCTTCCTGCATGCGTTGAACTACTGCATGTTGCTGCCTGGCCCCGAGGCCCAGCAGCTCGCCATCTATATCGGCTGGTTGCTGCACAAAACGGCCGGCGGCCTTGTTGCCGGCATTCTCTTCGTCGTGCCGGGCGCGCTTGTCATGCTCGTCCTGAGCAGCCTCTATGCGCTCTATGGCGATGTACCACTCGTCGCGGCGCTGTTTTTCGGGGTCAAGGCGACCGTGCTCGCCATTGTCATCGAGGCGGTGATCCGGATCGGCAGACGCGCGCTGAAAAACCCGATCATGGTGTCGATCGCACTCGCTGCCTTCATCGCCATCTACGCGTTGAACGTGCCGTTTCCGCTGATCGTCCTGCTTGCCGGCCTGACAGGCTGGATCGGCAACCGTAGTGCGCCGGCATTTTTTTCAGCCGCATCGCAGGGCAAGGGCGATGTTCCCGACATCAAGGGCGCGGTGGATCTGATGTTCGAGCGCGGTGAACTGACCCACGTCAGGCCGACGCGATGGCACGCGCCGCGCACTTTGGCGATCTGGCTGCCGATCTGGCTGGGGCCTGTTCTGCTGGTCTGGGCTTTCACCGGCCCTGCCAGCGTCTGGACGCAAATCGGTGGCTTCTTCAGTGTCATGGCGGTCGTCACCTTCGGCGGCGCCTACGCAGCCCTTGCCTATGTCGCGCAGGCAGCGGTCGAGTACTTCGGCTGGCTGGCACCCGGTGAAATGGTCGACGGCCTTGGACTTGCCGAAACCACGCCGGGTCCGCTCATCCTGGTCTTGCAGTTCGTCGGCTTCGTTGCCGCGTTCCGCCAGCCGGGCTTGCTGGCGCCGCTGGTTGCCGGACTGTTTGGCGGGCTGTTCACGCTGTGGGCGACGTTTACCCCATGTTTCCTATGGATATTCCTTGGCGCGCCTTACATCGAAGCGCTGCGCGGTAACAAGGCGCTGTCGGCGGCGCTCGGTGCGATCACCGCCGCCGTCGTCGGCGTCATCATGAATCTCGCTCTATGGTTCGGCTTGCACGTCATCTTCGGCGAAGTGCGCAATGTCGGGCTTGGAATGGACGTGCCGGTGCTTTCATCGATAGACTGGCGCGCGGCGCTGCTTTCCTGTGCCTCGATGATCGCCATTCTGAAGCTGAAGATCGGTATCCTGCCGACGCTTGCCGGATCGGCGCTGGCCGGTGTCTTGTTGCTGGCGGTAAGTAGCTGATGCCTGCAAGGACTTGAAGCGCATCGCCTGAATCTACTTAAACGCGACGCTTGGATGCCGCTGCCTTTGTATTCCGCTTGTGAACCACCTAACTGGTTGGGAACGGTTGGACCATTATGGCGCAACGGCGTTCTTCCCTCGGCTTCCTTGGAATGTTCGGTCGCTCGGGCGACTTGAGGCAGCTCGACGATGCATTGCGCGGCGCCGATCTGCATCCCGCCCTTGTGCCGGAGGGGGTAAAACTCACGATCGTCAATCTGATGAAGGATCACTGGCCCGACGAGCCGCCGCCGGGCATCTATGCGTCGGTGGCACAATTGTGCAGCTATTGCATCGCGGGTCCCGAAACCTTCGAGCAAGCCAATGGCCATCAACGGACGCTGGAAGCCGAGCGCCGCATCGAGGCGGCACTTGAGGCCGGCGACAGCTTCGACGCACAGATCGTGCTGATGACGCTGCATGCCAAGCTGATCAACGCCGAAGTCGTCGACCGATACGGGCTCAGCGCGGAATGACGCGACAGGCAAGATCTGCCGGATCCCCCCGCGGCAGCCGAGTCGATCAAGCCCGGCTGATCTCCTCAAGATACCAGCCGATGTAGCGCAGTTCGTTGTATTCCATCGGCGCGATCGGCCCCGGCACGAAATAGTGCGAGCGCACGCCACGCGCTGTGTGCTCGATGATCTTCTTGTCCTCTTGGGTGGTGACCTTCCACAGCCAGGTCAGCTTCTCCAGATCGTAGTCCTGGCCCTCGACCGCGTCGCCGCGCACCAGCCAGATCAGCTCCATCTCGCAGGTGCCCGCGGTTTTCGGGATGAAGCGGTAGATCATGCCGTGATCGGGATAGCACACGAGGAAGGTCGTGCCGCCGAGATGGATGGAGGTGACGCCACCGTCATAGTCGGTGAAGCGGCCCATCAGCGGGGCCACCGGCGAGCCATCCTGGCTGCCGCTCGAAACGCCATCATAGAGCGCATAGCGGAAGGTATGGATTGCTTCCTGACCGGCCGCCGAGTTCTGCCAGCGGTTGGCGCTGCCGATCTCGATGCCAAGCGCGCAGGTGCGCTGCTCCATCGCCGCGTTGAGCTGCTCGATCATCTCGGCCGGCTTTTCCAGCGCATGCGTCTGCGAATATTCCGGATGCGCCGGCCCGCAATGGTAGCATTCGACATAGTTCTCGACGGCGAGCTTCCAGTTGGCGTCGAGCGGATAGGACTGGCGATACGCCACCTTGGCGTCGCCCCAGCCATACTGGCCGCAGCTTGTGCGCAGCGACTGTTCGATTGGATCGAAATCGAGCGGCGTCTCCGCGAAGGAAATGAAAACCAGCCCGGAGGCAACGCGGACATGAAGCTTCTTCAGCCCGTGCGCCGTGCGGTCGAAATCCTTCGGCATCAGGCGGGCAGCGCGCAACGACCCGTCATTGGAATAGGTCCAGGCGTGGTAGGGACACACGAACATCTTCGCGTTGCCCTTCTCCTTGGTGCAGACCTCGGCGCCGCGGTGGCGGCAGACATTGAGCATGGCATGCACGGTGCCATCCATGCCGCGCGTCAGGATGACCGCCTCATCGCCCAGTTTGAACAGCTCGAAATCGCCGGGGTTCGGGATAACGCTGGCATGGGCCAGGCAATGCCAGTGGCGGCGAAAGACACGTTCCATGTCACGCTCGAAGATCGCCGGGTCATGATAGAAGGCACGCACCAGGCCGTGGCCGGGCCGGTGAGACGCCACCAGCCGATCGATCGCGTCGCCGTCGGTGTGGGCTTGCAGGATAGGATGCGCAGTCATTTGTCGTTCTGCCCGATGGTTGGTCCTGGGGCAATTCCAGGAAAACTGTGAAGCGGTTTTCCGTCCGGAATTGGCTCTGGGTGGTGGCTGTATGGCTGCACGAACTCGTCTCCGGTCAGCCGCCCATATGCGTGCGCGGCAGGTGGATCAGGCTGCCGAAGCGGGCACGCAATCTGTCGTCGACCTGTTTTGGCACGTGGCGCGGAAATCGTTCGGCAAGAATGCGTTTCTTCTCGGTGATCGCCCGCAGCAATATATCAGGTCGGCCTTTTTCGTTCCATTCCTTCGGTGAGGAACGATCGGCGAAGGCGGGATAGAGATGATCGGTCTGCATCAGCTTGAGCGTTTGTTCGTTGTCGAGATAGTGGCCTGGGCCTTTGAGGCAGACCTCGGCGATGCTGTCGATCGACAGGGCCTCGTCAGTCACGTCGATGCCACGTGCGCAGCCCAGGCAATGACCGAGCATGTCGTTGTCGATGACCAGGCTCTCCAGGCAGAAGCCGAGCAGCGAGGCATGCATGCCGGCCGCCTCGTAGACGAGGTTGAGGCCGGAGAGGCCGGCCATCACATTGGTGATGCCCTTTTCGTAGCCGGATTGAATGTCGGGCAGTTTCGAATCCGTCATGCCAGCGGCCGAGCCGCCGGGCAGATCGTAGAATTGCGCCATCTGGGCGCAGGCCGCCGTTGCCACCGACTGCTCGGCCGACCCGCCGGCCATGGCGCCGGTGCGCAGGTCCGACATGAACGGCCAAGCGCCGAAGATCGCCGGATGGCCCGGCTTGAGCGCGTTGACATAGACCAGGCCGGCCAGTACTTCGGCCACCGCTTGCACGACGGCGCCGGCCATCGCCGCAGGTGCTGTGGTGCCGGACTGGCCGGTCGAGAGCAGCAGGATCGGGATGCCGCCTTCAACGCAAGCCTCGAGCACGCCGCAGGCATCCTCGGCGAACTTCATCGGCGGCACGACGAATGAGTTAGAGTTAGAAACGAATGGCCGGGCGCGGAAATTCTCCTCGCCGCCGGCGATGGCGTACAGCATTTCAAGCGCCGGCTTCACGTTCTCACGAACGGTGAAGGATGTTCCGACGTGCTTCGATGTCCCCATCACACAGGCATAGAGCGTGTTGAAATCCATCTCGAGCGGATCGGCGATGTCGCGCGCCACCATCGGCCGCTGGAAGAAATGGATGTTGTCCAACCCATCGACGATGCGGGCAGCATCATAAATGTCCTGCAGCTTGGATTCGCGGTACTCGCGCTTCTCCAGATCCACCAGGTGCACGGCGATACCTGCCGTGCCGTAGTGCACGCGCTTGCCCTGGACCACCATGTCGTGCCTGGCGTCCTGGCCATGAAGTGTGAAATGTCGTGCCGCCCGCTGGATGGTGTCGAGCACTAGCGCGCGTGGAAAGCGCACACGGTCGTCGTCGCCATGGACCGCCCCCGCCTTGGTCAGCACCTTTATGCAGGAAGGGATGGCATTGGCGAAACCCACCGTCTCCAGGAGCGTCAGCACGCCCTCGTGGATGCGCTCGCAGTCATCCCGGCGCAGCGGCCCGTAGCTGCCGCCCTCGATGGCCAGGTGTCGTGGTCCGGTGTCCTCCATCAGAGGAGCTGATCGCATGGCATGTCCTGTTTCGCGAAGACCGGAGCGCTGTGGACGACGGTTCGCCGGCGTGTCCTGCTGTTCGACAGCCACTGGCATGGAAGCACTCCACCTTCATCGGCAGGAACTCGCGGCGGTTGGTCCACCATCGGCCTGCTTCGTCCCTCTACACAGCGACTATGCCGCCGGCATTGGCACAGCCTATGTGCCAGCCGGTCCCGTCGAATATGCCAAGGAGCTAAAGAACCGGAGCCGCACCACATGCGCCAGGCTCCGGTCGGGGAAGGGAGATCAGGCCGCTGCCGGCCTGCGTCCAGCTGCCGTCGCCAGTTCGCGGATGCCGGGTTCGATGTGCTGCAACGCGATCGAGGAAATGCCCAAGCGCATGAAACGCGATGGCTTTTCGGTGCGGTCGAAGAAGCGGTCGCCAGGCTCGATGATGACGCTGCGCGAGGCCGCGGCCTCCGCCAGCCCGCGCGAATCGGTGCCGCGCGGCCCCTCGAGCCAGAGCGACGTGCCGCCGGCCGAATCGGTCGAGCGCCACTCCGGTAGGAAGGCGGAAATCGCATGGACCAGACGCTTGCGCCTCTCGTCGAAGGCGCTCGACAGCCGCCGCACCAGCGCCTCGTGATGGCCGAGCGACAGGAAGAGCGCCACGGCGCGCTGGTTGTTCGCCGGCGGATGGCGCAGCATGAAGCGGCGTAGCGCCCGAAGCTCGGAGATCAGCCCGGCCGAGGCGACGATGTAGCCGAGCCTGAGGCCGGGAGCCAGCGTCTTCGACATCGAGCCGACATAGACGACGCGGCCGGAGCGATCGAGGCTCTTCAGCGCCTGCTGCGGCGCCTCGTCCAGGAGCTGGCTGTCATATCCGTCCTCGATGATGATCTGGTTGTGCCGGTTGGCGCGCGCCAAAAGCTCCTGCCGCCGCTCCGCCGACAGCGGCACCATGGTCGGGCAATGGTGGCTGGGCGTGACGAAGACGAAGCCGGAATCATTGGGAATGGCCGAGGTTACGATGCCGGAGTGGTCGACCGGAACCGGCTGGATCTCGGCGCCGGCCAGCCGGAAGATCGAACGTGCATCGGGATAGCCCGGGTCCTCCATCGCCACCTTGGAGCCCTTGGTCATCAACAGCGTCGCCAGCATGTAAAGCGCGTTCTGCGCGCCCAACGTCACGATGATCTCGTCCGGATTGGCGAAGATGCCGCGTCGCGGCAGCAGCCGTGCCTGGATCTGCTCGATCAGGAGCGGATCGTCGCGGTCGACCATGTCGGATGCCCAGTTGCGGATTTCGAGCACCGCCAACGCCATGCGGTTGCACTCGCGCCATTCGGCGGTCGGGAACAGCGCCGGGTCGAATTGGCCATAGACGAAGGGGTATGACGACTTGATCCAGTTGTCGTGCTTGGCCGGCGGCGGCATGTCGCTCGCCGCGATCTGCCGACGCGCCTTCCAGTCGATCTCGTTGGCCTGGTCGGGCGCCTTCTGATGCGGCTTGGCCGGCGTCGCCAGCACTTCGGGATTGACGAAATGGCCGCGGCGCTCGCGCGCCACCAGGAAGCCCTGGTCGACCAGTTGCTGGAAGGCCAGCACCACGGTGCCGCGCGCCACGCCGAGTTTTTCGGCAAGAATCCGGCAGGACGGAAGCGGCATGGAAGCCGCGATCTGCCGGTCGAGGATGGCGGCGACGATCGCCTGGCGGATCTGCGCCTGCAGGGTCTGACCGGATTCCGCCGAAATCCGGAACAGGCCGGACCAAATGGCCGTGTCGTTTCGCTGTGGCATGGGAGATGTTCCTCGATGGCCAGCTTTTTTCACATGGCTGGACCAGTCGAATGTACCGGTGGCACAAGGTGTTGCGCCAATCAATTTTTCTGATCGCTGGGATTTATGCCAGTGATCCTTTGAGCCGGCCCACGCTGCGCTGCGGCATCGCTGCGCATTGAAACAGATGCGATTCGACCCGATAGTTTGCCGCGACGACACGCGCCGGAAACATCCGGCCTGATAAGATGCATCTCAAGAGACCGGAGCGAAGCAGTGGATCAATCGTCCTTTCAAAAGCAGCTCGACGCATTGCGCGATCACCGTGCGGCCAAATCGGGCTCGATGCGCGAGGCTTTCGCTGCCGATCCGCAGCGCTTCGAGAAATTCTCCGCCAGTGACGGCGACCTGCTGCTCGACTGGTCGAAATGCGCGGTCGATGCGCGGACTATGGAGTTGCTGGAGAAACTGGCTGAGGCCGCTGACCTCGAAGGCCGGCGCGACGCGATGTTTGCCGGCAAGAAGATCAACGTCACTGAAGGCCGCGCCGTGCTGCACACGGCGCTGCGCAACCTGACCGGCAAGGGCATCGTGCTCGACGGCCAGGACGTGAAGGCGGAAGTCCTTGCCGTACTCGACGCGATGGGTGCCTTCGCCGACGCGGTGCGTTCCGGCAAGGCGGCCGGCGCGACCGGCAAGAAGATCACCGACATCGTCAACATCGGCATCGGCGGCTCCGATCTCGGCCCGGCCATGGCGACGCTGGCGCTGGCGCCCTATCATGACGGGCCGCGCGCGCATTACGTATCCAATATCGACGGTGCCCATATCCACGACACGCTGAAGGGTCTTTCCGCCGAAACCACCCTGTTCATCATCGCCTCCAAGACCTTCACCACGGTCGAGACGATGACCAATGCCGAAACCGCGCGCAGATGGGTCGAGAAGGCGCTCGGCAAGGAAGCGGTCGGCAAGCATTTCGCCGCCGTCTCGACGGCGCTCGACCTGGTCGCCAAATTCGGCATCGCGCCCGATCGCGTCTTCGGCTTCTGGGACTGGGTCGGCGGGCGCTATTCCGTCTGGGGTGCGATCGGTCTGCCGGTGATGATCGCCATCGGCCCGAAGGATTTTCGCGCCTTTCTCGACGGCGCCCATGAGATGGACGAGCATTTCCGCACCGCCCCGCTGGCGAAGAACCTGCCGGCGCTGATGGGGCTGATTGGCTGGTGGCACCGCGTGATCTGCAAATACCCCGCTCGCGCCGTCATCCCCTACGATCAGCGTCTGTCCAGGCTGCCGGCCTATCTGCAGCAGCTCGACATGGAATCGAACGGCAAGAGCGTCACCCTGGACGGCGGCGCTGTAACGACGCCGACCGGCCCGCTGGTCTGGGGCGAGCCCGGCACCAATGGCCAGCATGCCTTCTTCCAACTTCTGCATCAGGGCACCGACTTCATTCCGGTCGAATTCCTCGCCGCTGCCGTCGGCCACGAGCCGGAACTGAAGCATCACCACGACCTTCTGCTTGCCAATTGCCTGGCGCAGTCGGAAGCCTTCATGAAGGGCCGCACGCTTGAGGAAGCCCGAGCGCAGATGCTGGCGAAAGGCATGAAGCCGGCCGATGTCGACAGGATTGCTCCGCACCGCGTCTTCTCCGGCGACCGCCCCTCAGTGACGATCCTCTACAGGAAACTCGACCCCCACACGTTCGGACGGCTGATTGCGCTTTACGAACACCGCGTCTTCGTCGAAGGCACGCTGTTCAACATCAACTCCTTCGACCAGTGGGGCGTCGAGCTCGGCAAGGAACTGGCAACCGGGCTGCTGCCCGTCGTTGAAGGCAAGGAGAACGCCGCAAAGCGGGATGCCTCGACTGCTGGACTGGTGGAATACATCCACCGCTTGCGCGGCCCGGAGTGAAAAGCTTGGCGGACATCAAGGGAATATTGTTCGACAAGGACGGCACGCTCGTGGATTTCAACGCGACATGGCTGGGCATCGCCGACTTCATGGCGATGGATGCGGCCGAAGGCGATCGCTGGAAAGCAGACAGGCTGCTTGCGGCGGCGGGCTTCGACTTCGCCACCAAGCGCTTCAAGCCGGATTCGATTTTTGCCTCCGGCACCAACATGGACGTCGTCGAGCTGTGGTTTCCACGGCTGTCCGACGAGGACCAGATGCTTGCCGTCGCCCGCTTCAACGCCATCACCTCGGCGCAAGGATCGGCAATGGCGGTGGCGCTGCCGGGCGTGGTCGAGACGCTTGGCCTGCTTCACAGAAAATCCTACCGGCTTGGTGTCGCCACCAACGACTCGACCAGCGGCGCGGAAAAGACCCTGGTCACGCTGGGCGTCGCGCAGCTTTTCGACGCCGCCTATGGTTACGACGCGGTGGCCAATCCAAAACCGGCGCCGGATACGATCCTTGCCTTCTCTGATCTGACGGGGCTCAGGCCCTCGGCAATCGCCATGGTCGGCGACAACCGTCACGATCTTGAAATGGCGCGGGCGGGCGGCTGCGGTCTGGCGGTCGGCGTGCTGTCCGGCACCGGCACACGTGAATCGCTGTCCCAGATAGCCGACGTCATTCTGGATTCGGTGGCCGACCTGCCTGATTTTCTTTCGGCGCGGGTCAGCGAGACAGTCTAGACTCGCAGCTAGCTGGTCCGAACGAGAACACGCCGCTCGGTTTCATCGCCGCATTCCTGCCTTCGCCGACATCCGGCACCTCGTATTCGGCCAGCAGGCGAAGCCGCGAGCGGGGCAGATAGGCGCGGCCCGGATCGCCGATCAGCACGGCGATGCCGGCTGCAAGGCAGCGGTCGAGGAAGAGGACGACCCGGCCGGCGAGATCATGGGCGTAGAACAGGTCGCCGACCACCACGACATCCACCGGTGGCGGCGGACCGCTGGTGATGTCTTCGCCAATGATCATGATAGCGACGCCGTTCGCAGTCGCGTTGAGGCCGAGCGCAACCACACCGTTGCGATCGATCTCGGCCGCGACGACCGCGCTTGCCCCGGCTTTTGCCGCTGCAATGCCGACGAGACCCGAACCGGCGCCGAGGTCGAGCACGCGACGGCCGGCCACGGTCTCCGGCCGGTCGAATATGTGGCGGGCAAGGACCGCGCCGCCGGCCCAGACATAGGCCCAGTACGGTGGCTCCGGTTCAGGTCCGTCTTCTTCGGTCGCATGTTGGTTCCATTCGAGAAGCCGCCTGAGCCCGCTTCCCGGATGGGCGGTGTAGAGCCGAATTTCGGGAAGCGCGGGCACGGGGGCGATCCGCATGTTCGCCCGGATGAACTGTGCCGGGTCCGGGCGCGAACCTATGCTCACGGCGTTGGCGCCGGCGATGCAATCGCTCAAGCTGCGCCTAGCCCCGCAACGCCCGTCGCAGGATCTTGCCGACCGGTGTCTTCGGCAGCTCGGTGCGGAACTCAATATATCTGGGACGCTTGTAGCCGGTCAGGTTCTCGCGGCAATAAGCCGTCAGCATGTCGGCGGTCAGTGCCGGGTCCTTCTTGACGACGAACAGCTTCGGCACTTCACCCGAATGCTCGTCCGGCACGCCGATCGCCGCCACTTCGAGTACGCCTGGATGCTGCGCCACCACTTCCTCGAGTTCGTTCGGATAGACGTTGAAGCCGGAAACCAGGATCATGTCCTTCTTGCGGTCGACGATCTTGGTGTAGCCAAGGTCGTCCATGAAGCCCATGTCGCCCGATTTGAAGAAGCCGTCCTCGGTCATCACCTTGGCGGTCTCGTCCGGCCGGTTCCAGTAGCCGGCCATCACCTGCGGTCCGCGGATGCAGATTTCGCCGACTTCGCCGAGCGGCAAATTGTTGCCGTCGTCGTCGCGGATGGCGATCTCGGTCGAGGGCAGCGGCAGGCCGATCGTGCCGGTGTAAACGCCGTCGCTGAATTTGTTGATCGTTGCTCCCGGCGAGGTCTCGGTGAGCCCGTAGGCCTCGCTGATCGGGCAGCCGGTCAGCGCCTTCCAGCGTTCGGCGATGGCCCTCTGCACCGGCATGCCGCCACCCAGCGTCAGGATCAGCGGCTTGAAATCGAGCTTGCGAAAATCCTCATTATTGAGCAGCGCATTGAACAGCGTGTTGAGGCCCGGAAAGATGTGGATCGGGTATTTCTGCAGCTCCTTGACGAAGCCGGGAATGTCGCGCGGATTGGGGATGAGGACATTCTGCGCGCCTTGCTGCATGCCTACCAGCACGTTCGCCGTCAGCGCAAAAATGTGATAGAGCGGCAGCGCGCAGAGGAAGTTCAGATGCGCCGGCTTCGGCTTGACGGTAAAAGCGTCTTCGGCCCACAGCGCGTTCTGCGCGACGTTCGCCAAAATGTTGCTGTGCAAAAGCATCGCGCCCTTGGAGATGCCGGTCGTGCCGCCCGTGTATTGCAGGAAGGCGATGTCGTCGGCCGCGACCCTTGCGGGCCTGAAGGCCTTGCCGGTGCCCGCCTTCAGCGCGGCGTTGAACTTGACATGGCCGGGCAGCGACCATGCCGGCACCATCTTCTTGACGCGGCGTACAACGAAGTTGACGATCGTTCCCTTGAGCCCGCCGAGCATGTCGCCCATCGAGGCGACCACGACATGCTTGACCGCGGTCCTGGCGATCACCGCCTGCAGGGTGCAGGCAAAATTTTCGAGGATGACAATGGCTTGAGCGCCGGAATCCTTGAGCTGGTGCTCCAGCTCGCGCGGCGTGTAGAGCGGATTGATGTTTACCACGACATAGCCGGCGCGAAGCACTGCCATCATCGCCACCGGATATTGCAGCACATTCGGCATCATCAGCGCGACGCGCGCGCCCTTCTGCAGCCCCGTTGATTGCAGATAGGCGCCGAAGGCGGCCGACTGTCGCTCGAGGTCGGCATAGGTGATCGATTTGCCCATGCAGACGAAAGCCGGCCGGCTTGCAAACTGCTTGCACACGGTGACGAGAAAGTCGCCGATCGAGCTGGAGGGCAGGGCGCCGATCTCGGCCGGCACGATCTTTGGATAACTCTTGAGCCACGGTTTTTCCGGCAGGCCGGCGGCCAGCGACGTGATCGCCTTTGGTAATCTCTTGGCCGGACCTGCCGGCAGTCGTGGCGCTGTCGGCACTGCCTTCGCCGCCGGCTTGGCGGCAGACTTTGCAGCAGGCGCCGTCTTGCCGGTTGCCGGTTTAGCAGCCGCTCCAGCCGTGGTCTTCGCCGCCGGCTTCGCGCTTGCCTTCGCGGTAGCCGTCGGCTTGGCGGCGGCCGCTTTTGACTTGACTGCTTTCGATGTTGCCTCGGCCTTTGCTTTCGCCGCGTTGGTTGTCTTTGCCGGTTTTGCCACCTGTCGCTCCCTCAATCGTTCTTATTGTTTCGGCATGCTTGCGCGCCACCACCGCCCTGATCACAACGATATCCCACGCTTGCAGCAATGTCCGGAACGTGGGAAAATCCGGCACGCTGCCCACCTATCTATGTATTGCCACAAGCGACGGCCGTGCAAGCCTCTCCACCTGGAGTGCGGTAAGACTTGCCGTCAAACCTCTCGGCCGCGACCGGTTTTCGGATGCGCATCTCTTGAACCGAACGGCTCGATTCCCACAATTGGCGGCATCGCCGATCAACAAAAAATTGAAGTCGCTAATAATGTCGTGATCTGCGGATTCGGCTCGTTTTTTCCACAATTTGCCGCGTGCCGGAATTTTTTTCTGCTTCCCGTGGGTTAGGCAAACAAGCAGTTCCAAAGCTAGAAAAACGGTGCTTATATGCGGCCTTCGCGAGCCTGATAGAGGGGCTTGGAAGAACATCAGGGAGTGCTCAATGAAAAAGAAACTGACTTTTGCAGCCGCGTTGCTGGCTGCAAGC
Organism: Mesorhizobium sp. M1169; assembly: GCF_040318345.1. Lineage (NCBI taxonomy): Bacteria > Pseudomonadati > Pseudomonadota > Alphaproteobacteria > Hyphomicrobiales > Phyllobacteriaceae > Mesorhizobium > Mesorhizobium sp. M1169. Next base: position 166,164 of record NZ_JAMYME010000001.1, on the reverse strand, counting down.
GTCCTCGGCGGCATGGCCAATGCAAAACAACTGGTCTATTGCTCGGAGGCTTCGCCGGCCGGCTTCGACCCGTCGCCATGGAGCGGCGGCAACGACTTCGACGCCTCGTCGCGCACCATCTATTCGCGCCTGGTCGAGTTCGAGCATGGCAAGACCACCATCTCGCCCGGCCTGGCCGAGAGCTGGACGGTTTCCGACGACGGTCTCGAATACACCTTCAAGCTTCGCCCGGGTGTGAAATTCCAGACGACCGATTATTTCACGCCGACGCGCGACCTCAACGCCGACGACGTGATCTTTTCCTTCGAACGCCAGTGGAAGAAAGAAAGCCCGTGGTACAGCTATCTGGAAGGCACCGGCTGGGAATATTTCACCGGCATGGGCTTCCCCGATCTCCTGAAGGAAATCGTCAAGGTCGACGACCTGACGGTGAAATTCGTGCTGAACAAGCCTGAAGTCGCGTTCCTGCCGGACCTCGGCATGGATTTCGCCTCGATCATCTCCAAGGAATATGCCGACCAACTCGACAAGGCCGGCACCAGGCAGCAGTTCACCCAGAAGCCGGTCGGCACTGGTCCGTTCCAGTTCGTCGACTATCAGGTCGATGCGGTCGTGCGCTATGCAGCATGGGACGGCTACTATGGCGGGCGACAGAAGATCGACGATCTGATCTTCGCCATCACGCCCGATCCGGCCGTACGCGCGCAGAAGCTGAAGGCGGGCGAGTGCGATATCATGTCATACCCGGCGCCGGCCGACATTGCCGGACTGCAGGCTGACGCGAACCTCAAGGTCGACGAGCAGGAAGGCCTGAACATCGGCTACATGGCTTACAACACGACGCAGCCGCCCTTCGACAAGGTCGAGGTCCGCAAGGCCCTCAACATGGCGGTAAACAAGAAGGCGATCATCGACGCGGTCTATCAGGGCGCCGGCGCGCCGGCCATCAACCCGATCCCGCCGACCATGTGGTCCTATAACAAGGACATCAAGGACGATCCCTATGATCCGGAGGCGGCCAAGAAGATGCTGGCCGATGCAGGCGTCAAGGATCTGTCGATGAAGATCTGGGCTATGCCGGTCAGCCGTCCCTACAACCCCAACGCCCAGCGCGTCGCCGAGTTGATCCAGGCCGACTATGCCGCCGTCGGCGTCAAGGCGGAGATCGTCAGTTACGAATGGACCGAGTATCGCCAGCGCGGCAAGGCTAAGGATCGCGACGGCGCCTTCCAACTGGGCTGGACCGGTGACAATGGCGATCCGGACAACTTCTTTTTCCTGCTCGGTTGCGATGCCATCGGCCAGTCCAATTATGCGATCTGGTGCAACCAGGAATTCGAAGCCCTGCTGAAAAAAGGCAAGGCGACGACGGACGTCGCCGAGCGCACCAAGATCTACGAGGAAGCTCAGGTGGTGTTCAAGCGTGAGGCTCCGTGGCTGACCATCGCCCACTCCAAGGTCTTCATGCCGATGAACAAGAAGGTGTCGGGCTTCGTTATGGACCCGCTCGGCATTCATCGGTTTGACGGCGTCGACGTCACCGAATAAGTCCTGAGAAATTGAACGGCGGCGCTGGACTTCCCGCGCCGCCGTTCTATGAAGCAAGATGCTCCGTTATCTCCTCCACAAGCTCGCTTTGATCATCCCGACCGTGTTCGGCATATCGCTGGCGGCGTTTGCTTTCGTCCGGCTTCTGCCCGGCGATCCTATCCTGGCCCTGGCGGGCGAGCGCGGCGTCAGCCCCGAGCGCTACGCCCAGCTCATCGAGCAGTTTGGCTACAACCGGCCCTATGTCATCCAATACCTGGAATATATCGGCAGGGTCCTGACCGGCGATTTCGGCATATCTATTGCCACCAAGCGGCCAGTGCTCGGCGAATTCCAGGCGCTGTTTCCAGCCACGCTGGAACTGGCGACAGTGGCGTTGATCATCGCCGTCCTGCTCGGCATTCCTGCCGGTATCTTCGCCGCGGTCAAGCGCGGCTCGTGGTTCGACCAGGCTACGATGGGTGTCGCGCTGACCGGCTATTCGATGCCGATCTTCTGGTGGGGGTTGCTGCTCATTATCTTCTTCTCCGGCTATCTCGGCTGGACGCCGGTTTCCGGCCGCATCGGCCTGCAGTATTTCTTTAGGCCGACGACCGGGTTCATGCTCATCGACAGCCTGATCTCCGGCAGGAGCGGCGCTTTCAAATCTGCCGTCAGCCATTTGATCCTGCCGTCGATCGTGCTGGCGACGATCCCGCTTGCCGTCATAGCGCGCCAGACGCGCTCGGCGATGCTCGAGGTGCTGGGCGAGGACTATGTCCGCACCGCGCGCGCCAAGGGCCTGGCGCCTCGCCGCGTCATCGGTCTGCACGCTTTTCGCAACGCGCTGATCCCGGTAGTCACCACCATTGGACTGCAGGTCGGCACCTTGATGGCGGGCGCCATTCTGACCGAGACCATTTTTTCCTGGCCGGGCATCGGCAAATGGATGATCGATGCCATCGGCAAGCGCGACTATGTCGTCGTCCAGAGCGGATTGCTGATCATCGCGCTGATCGTCATGGCGGTGAACCTGATCGTCGACGTGCTCTACGCCGTCATCAATCCGCGCATCCGGGTGCAGTGAGATGACCGACGAATCCGCCGCCGAAGCTACCGCCGCCTCCATCCCGACAGGCGGCAGGCAACGGGCTTTCGCCGAGTTCTGGCACTACTTCTCGATGAACACCGGCGCGGTCATCGGCCTTGTCGTGTTTTCGGCGCTGGTGCTGGTGGCGATCTTTGCGCCGTTCGTCGCCCCACATTCGCCCGACGAGCAGTTTCGCGATGCGCTGCTGGCACCCCCTGCCTGGCAGGAAGGCGGCAAATCGATGTTCCTGCTCGGCACCGACGCGGTCGGCCGCGACATGCTTTCACGGTTGATCTTCGGGGCGCGTTTCTCGCTGTTCATCGGTCTGGTGGTCGTTGTCTTCTCGCTCACCAGCGGCATCGTGCTTGGCGTGCTCGCCGGCTATTTCCGCGGCTGGGTCGACACTCTGATCATGCGCATCATGGATATCATCCTGGCTTTCCCGTCGCTGCTTCTGGCGCTGGTGCTGGTGGCGATCCTCGGCCCCGGCCTGTTCAATGCCATGCTGGCGATCGCGCTGGTGCTGCAGCCGCATTTTGCGCGCCTCACCCGCGCCGCCGTGATGGCCGAAAAGAACCGCGAATATGTCATCTCCGCCAAGGTGGCTGGTGCCGGTCATCTTCGCTTGATGGTGAGGACGATCCTGCCGAACTGCCTGGCACCGCTGATCGTGCAGGCGACGTTGTCCTTCTCCAACGCTATTCTCGAGGCTGCGGCGCTCGGCTTCCTCGGTGTCGGTGCGCAGCCGCCGACGCCGGAATGGGGCACGATGCTCGCCTCGGCGCGCGAGTTCATCCTGCGCGCGCCTTGGGTGGTGACCTTCCCCGGCCTTGCTATCCTGATCACTGTGCTTGCCATCAATCTGATCGGCGATGGCTTGCGCGATGCCTTCGATCCCAAGCTGAAGAGGTCATAATCCAATGCCTCTTCTCGAGATCCAGAACCTGACCGTTTCCTTCGACACCGCCGCTGGACCATTCATGGCGGTACAAGGCATCGACCTGTCGGTCGAACCGCGTGAGGTGCTGGCGATCGTCGGCGAATCCGGTTCGGGCAAGTCCGTGGCGATGCTGGCGGTGATGGGGCTTTTGCCCAACACCGCGACGGTGAGGGCCGACCGCATGGCCTTCGACGGCATCGACCTGCTCAAGCTCGGCCCATCCGAGCGGCGCAAGATCGTCGGCAAGGACATTTCGATGATCTTCCAGGAGCCGGTCGCCAGCCTCAACCCGTGCTTCACCGTCGGCTTCCAGATCGAGGAGGTGCTGCGCTTCCATATGGGCATGGACCGCGCCCAGCGCCGGGCGCGTGCCATCGAATTGATGAAGTTGGTCGGCATCGCCGACCCCGAGGAACGGCTGGGCTCCTTCCCGCACCAGATGTCGGGTGGTCAGTGTCAGCGCGTCATGATCGCCATCGCCATCGCCTGCAATCCCAAGCTTTTGATCGCCGACGAGCCAACCACGGCGCTCGACGTCACCATCCAGAAGCAGATCCTCGATCTGCTGGTCGGCCTGCAGGCCAAATATGGCATGGGCCTGATCATGATCACCCACAATATGGGGGTGGTTGCCGAGACCGCCGACCGTGTCATCGTCCAGTACAAGGGCCGCAAGATGGAAGAGGCCGACGTGCTGTCGCTGTTCGAGTCCCCCAAGAGCAACTACACGCGCGCGCTCCTGTCGGCGCTGCCCGAAAACGCCGTCGGCGACCGGTTGCCTACTGTTTCCGACATGCTGTTTGAGCCGGCCCCATCTGTAGTCGCAGCCCGGTCCGCAGGAGGAACCGCCTCATGAGCGTGACGGTAGTCGAAGGCAAGAACATCGTGCGCGACTATCATGTCGGTGGCGGGCTTTTCCGCCCCTCCCGTACGGTTCATGCGGTCAAGGGTGTTTCGTTCAGCGTCGACAAGGGCAAGACGCTGGCCATCGTCGGCGAGAGCGGCTGCGGCAAGTCAACACTCGCCCGCATCATCACCCTGATCGACCCGGCGACCTCCGGCGAGCTTTTCATCGACGGCAAGAAGGTAGACATCGGCAGGAACGGCCTGTCGAAGGAAATGCGCCGCAAGGTCCAGATCGTCTTCCAAAACCCTTATGGTTCGCTCAATCCACGCCAGAAGATCGGCGACGTGCTTGCCGAGCCGCTGCTCATCAACACCGACAGCACGGCCGACGAACGGCGCGATCTTGCCATGAAGATGCTAAAGAAGGTCGGTCTCGGCCCCGAGCACTTTAATCGCTACCCGCATATGTTTTCGGGCGGCCAGCGCCAGCGGATCGCCATCGCCCGCGCGCTGATGCTCAACCCCAGCCTTCTGGTGCTGGACGAGCCGGTCTCGGCACTTGATCTTTCGGTGCAGGCGCAGGTGCTGAACCTGCTCGCCGACCTGCAGGACGAGTTTCAGCTAACCTATGTTTTCATCAGCCACGACCTGTCGGTGGTGCGCTACATCGCCGACGACGTGATGGTAATGTATTTCGGCGAAGCGGTCGAATACGGCTCGCGCGACGAGGTCTTCGCCGACCCCAAACACAGCTACACCAGGACGCTGTTCGCTGCGACGCCACGTGCCGACGTTGCCAGCATCAAGGCACGTTTGGCGAAGAAGAAGGCCGCCTGATCCGGCGAGGTTTGCCGGCCGGCTACCGCTTCTCGATCCCCGGAATGCCGGAGATCTGCTCGGCGAGAAAGTCGACCAGCAGCCGCACCCGGGCAATGCCCGCACGCTCCGGAACGATCAGCATGCTCAGCGGGACGGGAGGCGGAAAATAGCCCGGCAGGACCACTTCCAGCCGGCCGGCCGCCAGGAGATCGTCGACAAGCCAATGGTGGGCGGGTGCGATACCGCGCCCGGCGACAATGGCTTCGCGCGCGGCAAGCCCATGGTCGACGCGAAATCGACCGCCAAAGGGCACCGCAAAGCGTTTGCCGACCGGCCCCTGCAGGGCGAGTGTGTCGCTTCCTGCGATGTTCGACATCCGGATGCCTTCATGGCCAGGCAGATCCTGCGGGACAGCCGGTCTGCCCCGCGCCGCCAGATAGGCCGGCGCCGCCACCAGCAGACGCCGGGATTGCCCGAGCGCCCGCAGTTTCATTGAGCTGTCGGTGAGCGGACCCAGGCGAAGCGCAATGTCGACGCCCTCCCGCACAAGATCGATGCGCTCGTCGGTGAGGCTAAGATCGATGCCGATATCGGGATAGCGGTCCTGAAAGGCGAAGATCAGCCGGCTGACGTGCAAGACCCCGAGCGCCGCCGTGCAGGATATCCGGATCGTGCCGGCCGACGCGCCGCGCGTGCCCCGCGCCTCATCGCCGGCCTGCTCAACGAGGCGCAGGACCTGGACGCTGTCGGTATAGTAACGGCTGCCTTCATCAGTCATCGTCACACGCCGGGTGGTCCTGCTGAGCAAGGGCACTCCGACGGCCTCCTCGAGTTCTCGCAAATGCCGTGTGACCGTCGACTGCCCAACTCCGAGCTCGCGCGCCACCGCCGAGAGGCTGCCGCGCTCGGCGACGCGAACGAAGGTGCGCATGCGCTCGAGAGTGACGTCCGATCTATCCATTATTCGGCATTATCTTATACATTTCCTACATATAGCGGATCATTCCGCGGCTGGCTACCTTTGGTGTCTATCGTCCTTCTTCGGAGTAGACCCATGAAAGTCCTGCTTGTTTTTGCTCATCCTGAACCGCGTTCGCTCAACGGCGCGCTGCGCGACGTCGCCATCAGGGAACTCGAGGCCCAAGGCCACGAGGTGCGGGTGTCGGACCTCTATGCCGACGGCTGGAAAGCCGAGGTGGACCGTGCCGACTTTCCGTCGTGGCCGCCCGAAGCACGCTTCCTGCCGGCCGGCGCCTCCAAAAAGGCTTTTGCGACCAACACTCTGACCGATGACGTCAAAGCCGAGATCGACAAGCTGCTATGGGCCGACACCCTGATCCTCCAGTTCCCGCTGTGGTGGTACGCCATGCCGGCGATCCTCAAGGGCTGGGTCGATCGCGGGTACGCCTACGGCTTCGCCTATGGCGTTGGCGAGCACAGCGACAAGCGGTGGGGTGACCGCTTTGGTGAGGGAACGCTCGCCGGCAAGCGCGCAATGCTGATCGTGACCGCAGGCGGCTGGGAAGAGCATTACTCCGCCCGCGGCGTCAACGGCCCGATCGACGACCTGCTGTTCCCGATCAATCACGGGATTCTATACTATCCGGGCTACGACGTGCTTCCGCCGTTCGTGGTTTACAGGGTGGACCGTTTCGGGGAGGCGGATTTCGAGCCTGTCGCGGAGCGACTGCGCGAAAGGATGCGAACGCTCGAGACAATCCGGCCCATTCGTTATCGGCAGCAGAATGGCGGCGATTACTTGATCCCAAGCATGCAATTGCGCCCCGGCTTGGAGAACCCGGGTGCGACCGCCTTTGCGCTTCACGAGGATCGCGCCGGCGCCGCCGCCCACTCCGATCAGGACAGCCGGGCGATGATGGTGCGCAGCGCCTCGCCGAAGCGCCGGACTTCCTCGATCGTATTGTAATGCACCAGCGAGGCGCGCACGGCGCCGCTGTCCATGCCGAGGTTGAGCCGCTTCATCAGACGCGGCGCATACATGTGGCCGTCGCGAATGCCGATCTGCATCTCGGCCATTTCCTCGACGATCCTCTGCGGCGACAGCGTGCCGACATTGAAGCAGAAGGTCGGCACGCGCTCGCTGAGGCGTGCCTCTTCGGCCACGCCGTAGATCGTCGCGCCGCAATCTTTGAGCACCGCCAGCATTTCGCGCGCCAGCACCTGTTCGTAGTCGCGGATTGCATTCATGCCGGCGACGATGTTGTCGCGGCGCGACCGGTTATTCTCGGACAAGAAATTGCGGCCGATCGATTCGAGGTAACGCACCGCGGCATCCATGCCGGAGACGTTCTCGTAGATGAACGTGCCGGCTTCGATTTTGTGGGGCGGCTCGTCGGGGATGAAATCCTCGCGGAAGGTCGGCAAGCGCTTCAGTGTTTCGAAGCGGCCCCACAGGAAGCCCATATGCGGCGAGAAATTCTTGTAGCCGGAGCAGACGAGATAGTCGCAATCCCAGGCCTGCACATCGATCAGCCCGTGCGGCCCGTAATGCACGCAGTCGAGGAACACTTCGGCGCCTGCCGCATGCGCAATCGCAGCCACGGAGGCAACGTCGACAATCGAGCCGATCGAATGCGCCGTTACCGTGCAGGCGACGAGCCGGGTGCGCTCTGAGACCAGCGGGCGCAAATCGTCGACATGCAGATTGCCGTCGTCGCGCATCCGCCACCATTTGAACTTGGCGCCGGCGGGCGCCAGCGCCAGCCACGTCGCGATATTGGCGTCGTGATCCATGTCGGTGATGACTATCTCGTCACGCTCCCCGTTTGGGCGCTCGGAAAGCATCTGGCCGATGCCGAGGCTGACCAGGCGGATGAACGAAGTGGCGTTCATGCCGAAACAGATCTCCGCCGGGTTGGTGGCGTTGATCAGCAAGGCCACGCTTTCGCGAGCGCCGGCGACGGCTTGGTCGACGGTGACGCTGCGGCCATAGCGGCCGCCGCGCTGCACATTATGCGCGACCAAATGGTTGGTGACCGCATCGAGCACGCTTTGCGGGATCTGCGCGCCGGCGGCATTGTCCATGAAGACGAAGTCCCCGGCTTGCTGCAAGGCGGGAAACATGGCGCGGATCGTCTCGACCGGGAAAGCTGCGACATCGCCGGTTTTCGAAATCTGATGCTGGTTCAAGGTCGTCTCCTGCGAAGTGCGCTGACAGATTAGCGGGTCTTTTCGGTTTGAAAGCGGCGTTCAAGGAGGCTGACGAGACGGACCATCGGCCAGAGAAAGATGAGATAGACCAGCGCCGCGCCGATCAGCGGTGAAGGATTGGCATAGAGCGATTGCGCGTTGGTCGCTTCTTTCAGCAGTTCGGGCAGCGCCACGGTGGAAGCGAGCGAAGTATCCTTGAACATCGAAACGCAATTGCTGGTCATTGGCGGAATGACGACGCGGATCGCCTGCGGCAGCACTACCTTGCGCAAGGTCAGCAAGAACGGCAGGCCGAGCGCCTGCGCCGCCTCGAACTGGCCGCGCGGAATGCTCTCTATACCGGAGCGGAACACCTCGGCCGAATAGGCCGCCATGATGATGGCGAAGGCCATCACCGCGGACGTCCACGATGACAGGCGAATGCCGAGGAACGGCAGCGCATAGTAGATCAGGATCAGCACGACCAGCACCGGCATCGCTCGGAAAATGTCAATGTAGCCGACAGCCAGCAGCCGAAGCGGTTTTGGCGCATAGAGCCGCACCAGGCTGATCGCGAGGCCGACGGGAATACCGATGCCGATGCTCATGATTCCGAGCAGCAGGGTGTTCAGGAAACCGCGCAGCAGCGCCGGCAGGCTGGAGACCATGACGTCGGCGTTGAAGAAGGTGTCCAGCAGCGACATCGCAGCATTTCCGAAACGTTTGGCGTCCCGCGACGCTCGAGCCCGAGCCCGAAATCCGAATCGTGCCGGCATCGAAAGCCGGCACGACATTTAAGCGTGAACTGCCGCTCAGGCCTTCGGCATAGGAATTTCCTTGACGGTCGAGGAATCGGCAGGTGCGTCGCTGCCGAACCACTTCTTGTGGATCGCGGCCAGCGTGCCGTCCTTCTTCATCGCGGTCAGCGCGTCGTTCAGCTTACCGAGCAGCGGGTGGTCCTTGGTCATCATCAGACCGTACTGCTCGCCGGTCTTGATGCGCTCTTTTACGGCGAGATCCTTCATCCTGGTGAAAGAATATTCCAGGCCCGGAATATCGCTGACCGCCGCATCGACGCGGCCGGAGCTGAGATCGAGCAGCAAGTTCTGCTGCGTGTCGTAGCCCTTGACGTCACTGAACCCGTCCGCTTCCTGGTGGGCCTTGACCCAGGCTTCGCCGGTCGAGCCGGACAGCACGCCGACGATCTTGCCCTTGAGGTCGGCCTCGGCCTTGATCGGGCTGTCGGCCTTCGCGGCGATGCCCATGTCGGAATCATAGTAGGGCTGCGTGAATGACTGAGACTTCAGCCGCTCCGGCGTGATGGTGATCGACGAGATGGCGACGTCGATGCGCTTCGAGGTGGTGGCGGCGAACAGCGCCTGGAAACCGAGATCGGCGATATCGGTGGTCATGCCGATACGCTTTGCCGCCTCATTGATGATGTCGACTTCGAAACCCTCGAACGTGCCGCTCTCGTTCTTGTATTCAAAAGGCGGATTGGTCGGATAGGCGCCGACATTGAGCGTGCCTTCGGCGTAGGCCGGGCCGCCGGCGATGCCGATGGCAGCAGCAAGAAGCAGCAGGTTGCGACGGGTGAAGTTCATTTTCGTTCCCTCTGGTTGTGATCGGACGGGTTTGGCCCCGCACGGTTTTGATGCGTCAAGTGACGGGACTGCCGGAAAGCCCTCCCGGCACGGCAGTCGCAAGACATCGAATGCTATCCAAAGTACCGCGCTTTTCAAGGCGAAAGTTTTAAGCTTAAAAAATTGCCGCGTGTTGCCGTCACTCCGGAATAACCGCCGTGGCCTGGATCTCAACCTTGGCGCGATCCTCGACCAGCGCCATCACCTGCATGGCGGCCATCGCCGGAAAATGCCGGCCGATCACCTCGCGATAGACCTCGCCGATCCCCTTGAGATTGGCCAAATATTCCGCCTTGTCGGTAAAGTACCAGGTCATCGAGGTGATATGTTGCGGCTTGGCGTCGGCCTCGGCGAGCACAGCAACAATATTGGCCAGCGTCTGCCGCACCTGGCCGACAAGATCATCGGTCTCGAAGCGGCCCTGTCCGTTCCAGCCGACCTGCCCGCCGACGAAGACAAGCTGCCCACGCGCGGCGACGCCATTGGCGTAGCCGACGGGTTTCGCCCAGCCTTCCGGCTGCAGGATGGTGTGCATGTCAAAACCTCCCAATGCTCAAATCCGGTCGCTCAAAACTCGAAGACAATAATTTCACGCAAACTCCCGTCTCAGGCCGCTCCCATCACTTGCCGTGCAATCACCACCTTCTGCACATCGGACGCTCCCTCGTAGATGCGCAGCGCCCGGATCTCGCGATACAGGCTTTCGACGATATGGCCCTTGCGGACGCCGTCGCCGCCATGCAGCTGCACAGCCCTGTCGATCACCTCCTGCGCTTTGTCGGTAGCGAACAGCTTGGCCATGGCGGCTTCGCAGGTAACCCGAGCCGCGCCCATGTCCTTGGTCCAGGCGGCACGATAGACCAGCAACGCGGCGGCATCGACATCCAGCGCCATGTCGGCGATGTGGCCCTGCACCATCTGCAGCTCGGCCATCGGCGCACCGAACAGCCTGCGCTCGGCCACTCTTGTGATGCTTTCGTCCAGCGCGCGCCGGGCAAAGCCGAGCGCCGCTGCGCCGACGGTCGAACGGAACACGTCGAGCACGGACATGGCGATGCGAAAACCGTCCCCGGGTCTGCCGATCAGCGCCGAGGCTGGAATGCGTGCATTGTCGAAGGACAGCCGGGCGAGCGGGTGCGGCGCAATCACCTCCAGCCGCTCGGCAACGATCAGCCTCTCGGTTTCGGAAGGCACGACAAAGGCGGAAAGCCCCTTGGCGCCGGGCGCCTCGCCGGTACGGGCAAAGACAACATAAAAGTCAGCGATACCGCCGTTGGAGATCCAGGTCTTTTCGCCGGATAGGAGATAGCTGTCGCCGTCACGCGCGGCGGTCATTTCCATATTGGCAACGTCCGAGCCCGAGCGCGGCTCCGACAGCGCGAAAGCCGAAATCGCCTTGCCGGCCCGTGTCTTCGCCAGCCAGTGCTGCTGGTCGGGCGAGCCGAACAGGCTGAGCGCGCCAGTGCCGAGCCCTTGCATGGCGAAGGCGAAATCGGCCAGCCCATCATGCCGGGCCAGCGTCTCGCGCGTGAGGCAGAGCGTGCGCACGTCGAGCGGTGAGGGGTTTTCGGTGTCGAGCGCCGTCGGCTTCAGCCAGCCGTCCCGGCCGAGCTTGGCCACCAGCTCGCGGCAGGCGGCGTCGACATCGTGATGCGCGACCGGCAGGTTCTTGGCGCACCATGCCTCCAGCCGCTCCGCCAGATCGCGGTGGCGATCCTCGAAGAACGGCCAGGAGAGGAAGGAACGGTCAGGCATTGCTGCCTCCACAATTCTCCGGCCCTGGCGCTCCACGGCGCCCCCCTCTGTCCTGCTGGACATCTCCCCCTCTAGGGGGGCGATTGGCGGCTTCGCTGCCACGGCTCTCCCTGCGATGTTGGAGATTGGCGAAAGCGGGCCTGATATCCAATCTCCCCCCTTGAGGGGGAGATGGCCGGCAGGCCAGAGGGGGGTGCTGTCCCGCCAGCGTGGAAGCGATCATCTCAATTTCCCTCGAACACCGGCTTCTCCTTAGCCACGAAAGCCGTGTACGCCCGCTCGAAATCGCGGGTCTGCATGCAGATCGCCTGCGCCTGTGCTTCCGCTTCGATCGCCTGGTCGAGACCCATCGACCATTCCTGGTTCAGCTGCGTCTTGGTCATGCCATGGGCGAAGGTCGGGCCGGAAACGATGCGCGCGGCCATGTCGAGCGCGTCGGCCTCAAGCGTTGCGGTATCGACCAGCCGGTTGTAGAAGCCCCAGCGCTCGCCTTCCTCGGCACTCATCGTGCGGCCGGTATAGAGCAGCTCGGCGGCGCGGCCTTGGCCAATGATGCGCGGCAGGATCGCGCAGGCCCCCATGTCGCAGCCGGCAAGGCCGACGCGGGTGAACAGGAATGCTGTCTTGGCCTGGGGCGTGGCGATGCGGATATCGGAGGCCATGGCGATTATCGCGCCGGCGCCGACCGCCACGCCATCGACCGCCGCAATAATCGGCTTGGCGCAATTCAGCATCGCCTTGACGAAATCGCCCGTCATGCGGGTGAAGGCGAGCAGCGCCTTCATGTCCATCTTGATCAGTGGGCCGATGATTTCGTGGACATCGCCGCCCGAGCAGAAATTGCCGCCATTGGGCAGGAACACCACAGCATCGACATCATCGGCGTAGACAAGGTCGCGAAATATGTCGCGCAATTCGGCATAACTGTCGAAGGTCAGCGGGTTCTTGCGCTCCGGTCGATCGAGCCGGATCTTTGCGATCTTGCCTTCGACCTGCCAGAGGAAATGCTTCGGCTTGCGGCCGGCCAGCTTCGTCATTCCCGTCCCTCCCAATTGCTGCGGAAGGAGGTCAGCATGCCGGTCAGCCGGCGAGCCTCATCCTCGCTCACATTGCCCAGCAACTCGCCGACCCATTTCTCATGCGCGGCGGCGATCACGGCGAAAATCTTCGATCCCTCTTCCGTCAGCCGCACCATCGAGGTGCGGCGGTCGCCATTGCGTCGGGCCCGCATCACCAACCCTTCCGAGACCAGCCGGTCGATGATGCCGGTGACATTGCCGTTGGACACCAGCAGGAAGCGCGAAAGATCGCTCATCAGCATGCCCTCCGGCGCGCGGTAGAGCGCGGCCATCACGTCGAAGCGTGGCAGCGTTGTGTTGAACTCTTGCCGCAGTCGTTCGCGCAACTCGGCCTCGATGGTGCGCGAGGCGCGCAGCAGGCGTATCCACAGCCGCAGGCGGTCCTTGCCGGGTCCGGACGGGGCGGGCAGGGGACCGGCTACCATGTCTCACCTCCGGAGATCGAAATCGTCTGCCCGGTAATCGACCGGGCGGCGTCGCCACACAGATAAAGTACCGCGGCCGCAATTTCTTCCGGCTGGATGAAGCGGCCTTGCGGGTTGGTCGCGGCTAGGCTTGTCCGTGCCTGCTCGGACGAGCGGCCGGTCGTTTGGACGATGCGCTGGACGGTGCTCCCCAGCATCTCGGTTTCGACAAACCCTGGGCACACGGCATTCACTGTTATGCCGGACTTGGCGGTCTCGACGGCGAGTGCCCGCATCAGGCCGACGACGCCATGCTTGGCGGCAACGTAAGCTGCGACATAGGGATAACCTTTCAGTCCGGCGGTGGAAGCGACGAAGATGATACGGCCAGTCTTGCGCACTGCCATGCCGGCCAACGCCGGCTTCACCGTCAGGAACGCACCGGTCAAGTTGACGTCGAGCGTGCGCTGCCAGTCTGCCAGCGAGGTCCGCTGCGCCGGGGCACTGCCGGACATGCCGGCATTGGCAACGACGATGTCGAACGCTCCGCGTGCCGCTTCCGCTGCCTCGTAGAGCGACGCCATCGACGTCTCGTCGGTGACGTCGGCGGCAATGGCGAAGATGGACTTGTTCTCCGCGGCGACCTCGGCAAGCGGCTCCACGCGCCGGCCGCAGATGGTCACGTCAATGCCCGCGCCGGCCAGCGCCAGCGCGATCGCGCGGCCGACGCCGGAGCCGCCGCCGGTGACCAGCGCATGACGCCCCGAAATCGTCGCCGCGGCACTCATACTTTCAACCCCGCTGCCGCTTCGCGTTCGGCCAGCCGGTAGAGCTGGTCGCGGCCGGGCAGATAGGGATCCGGCCATTTGACGCCGCGATCGCCAAGCGTGACGGCCGCGTGCAGCGTCCAATACGGATCGGCAAGATGCGGCCTAGCCAGTGCGACGAGATCGGCGCGGCCCGCCATCAGGATCGAGTTGACGTGGTCCGGCTCATAGATATTGCCGACCGCCATCGTCGCCATGCCGACCTCGTTGCGGATGCGATCGGAAAACGGCGTCTGGAACATGCGGCCATAGACCGGTCTTGCCACGGCCGAAGTCTGGCCGGCCGATACGTCGCAGATGTCTACGCCGGCCTCATGCAGCAGCCGCGCGATCTCTACGGCATCGGCCGGCGTCACGCCTTCGATGCCCAGCCAGTCATTAGCGGAGATGCGCATCGAGATCGGCTTCTCGGCCGGCCACGCGGCGCGCACCGCATGAAAGATTTCCAAGGGGTAGCGCATGCGGTTTTCCAGCGAGCCGCCATAGGAGTCGGTGCGCCGGTTGGTCAAGGGCGTGATGAAGGAGGACAGGAGATAGCCGTGCGCGGCGTGGATTTCGAGCATGTCGAAGCCGCAGCGCGCCGCCATCTCGGCCGAAGCGACAAACTGGTCGCGCACCATATCCATGTCGGCGCGGTCCATCGCCTTCGGCACCTGGTTTTCCCGCGACCACGGCACGGAAGACGCTGCCATGACGGGCCAATTGCCTGAGGGCAGCGGCACGTCGGTTCCCTGCCAGCCGAGCCTGGTCGACCCCTTGGCACCGGAATGGCCGATCTGGGCGCAGATCTTGGCCTCGGTTTCGGCATGGACGAACTCGACCAGCCGCTTCCAGGCGACCTCATGCTCGGGCGCATAGAAACCAGGGCAGCCAGGCGTGATGCGGCCCTCCGCGCTGACGCACGTCATCTCGATGTAGAGGAGACCGGCGCCGCCCTTGGCCCGTTCGGCGTAATGAGCGAAATGCCAATCGGTCGGACAGCCGTCGACCGCCTTGTACTGCGCCATCGGCGAGACGACGACGCGGTTCTGCAGCGCCATGTCGCGCAGCCGGAACGGCGCGAACATCGGCGCGCGACGCAGATTGTTGCCCCCGGCGCCGGCCTGGCGCTGGAACCACTCCTCGGCGCCGGCCAGCCATTCGGCATCGCGCAGCCGCAAATTTTCGTGACTGATGCGTTGCGAACGCGTCAGCAGCGAATAGTTGAACTGCACCGGATCGAGGCCGAGATAGCGCTCGACCTCCTCGAACCATTCGAGCGAATTGCGCGCCGCCGACTGCAGCTTCAGCACTTCGGTGCGGCGGGCGTCCTCATATTTGCTAAAGGCGGCCTCGAGGTCTGGCTCGGACTCGACATAGTCGGCCAGCGCCACCGCGCTTTCCAGCGCCAGCTTGGTGCCGGAACCGATCGAGAAATGCGCGCTCGCCGCCGCGTCGCCCATCAGCGCCAGGTTCTTGTAGGACCAGCGTTCGCATAAGACGCGCGGGAAATTGATCCACGCCGAGCCGCGGATATGATTGGCGTTGGTCATCAGCGCGTGGCCGCCGAGATGACGGGCAAAGATGCGCTCGCAGACGGCAATCGATTCCTGCTGCGACATCGCGCCGAAGCCGAAGCGCTGCCAGGTCTGCTCGCTGCATTCGACGATGAAGGTCGCGGTATCGCTGTCGAACTGGTAGGCATGCGCCCACACCCAGCCATGCTCGGTCTTTTCGAAGATGAAGGTGAAGGCGTCGTCGAATTTCTGGTGGGTGCCGAGCCAGACGAACTTGCATCTACGAATGTCGATATCGGGCTTGAACACGTCGACGAAGGCGCCCCGCGCTTTCGAGTTCAACCCGTCGGCGGCGACAACCAGCTCGTGCGTCTCCATATATGGCTTGGGATCGGCGATGTCGGTTTCGAAGACCAGCTTGACGCCGAGTTCGCGCGCCCGCCGCTGCAGCAACGTGAGCAGCCGCTTGCGGCCAATGCCGCAAAAGCCGTGACCGGTCGAGACCGTGCGCACGCCGTCATGGATGACGGCGATATCGTCCCAATAGGCGAAATGCTTGCGGATCCAGACGGCGCTGACCGGGTCGTTTTTGGTCAGGTTCTCCAGCGTTTCGGCCGACAGCACGACGCCCCAGCCAAACGTATCATCGGCACGGTTGCGCTCGAACACCGTGACCTCATGCGCGGCATCCCTGAGCTTCAGCGAGATGGCAAAGTAGAGCCCGGCTGGTCCGCCGCCGAGAACCGCAACTTTCATCGTGCGATCTCCTCTTCGCTTCTGTTTGTCGAGTTTACGCCTGAGACGGATTAATTCAAGCTTGAAGTTTCAGGATTGAAACAATCCGTTCCAGAAACCCGCTTGCCGGCAGTCGGCTTGCGCAGGCCAGGGACGCCCCGGGCTATTTTTCCGGGTTCTTCGGGCTCCACAGCACTGTCTCCGCATCTTTTTCATAGGCCATGCCATTGGGATAGCTGATCGCTTCCAACTGCAAGCCCCAGGGCGCCTGGAAGTAGAGGATGGTTTGGCCGGCGGCCGGGCCTTCGGTAACCGGCAGCGGCCCCATCCGCGTCTTGACGCCCTTGCCGTCAAGATAGGCTTTTGCGGCGGCGATGTCGTCGACATAGAAGGCGATATGGAAGCCGCCTATGTCGCTGTTGCGAGGCATCAGGTCCCTCTGGTCCGGCGCGGTGTATTTGAACAGCTCGATGTTCGACCCGTGTCCGCAACGGACCAGGGTGATCTCCTCAATCACCGCCTTGGGATCGACGCCCAGCAGATCCTGCATGAATGTGCCCTTGTCGTCGGCGAACGGGCCGAACGACATTGCCTTCTTGCAGCCAACCACCTCGGTGAAGAAATCGACCGCCTGCTCCATGTCGGGGACGGTGACGCCGGTGTGGTCGTGGCCTCGCATGCCGGGTATCGAATCAGCCGAGGCTGCTCCCATCGAGCCGACCAGAGCGGCCGCAAGCATCGTGTTTCTGATTGCATATTTCATTCCAGTTCTCCTCCGTTTCGCGAGCTGACTTGTCGGCGCACGCCCGGGGCCCGCTCTTCGGCGTGCGAATAGGAATGTGTTCATGCCAGCGCCTTTGCGGCGGGAAGTAGCCAGGCATCATCGATCTCGGGCAGCGGAATGGCGGCGAGCAGATCGCGCGTGTAAGCCTGCTGCGGCTTCTCGAACAAAGTATCCGTCGCACTGGCTTCGACGATCGCGCCTTCGCGCATGACGATCACGTGCCGGCAGAGCCGCCGAATGACAGAAAGATCATGGCTGATGAAGGCAACGGTCAGGCCCATTTCGGCGGCGAGTTTTTCCAGCAGCGTCAGGATCTGCGCCTGCGTCGACACGTCGAGGCCGGAGACGATTTCGTCGGCCAGCACGAATTTCGGCGACAGCGCCAGCGCCCGGGCAATGCCGACGCGCTGGCGCTGGCCGCCCGACAGTTCGTGGCGGTAGCGGCTGGCAAAACTTTGCGGCAGGCCGACGCGCTGCAATGCCTCCGCGACACGCCCCTTGAGATTGTCGCCAAGCCCGTTCTGCTTGAGCGGTGCTGCGATGATGCTGAAGATGGTGCGGCGCGGATTGAGCGACGACATCGGATCCTGGAAGATCATCTGCAGATTGCGGCGCAGCGGCCGGAGCTCGGCCTCAGGCAAATGGGTGATGTCGCGGCCGTCGAAGATGACGTTGCCGGCACTGGGCTCCAGAAGCCGCACCAACGCGCGGCCAAGCGTCGATTTGCCGGAGCCGGATTCGCCGACGATGCCGGTCACCGATCCCTTTGGCAGGTCGAAATCCAACCCTTTCAGGATCTCGGCCAAGGGCGCGCGGCCGATCAGCGGCTTGCGCGTCATGTCGGGCAGCGCGACCTTCAGCCCACGCACGGAAAACAGCGGCTCAGCCATGCGGGCGCCTCCAGGCCTGATCGGCGGCGGCGATCTCCGAAGCAAGCCCGGCCAGCACCGCCTCGTCCACCGGCTTCAGCGAGGCGAAGGGGTCGGTATAGCGTGGCGTCGCGGCCATCAGCGCTCGTGTGTAGGGGTGCTGCGGAGCGGCGAAGAGAGCAGCCGTTTCGGCCTCCTCGACCACCTTGCCGGCATAGAGCACCGAGACCTTCTGGCTGATCTTGGCGACGACGCCGAGATCATGTGTGACGAACAGGATCGCCGTGCGGTGCTCGCGCTGCAGCTGCGCGATCAGCCGCAGGATCTGCTTCTGCACGGTCACGTCGAGCGCCGTGGTCGGCTCGTCGGCGACGATCAGCCTTGGTTCGGCCACAAACGCCGCGGCGATCAGCACGCGCTGGCGCATGCCGCCGGACAGCTCGTGCGGATAGCTTTTGAGGACACGCTCGGGGTCGCGGATCTGCACCTCGTCCAGCAATTGGCGGATGCGTGTATCGGCCTTCTCACCGCTCCAGCCGAGGATGCGCACCAGCCGGTCGGTCATCTGCGGGCCGATTCGCCGTGACGGGTTGAGCGCGGTCAGCGGATCCTGCGGGATCAGCGCGGTGCGCGCGCCGATCAGCGTGCGCCGCGCCTTGGGCTGCAGCTTGCCGAGGTCTTCGCCCTCAAGCAGCATGTCGCCTTCGACAATGCGCACGCTCGGCGGCAGCACGCCGAGCACCGCCTTGCCGATCATCGTCTTGCCGGCGCCGCTCTCGCCGACCAGCGCGCGCACCTCGCCGGGCTCGACGGCGAGCGACACCGAGCGCAGCACGCGCAAGCCATTAGGCAGCACCGCGCTAAGGCTGCGCATGTCGAGGCAGGGTTTCGCCAGCGCGTTCATCGCAGCACCGGATCGAAACGTGCCCTGAGGCCCTCGCCAAACTGGCTGAACGACAGCACCGTCAGGATCAGCGTCACCAGCGGGAACACCAGCACCCACCAGGCCTGATGGATCGACAGGCGGCCCTCGGCGATGATGCCGCCCCAGGTCGGGTCATCGGTCGAGATCGACAGATTGACGAAGGACAGGATCGCCTCGACGATGACGGCAATGCCCATCTCCAGCGACAGCAGCGCGACGATCGACGGCACCACATTGGGCAGCACCTCGCGCAGCATGATGCCGATGCGGCCATAGCCGGCGATGCGGGCGTTCTCGACATAGTCCATGCGCGACTGGCCCATCGTCTCGGCGCGGATCACCCGGCAGAAGCGCGTCCAGTCGATGACGGCAATGGCAATGATGACTGAGCTTAAGCCCGTGCCGAGCACGGCGACCAGCAGGATGGCGAACAGCACCGGCGGAAACGCCATCCAGACATCGACGATGCGCGAGATGATGCGGTCGGCCCAGCCGCCGAAATAGCCGGCGACCAGCCCCAGCGTCGAGCCGACCAGGCAGGCGGCAAAGGCTGCCGCGAAGGCGACGATGAAGGCGATGCGGGCACCGAAGATCAGCCGTGACAGAAGATCGCGGCCGAGGCTGTCGGTGCCGAGCCAGTAGCCGGGCTCGGCGCCATCAATCCAGAAAGGCGGCAGCCGCTCCAGCATCAAATCCTGCGCCAGCGGGTCCTGCGGTGCGACCAACGGCGCAAAAATCGCGGCCAGCAGCGCAATCAGCAGCCAGCCGCCGGCCAGCCACAGGCGTGCCCGCGAGCCATGTCTCGAAATGCGGGCCTCATCCATGGCGCAGCCTCGGATTGAGCAGGGCGTACATCATGTCGACGACAAGGTTGATCAGCACGAACAGCAGCGCGAAGACCAGCACGATGCCCTGGATCAGCGGCAGGTCGCGGTTGATGACGGCATCGATCGCCATGTTGCCGAGACCTTCATAGGAAAACAGTCGTTCGACGATGACCGTGCCGCCGATCAGGAAGGTGAACTGCACGCCGACCAGCGTCAGCGTCGGCAGGGCCGCGTTCTTCAGCGCCTCGCGCAGGATGACCTGCGTTTCCGAAAAGCCCTTTACCCGCGCCAGCACGACGTAGTCGAGGTCGAGCACTTCCTTCAGCGACTGTTTCAGCAGCTGCGAGATGATCGCGGCCAGTGGCAGCGCCAGCGCAATCGCCGGCATCAGCATGTGTGCCAGCAGGTCCCTGGTCAGGTCGAAGCGCAGCCGTACAATGCTTTCGAACAGATAGAATTGCGTGGCGAAGGGCAGGTCGAGCTGCGGCGACACCCGGCCAGAAATGTCGAAGATAGGCACCAGCACGCCAAACAAAAGGATCAGCACCAAACCCCACAGGAAATCGGGAATCGAGAGCGCCGCACCGCTGGCGATGTCGATGCCAGCTTCGACCGCGGTGCCGCGTTCGCGCGCGCCGAGGATCGCCGTCGTGCCACCGATCGCCAGCGCCATCACAAGCGCGACGATGGCGAGTTCCAGCGTCGCCGGGAGGCGATTGAAGACCAGCCCAAGCACGTCCTGCCGCAGTGAGATCGACGTGCCGAAATCGCCCCTGACGACACCGGCCAGCCAGATGAAGAATTGCTGGACGATGGTCTTGTCCAGCCCGTAAAGCGCGCGCAGCCGAGCGATGTCGGCATCGGTCGCGCCGGGCGGCAGCATCATCGCGATCGGGTCGCCCGGCGCGACACGGATGACGATGAAGACGACGATCGCCACGCCGAACAGCGTGATCGCCATGGTCAGAAGACGGATCAGGAATCTTTGCAGCAGCATGGTCGCCTGTATGCCTGGCGGAAAAGGCGCGCCGTGGTTGCAGACGGCGCGCGTTAGTCCTGGGCTGATCTCAGGCCGGGCTCATCAGCGCCGGCAACAGCGCGCCGGACACATGCTGCACCACATTGACGCCCTTGGCATGCACGATCGGCTGCGCATACTGGATCAGCGGCAGCACATAGGCCTGTTCGGCGATATATTTGTCGACGGCCTTCCAGCCGGCAATGCGCTTGGCCTCGTCCTTCTCGCCCCATAGCGGGTTGATCATGTCGATCAGGTCCTGGCTGTCCCACACCGAATGCGGGCTCGGGCCATACATGGCAAAGCCGGTCGACGTGGTGGGATCGCCGATGGCATTGCCCCAATTGTAGAAGGCCGCCGGCGCCAGCTTGTCGGCGGCGCGCAGCTCGTAGTGCTTGGCGATCTCGTAGACCTCGATCGTCGCCTCGATGCCGACCTTGCGCCACATGCCGACGATCGCCTGGATCATCTCGTAATCCTTGGGCTTGAAGCCCTTCGTCGTCTGTATCGTGAACTTGACCGGCTTTTCCGGCGAATAGCCGGAGGCGGCCAGCAGTTCCTTGGCCTTGTCCGGATTGTGCTCCACCTTGATCGACGCATCGTAGGCCGCGTATTCCGGCGTCTCCAGCGTATCGATGGGCTGGCCGTAACCGCGCAGCAGCCGGTCGACCAAAAGCTTTTTGTCGACCGCCATCACCGCCGCCTGGCGCACGTTCTTGTCCAGCATCACGTCGATGTCGTTGAAGAAGATCATGCCGATGTCGGAAACGTTCTTGCATGAGCCGGCAAGTCCATCCTTGGCGATCAGGCGGTCATATTCCTCATAGGGGACCTCGAGGGTCACCTGCGAGGAACCGGACTCGATCTCGGCGACGCGGCTCGCCGCATCGGTAACGAACTTGATGGTTACGTTCTCGAAGGCCGGCTTGCTGCCCCAGTAGTTCGGGTTGGCCTTGAGCCGCAGGAAGGCGTTGCGCTCGAATTTGTCGACCATGTAGGGCCCGGTGCCGATCGGGGCTTTCTCAAAACCCTCGGCGCCGACCTTTTCGTAATAGGCCTTCGGCATGATGTAGCCGGTCAGGAACGACATCCACTTGAAATACACCGGGTCGAATTGCACGACGTCGCCGGTGATCTTGTCGCCGTCGATCTTGAAGTTGTTGACGTTCTTCCAGACGAACTGGATCGGGTTGCCGGTTTTTTCATCGCCCGCCCGCTGCAGCGACCAGACCACGTCTTCGGCCGTGAATGGCGAGCCGTCATGCCAGGTGACGCCCTCGCGCACCGTCATCATGATCTTGCTGCGACCCTCGTTCCAGCCCCATTCGGTGAGCAGGCCGGGCGCGAAAGAAAGATCCGGCTTCTGCGGGATGAACTGGTCGAACACCGACTGGTACAGACCCTGGATGGTCGGGTTGACCGCTGAAGGCCCGGTGGTCGGGTCCCAGGACGGCAAATTGACATTGTAGGCGATGGTCAGTTCGCCGGCAGCCCTGGCGATTTGCGGCAGGCCGAGCGCCGTGGCGCCAAGTGCGGCCGCGCCATATCCGAGCAATTCTCGTCTGTTGATTGTCATGGTCGTTCCCCTGTTGCTTTTATGCGCGGTGTCGTTGTCAATCGGTGGGTTCAGGCTCCTTGGGCAACCGCGCCTTGTCCTCCTTCACCCTAGATGAAAAATGGAGCCTACCTCCCGCCAAGTTGTTGCGCGAGCATGAAGCCCGACGCCGCCCCGGTGCCGGCGCCGGGCCATGTTGCCGCCCCGGTCAGGTGCAGATTGCCGACCGGCGTGTTCCAGCCAGCGTAACCGCGCGCCGGCCGGAACAGGAAATTCTGCGCCAGATGATGGCTGCCGCAGATCTGGTCGCCGCCGACAAGGTTCGGGTTCTCGCGTTCGAGGTCGATGGGCGAGAACACGGCGCGGCCGAGGATCTTCCGACGAAGGCCGGGCGCATAGCGCTCGATAATGTCGAGGACGCGCTCGGCGTAGTGCTCCCTAGCCTCGTCCCAGTGAGCCACCGCGATCGTGCCCGCCGCATCGCCTGCAATCTCGGCTGGCAGCATGCGCACCTGCACCCAAAGTACGTGCTTGCCGTCCGGCGCGCGCGAGGGATCGACGGCCGTCGGCTGGCCGACGACCAGCACCGGTTCGTCCGGCAGCACCCCTGACATCGCCTGCTGATAGGTCCAGGACATGGCATCGAGCGACGGCGACAGATGCACATAGGCGAACTGCCGAAGCTCGGCACCGGCGCGCCAGTCCGGCAGGTCGTCGAGCGCCAGATGGATCATCAACGTCCCCGGCGCGTGGCGGAATTTTTTCACGGCCGTGTCGAAGCCGGTGTCGCCGGATCCGTTAGGCAACAGTTTCCCGGTCAGCGCCTTGGGCGCGACACCGGCGATGACGGCCTTGGTGGCGGTGTGGGTCTCGCCGGAAGTGAGCCGCACACCGGTCGCTTTGCCGGCCGAAACCGTGATCTCGGCGACATCAGCCCCAGTGACGATCTTGCCGCCGGCGGCCGTGAGCATGCCCGACAAAGCGCGGATAATCGTGTCGGCGCCGCCTCTGCCGAGCACCATGCCGAAGCACTGGTTGGCCATGGATTCGAGGTAAGGGAACACCGCGCCGCCGGCGATGTCAGGCGCGAAATCGAGATGCATGCCCCAGGTGGCCAGCGTCGCCCTGACATGCGGTGACTCGAAAGTATCCTCGAGCCAGGCGCGGGGTGACGAAAGCAGCAACCGACCTGTATCGAGCGCGCCGGCAAAACCCTTCTTGCGCCAGAGGTTCCAGGCGGTGCCGGCGAGCGCACGGCCGCTCATCGGCGAGCCCAGCAGCCGGAACAGATGCTCGGCCTCCGCCGGGAATGCCGCAACCAGACGGCGCCATGTCTGTGCGTCGGCGTCGGAAAAAGCGGCCATGCGCGAGGCGGTCACTTCCAGGTCGCTGCTGACGCCGAACCAGCGACCGTCGGGGAAGGCGCTGGCAAAACAGTCGGCCACCGGCACAAATTCCAGCCCGTGGGTTTTCAATTCATTTGCATATTTCTTGTGAAAGGCCGAGCCGGCGAACAGGCTGAGATTCATCGCGCCGAAATCGTGCCGGAAGCCCGGAAGCGTCAATTCGCGCGTCTGAACGGCGCCGCCGATCGTTGCATTACGCTCGAAAACTGCGGTTTTCCAGCCTTTGAGCGCCAGATGCGCGGCGCATGCCAGACTGTTGTGGCCTGCCCCGACAAATATGGCGTCGAACTCGCTCACGCCCCGTCCCATTTCCTTTATGCTTAAAGATAATTGCAGATGCATATGTTTTCGTCTAGTAGGATATTAAGGGCCGCGAGAGCCTTCAGCACCATCGAGAAAGAGGGAACAGAGACCATGGACACACGACAACTTTTAGGCGAAGTCGCCGGCCAGCTGCTTTCAGGCGCCATTCAGGTGGTCGACCTGACGGCGCCGCTCGGGCCCGACACACCGCTGATCAAGCTGCCGCCGGAACTGGCGGTCGACACGCCGAAGATCGAGATCCACGCCATCTCCGCCTATGACAAGAACGGTCCGTGGTGGGCGTGGAACTGGCTCAAGCTCGGGGAGCATTCGGGCACGCATTTCGACGCGCCCAACCACTGGATCACCGGCAAGGATTATCCGGACGGCGCCACCGACACCATTCCGGCGCAGAACTTCGTCGGACCCGTCAACGTCATCGACTGTTCCAAGCAAGCGGCAGCCGATCACGATTTCCTGCTCACCGTCGATCACATCAAGGCATGGGAAGCCGAACATGGCGCTATCAACCCCGGCGAGTGGGTGGTGATGCGCACCGACTGGTATAAGCGCAACGGCTCGGAAGCCGAGTTCCTCAACGCCAATGAGACCGGACCGCACACGCCTGGCCCGACCGCCGAAGCCATCCAGTATCTGATTAGCAAGGACATCAAGGGCTGGGGCAGCGAGACGATCGGCACGGATGCTGGAAAAGCAGGGGGAATGGAGCCGCCGTTCCCGGCGCATAGCCTGATGCACAAGGCTAACCGCTACGGTCTCGCCAGCCTTTGCAACCTCGACCGGCTGCCGCCGAAAGGCGCGATCCTGATCGCGGCGCCGCTCAAGATCGAGCACGGCACCGGCAGCCCGATCCGCGCGTTGGCGTTGGTGCCAAGGCAATAGGGTAGCTGCGGTCTTCGGGAGAAGATCATGTGCGGAAGTGGCACGGTGGTGACGGAGTGGGAGCGGCAGCCTTGCAAAGCTGCGGCTCTACGGCGCCGTAGAGCGCCTATCTCTGGAATTGAACTCCTGCCGGCTAGGAGCAACCCTCGATGAGCGCTCCCGATCACATCGTCGTCGGCAGCGGCATCAACGCGCTGGTCTGCTCGGCAATGCTTGGCGGCAAGGGGGCGAAGGTGCTGGTGCTCGAGCGCAACGACCGCATCGGCGGCTGCATGCGCACCGAAGAAATCACCGCGCCCGGCTTCATCCACGACGTGATGGCGACGACCTTTGTCCTGTTCATCACCTCGCCGGCCTATGCGGCGCTGGGCAAGGATCTGGCGCGGCACGGCCTGGAGTTTTGCAACAGCTCCACGCCGACCGGTGTGCTGCGCCCGGACGGCAGCCATGCCGTCCTGCGCACCGACCGTATCGCCAATGTAGCGGCGATCAATGCGCTTGCCGCGGGCGACGGCGACCGGCACGCAAACGATGTCGGCGAGATCGAGCGCAACGCCGGTCTGCTGTTCGGACTGCTCGGTGGCAGCCTGTGGTCCTACCCGACGGCCAGGCTGCTGGCGGGTGAAGCCTGGCGGCGCGGCCCGCGTGGCCTTGCCGCCTTTCTCGGCAGCGCGCTGGTGCCGGCGCGCGGTTGGCTGGAAAGCACCTATCAGTCGGAAACCATGCGCGCGCTGTGGGCGCCCTGGGTGCTGCATGCCGGCCTCGGGCCTGAGGACGCGTTCTCCGGCCAGATCGCCAAGGTCATCGCCTTCGCGCTTGAGGCGGCCGGCGCGCCGATCGTCAAGGGCGGTGCCAGGAATCTGCTGGCCGCCTTCGAGGCCCTGATCAGGGAACGTGGCGGCGAAATCCGCACCGGCGCCGACGTCGCGGCTATTGTCCAAAGCGGAGGCCGCGCCGCCGGCGTGCGGCTGGCTTCGGGCGAAACGATCAACGTGAACAAGAGCGTCATCTGCTCGGTCACGCCGACCCAGCTCTACGAGCGGCTGCTCGGCGACGCGGCGCCGAAAGCAGACGTCGAGGCAGCGCAAAAATACCGCTACGGCAAGGGCAATTTCCAGATCCACTATGCTTTGGACAAGCCGCCGGCATGGCGCGGCGAGGGCCTGGACAAGGTCGCGCTGCTGCATCTGACGCCGGGGCTCGACGGCGTCTCGAAGGCCTGCAACGAAGCCGTGCGCGGCATGCTGCCGGAGGTGCCGACCATGTGCATCGGCCAGCCGCACGCGCTCGACCCATCGCGCTGCCCGGACGGCAAGGCGGTCCTGTGGCTGCAACTGCCCGAGGCGCCACGGCATATCAAGGGCGATGCCGCCGGCAAACTGCAAACACCGGCAGACGGTCGCTGGACCGAGGCGCTGCGCGAAGCCTATGCCGACCGTGCCGAAGCGATCCTTGCCAGCCATATCGATGGGTTCAAGGACAGCGTCATCGCACGCCGCGCCTGTTCGCCGGCCGACCTGGAAGCGATGAACATCAATCTGGTCGGCGGCGACCCCTATGGCGGTTCCTCGGCTATCGACCAGTCGTTTCTGTGGCGGCCGTTCAAGACGAGCCGCAATCACGCCACCGGGGTCAGGGGTCTCTACCACATCGGTGCCTCGACCCATCCGGGTGCTGGCTTGGGCGGCGGCTCCGGCTTTCTCCTGGCGGGGAGGCTGTGATGGAACAGAAGGTTGAAAAGCGCCAGCGCATCTCGACTTTGGGCCAGATCGGCCTGCAGCAATTCGCGCCCTATCTGATGAACCGTATCATGGGCCGCTACAACGCCACCTTGCGTGACAATTTCCGCAAGCAGGGTCTGACCATTCCGCAGGTGCGCACGCTGGCTGTGTTGTCGGTCACCGATGGCGTCACCGTCAACGATCTCTCGGTCTATACCGTCATCGAGCAGTCGACCTTGAGCCGCACGCTCGACACGCTGGAGGCGCAAGGGTTTGTGCGGCGCGAGCAGGGGGTCACCGACAGCCGTATCCGCCATGTGTTCCTGACCGACGATGGCCGCGCCGAGTTCGCGCGCGCCTGGCCGGCCATGCACAATGCTTTCGAGGCAATGTTCGACGATGTCGACGATGCCGAATACGCGGCGCTGATCGCGACATTGCAGAAGATGCTGAAGAACATTCGCAAGCACGACATCTGATCTTACGCGCCGCCATCGGGGCGGTAACGGAAGGAGCCCAAAATGGCCGAACGGTCTTTTGCCAAGGAAGTCGAAAAGCTCAGGCTCGGCGCCGGCGAGGAGTTTTCCGGCGAAGGCATTCTCGCCATCACCAAGGCGCTGCTGCAATGCGGCGTAGGCTATGTCGGCGGCTATCAGGGCGCGCCGATCAGCCATTTGATGGACGTGCTGGCCGACGCGCAGGATATCCTGGGCGAGCTCGGCGTGCATTTCGAGGCGAGCGCCTCGGAGGCGACCGCCACCGCTATGCTTGCGGCATCCGTGCATTATCCTATCCGCGGCGCGGCGACCTTCAAGTCGACGGTCGGCACCAATGTCGCCTCCGACGCGCTCGCCAATCTCGCTTCCGGCGGCGTCACCGGCGGTGCATTGATCATCGTCGGCGAGGATTACGGCGAAGGCTCCTCGATCATGCAGGAGCGCAGCCACGCCTTTGCCATGAAGAGCCAGGTCTGGCTGCTCGACCCGCGACCGAACCTGCCGTCGATCGTCAAGGCGGTAGAGGACGGCTTCGAGCTGTCCGAGGTTTCCAACACGCCGGTCATGCTGCAGGTCCGTATTCGCTGCTGCCATGTCCACGGCCATTTCATCGCCAAGGACAACAAGCGCCCGGCAATGACTGTGGCCGATGCGCTCGAGGCGCCGCGCCGCGACACCGGCCGCATCGTGCTGCCGCCCGCGTCCTTCCTGCACGAGAAGGAAAAGGTGCAGAAACGCTGGCCGGCGGCGGTGGATTTCATCCGCGCCAACAAGATCAACGAGTTTTTCGGCCCGGAGCATGGCTCGGTCGGCATCGTCATGCAGGGCGGCATGTACAATTCGGTCATCCGGGCGCTGCAGCGGCTCGGCCTCGCCGACACTTATGGCGACACCGACGTGCCGCTCTATGTGCTGAACGCCGTCTACCCGCTGGTCGATGACGAATTCCTGTCCTTCTGCGAAGGCAAGGACGCCGTGCTCGTCGTCGAGGAAGGCCAGCCCAACTACATCGAACAGGCCTTTGCCGCGATGCTGCACAAGGCCGGCCGCGGCACCAGGCTCGTCGGCAAGGAACATCTGCCTATGGCCGGCGAATATACCGGCCAGGTGATGCTCGACGGCATCGGATCGTTCCTGCGTGCCACCATCCCGCATCTGCTGCCAAGCGAGGTCCGCGCGCCGAACAAGATCGGCGACGGGCTCGACACCGCCGACCTGATCAACGTCGTCCCGGGCCGGCCGCCCGGCTTCTGCGTCGGCTGCCCGGAGCGGCCGATCTTCGCCGCCACCAAGCTGGTCGAGCAGGAGCTGGGCAAGCACCACATCGCCTCCGACATTGGCTGCCATCTGTTCTCGATCATGCCGCCTTTCGAGCTAGGTGCCACTACCATGGGCTACGGGCTGGGGCCGGCCTCGGCTTCGGCGTTCAATTCGCCCGATGCCAAGCGCCGCTCGATCTCCTTCGTCGGCGACGGCGGCTTCTGGCACAACGGCCTGACCTCCTCGGTCGGCAATGCCGTGTTCAACAAGAATGACGGCGTCATCGTCATCGTCGACAATTTCTATTCGGCCGCGACCGGAGGGCAGGACATCCTGTCGTCCCGCGCCGGCAACAAGACCAAGTCGACCAAGCACCCGATCACCGAGGCGGTGAAGGGCATGGGCGTCAAATGGCTGCGCCACATCGACCGCACCTACGACGTAACCAAGATGCAAGACACGCTGCGCGAGGCGCTGACGACGGACGAGAAGGGCCCGAAAGTCATTGTCGCCTCGTCCGAATGCATGCTCAACCGGCAGCGCCGCGAAAAGCCGCTGGTCGACAAGGCGATCAAGGGCGGGACGCGCATAGTCAAGCCGAAATTCGGTGTCGACGAGGATATCTGCACCGGCGACCATGCCTGCATGCGGCTGTCCGGCTGTCCGTCGCTGTCGGTGAAGTCGCTCAACGATCCGTTGCGCGACGATCCGGTGGCGCATATCGACCAAAGCTGCGTCGGTTGCGGCAATTGCGGCGAGGTCGCCGATGCGGCGGTGCTCTGCCCGTCCTTCTACCGCGCCGATGTCGTCCACAATCCGAGCCGCTGGGACCGTTTCCTTGAAGCCGCGCGTCGCGCCATGATCGGTCTCTTGCAGCGGCGCCGTGAAAACCGGCGCCTGACATTCGCCGATGCTTGACGCCGTGCCCTCATCGCGCTCGAAAGCCGGCGCCCCCGAAGACGAGCGCGTCATCAAGCTTGCCGTGCTGGCGGTCGGCGGCCAGGGCGGCGGCGTGCTGGCCGACTGGATCACCGACGTCGCCGAGCGCAATTTCTATGTCGCGCAATCAACCTCCGTTGCCGGCGTTGCCCAGCGCACCGGCGCCACCATCTATTATGTCGAAATGTGCCGCGACACCGGCCGCCTGCCGGTCTTCGCGCTGTCGCCGTCGCAGGGCGACGTCGACATCCTGATTGCCGCCGAACTGATGGAGGCCGGCCGCGCCATCATCCGCGGCTTCGTCACGCCCGAGCGCACCACGCTGATCGCCTCGTCGCACCGCATCGCCGCGGTCTCGGAGAAGATCGAGCCCGGCGACGGCCGCGCCTCGTCCTCCAAGGTGCATGCCACGGCGGAAGCCGCGGCCAAGCGCTTCATCGCCTTCGACATGGAGAAGATCGCCGCCGACAATGGCTCGATGATCTCGGCCAGCCTGCTCGGCGCGCTGGCCGGCTCCGATGCCTTGCCGTTCAGTCGCGAAAGCTATGAGCAGGCGGTCAGTGCCGGCGGCCGTGGTGTCAAGGCCAGTCTCGCCGCCTTCGGCGCCGCCTACGATCGGGCGCGCGGCATCGCGAGTGTGCATTCGGGCGACAAGACTGCACAGCCGGCAGCCGCCGAAACCGGCTTAGCCGCAACGACAAAAGTCAGCGGTCCGGAAAGCCTGTTAAAAGGCTGGCAATCGCTGGCCGCCGGGGTCGATGCTTTGCCGGCTCCTGTCCGCGACATGGCGCTTCGCGGCCTGAAAAAAGTCGTCGACTATCAGGACGTTGCTTATGGCGGCGAGTATCTCGATAGGCTCGACCAGGCAGTCGCGCTGGACGATGCCGAACACGCCTACGCGCTGTCGATCGCCGCCGCCAAGCATCTGGCCAACGCCATGTGCTACGACGACATGATCCGCGTCGCCGACCTGAAGACGCGCTCGAGCCGCGCCCGACGCGTACGCCGTGAGGTCGGCGTCAAGGACGGCTCGGTCCTGCAGGTGACCGAATATTTCCACCCGCGCATCGAGGAATTCTGCGGCACGCTGCCGGCCGGGCTCGGCAGCTACATCGAGGACTGGCCGAAGCTCGCCGCCTTTCTCGACCGCCGCATCAATCGCGGCCGCCGCATCCGCACCGACAGTTTCGCCGGCTTTGCCGCTTTGTGGTTCATCGGCGGCCTGCGCCGCTGGCGCCGCCGCCTGCTGCGCCACAAGGTCGAGACCGCGCATCTCGAGCGCTGGTATG
Organism: Mesorhizobium sp. M1169; assembly: GCF_040318345.1. Taxonomy (NCBI): domain Bacteria; kingdom Pseudomonadati; phylum Pseudomonadota; class Alphaproteobacteria; order Hyphomicrobiales; family Phyllobacteriaceae; genus Mesorhizobium; species Mesorhizobium sp. M1169. The sequence continues at coordinate 135,557 of NZ_JAMYME010000001.1, read as the reverse complement.
CGCTGGCGCTGGGCCAAGTCGGCCAGGACTACGCGCTTGGTACGGAGATCCTCAACTGCCGCCGGCTGATCAAGGGTTACAGCGACACCCACGCCCGCGCCCAGTCGAAATTCGACCGGGTGCTGTCGGCGCTCGACCAGCTCAAGGGCCGCCCGGACGCCGCAGACTGGATCCGGCGCCTGCGCGAAGCGGCGCTGAAGGACGAGAAGGGCGACATGCTCGACGGCGCGCTGAAGACTGTGGCGTCGCTGGGCGACAATCCGGTGAAGTGAGCGGCCTTTTTCGAGGCTCGGGGCAGTGGTTGCTTCGCAGAACTACAGTCCGCTTCGCCTGGGCTGTCAACGCCCGCCGTGGCGGTCTGCCTGTTCTGTGGCCTTCGTGCCTACGGCAGCGGCAAACATATCTGCTCCAGGACAAATGACGCCCGGTTCCGAGCGGCTATTTGCCAAACATTCCCGGCCATGTGAAACGACTGTGTTGCACTCATTGCCTGCTGTTGTACCTTCAATATTCTGGAGGCGCGGGCTTGATGCTGCTTGAGCGAGAGGACCCACTTGGAGCTTTGTTGGCCGCGGCCGAGAGAGCTGCTGCCGGACATGGTGGGACCGTGCTGGTGCACGGCGAGGCGGGCCTGGGCAAGACCTCTCTGCTGCGCGAATTCGCGGAAAACGCCGACCGGGACTGCCGGGTGCTGTGGGGCTGGTGCGAGGCGCTCTTCACGCCACGCCCATTGGGCCCTCTCCAGGACATGGCCCACTTGCTCGACCCGCGCGTGGCGGCGCTGCTTGAGGAGACCGCTGCGCCGGAGCGGCTTTTCCCGGCATTGCTGAATGCGCTGCAGCGCGCCAAGGGCACGACCGTGCTCATCTTCGAGGACATGCATTGGGCGGACAATGCGACGCTCGACCTCGTAAGATATCTCGGGCGCCGCGTCTCTCTGCTCCGCACCATGCTGGTGCTGAGCATGCGCAGAGAGGATTTGAACGCCGATCACCCGCTGACCCACGTGCTCGGCGATCTTCCCGCCGCCTCCGTACGCCGCGTGACGCTTAGACCGCTGTCTCCCCAGGCGGTGACAATGCTGGCCGAACAGGCCGGCCGTTCCGCCGACGGGCTTTATCGCATTACCGAGGGCAATCCCTTCTTCGTTACCGAGCTCCTGTCCAGCAGCGAGACCGAATCGGCGCGTGTGCCCGATTCCATACGCGACGCGGTGTGGTCGCGCCTGTCGCGCCTGACGCCTGGAGAGCGCGACGTCCTGGAGGTCATGAGCATCATGCCGGGCAGCGTTGAGCCGTGGCTGATCCGGGCCCTTCTCGGGGCCGAGGCCGAAGTGCTCGTCGATCGATGTGTCGTGCGCGGATTGCTGCGGCGGGACGACCAGGGCGCGCTGACATTTCGTCACGAGCTTGCCAGGGAAGCGACGCTCGACCGGCTCTCCCCCTCTGTGCAACGCTCGCTCCATGCGAAGGTCGAAGCGGCACTCTCGGAAGTTCCGGCCTCGCAGGCAAGCGCTCTGCTTTCGCGCCGCGTGCACCACGCCGGCGGCGCCGACAATGGCGAACGCGTGCTCGAACTTGCGCCGCTCGCCGCCAGCCAAGCCGCGCGCCTGGGGGCGCATCGGGAGGCGGCCTCGCATCTGGCGACCGCACTCAGATATGTCGACCAGGCCCCGCCGGAGCTGGCCGCGCAGCTCCATGAGGACTGGGCATACGAGGCCGGGTTGGCGCTGCTTGTCTATGACGCCATCATCGAGGCCCGGCATCGCGCCATCGCTATCTGGCGGCAGCTGGGCCGGATCGACAAGGTAGGCCTTAATCTACGCTGGCTGTCGCGGCTGCACTGGCGGCGCGGCGAAGGCCCGCAGGCGGAGGAATATGCGGACCAGGCCGTGCGTGAGGTGGAAAGCCTGCCGCCCGGTCCCGAGGTGGCAATGGCCTACAGCACGCGCTCGCAGCTCCACATGCTGCACTATCGTTTCGATGAGGCGATCGAATGGGGCGAGCGCGCGATCAGTCTGGCCGATCGGCTGGGCGAGGTCGAGACGCGTGTTCACGCCCTCAACAATGTCGGAACCGCGCTCATGTTTGCCAACCGCCCCGGCGGCGTTGAGCGGCTGGAGGAAAGCCTTGCCCTGGCGCTCGAGCACGGGCTCCACGACCATGCGGCGCGGGCCTATACGAACTTTGCGGAATGCGCGGTGGTGGCCAAGGACTTCGAGCTGGCGGAGCGGCTGCTGGCCGAAGGCATCGCATTCTGCACCAGGCACGACCTCGATTCGGCGGCGCAATACCTGCTCGGCCGGCAGGCGCAGCTTTGCATGGAACAGGGCCGGTTTCGCGAGGCCGCAACCATCGCTCAGGGCGTCATGAATGTGGAACGCCTGCCGATGGTGATGCACTTGCCGGCGCTCACCGTGCTTGGCACGGTCCGCGTAAGGCTGGGCGAGACCGACGGCGTCGACCTTTTGCAGCGCGCGCTTGTGGAGGGCCAGACGACCGGCGAGCCGCAGCGTATCGTCCCGGTTCGCCTGGCGCTGGCGGAGGCGGCCTGGCTTGCCGAGGATGTCGGCGCCAGCCACGCGCAGCTTACCGAGCTGGCGGCTATGAACCTCGACAATTTCCGCCCCCGGGACCTTGGCGAATTGTCGGTCTGGTGGCGTCGATGCGGAATGCCCGGGTCGCTGCCGGCGCAATCGGCGCCGATTCCCTCGCCCTGGTCCGCCGAGCTTCTCGGCGATCCGCAGACCGCCGCGGCGGAGTGGACGCGTTTGTCGCTGCCCTATGAGGCAGCGCTTTCCCTCATGCAGGTTCGTGGGGCGGATGCGGGGGCGGCGCTCGCTCGCGCCGTGGCGATGCTCGACCAGATCGACGCGCCCGCGGCCGCGGCGCTCGCGCGCAAGCTTGCGCAGCGTCAGGGCCTGTCAGGCCTGCTGCCGAAGGTGCAGCGCGGACCCTATGCGGCAGCTCGCCGCCATCCGCTCGGCCTGACACGGCACGAGCAGAAGGTGCTCGCCCTGATCGCCCAGGGCATCAGCAACAAGGAGGTCGCGCGACATCTATCGCGCTCGCCCCGCACGATCGAGCATCACGTCTCCTCGCTGCTCGGCAAGCTCAATGCCGCAAACCGCATGGAAATCCTCCTGCGCCTGCGAGGCGAGCCGTGGCTGTTGACGGGCACCCATCCGCTGGAACCGCACCAGACTGGATCATGATCCCAGCCGATTCTGTCGAGATGGAACAGGCTCTGGGTAGTTCCCACAGCAAAATTTCCGCGAAAACTGGGAAATCGACCGCCTAAAAATGGGTGGCGGTACCGATTTGCACGCCCGCCGCTCCGCGTAGGCTTCTGCTCGCAGCGTGGATGGACCTCCCAACACCACGACGCCTTCACGATCCGGGGGAGAAGGCGGGCAACGGCGGCGGAACGGGGGCCGCCGCCGGCGTCCGTCGCTGGGGCGGATCGTACCAGGAGCAGGGGCGATGTCGGCAAGCGAAAAAGCGGATGCCCAGCGGCGCTGGCCAGGACAACGATTGGCACAAGCGGTCGCGGTGCGGCTTTCAGGACCCGGAGGCTGTTATATTGCCGGCAATGTGCTGGGCCTCGGCATGGCCATGTTCATGCAGATTCGGCTGGCGCTAACCGAGGCGAGCAGCACTTTCGCCGCGCCTCTAATTTTCGGCCACGACCTCGCCGGCGGCTGGAACTCACTGGCGCTGCTGGTGGCGAGCGCCATCTTCTTGCGCAGCGGCGAGGAGTATCATCGCGCCCTCAGCAACGGACATCTCGACCCGTCGGCAATACAGCGCGCAGATTTTCTGTCCGGCACCGGGTCATTGGTGCTCGGGTCAAGTCTGCTGCTCGTCGGCAATCCAATCCTGGTCGTGACATCGGGGTTGCTCCATGCCGTGGGCAAGTTCGGCAGCGCCTTCAGGCTCGGCGCGCATGGCGCGGTGCTCTTCGGCCTCAAAATGCCGGAGCTCTTCCGCCTTTCGGTACTGCTCAGCCGCTTTCCGGCAATTATCGTCACCGCGACCGAAGTCGCCCGCGTCATTGCTGACGCTCGCACCGATCAGATCCAGGCTATCGCAATCCCTGCGACGCTTCTCGTCTGTTACCTGCTTTGGGCACGCGGGGATATTCTTCTATTTGGAAAGTAAATCTGAAAACATCTAAGCATTTTCGCGTCGCATGGTGAGAAACAGGGAGTGGGAGCGCGACGGTGATTCTTCTCTAATCTGTAACCGGCGCAGCAAACGGGAGACCGGCATGTCAAGTTCGCTTATTCTGTCGACGGCGATGCTGCAATTCCTGGCGGCATATACGGTGATCATGATCACGCCAGGCCCTATTGGCCTCGCGACCGGCAGCCTTGCCTCCTTGCACGGCTTTGGCAGGACGATCCCGCTGGTGGCCGGGATCGGCGCCGGTACCGCCGTGCTGGCGGTCCTGGTGGCGTTTGGCGCCGTTCATCTTTCCGGGTCGCTGTCGGTGCCGGCGGTCAAGATCGCCGGTGCGGCCGTCCTTGGCTGGATGGCCCTGCGCATCGCCAGAACGGCGCCGCCGGCCATCGGCGAAGCGCCTCGGCAGGCCGGATTGTTTGCCGGAGGGTTTCTCATCAGCATTCTCTCGCCTGAAACCGCCACTTTCTTCGCCGTCGCCTTCATGGGGCTGATGCTGCCGATCCGGACCTCGAACGAGATGCTGATGGTCGCGGCCATCGTCGCCATCATCGACATAGGCTGGTACGGATTCCTGGCCGTCGCGCTTTCGCGTCCGCTCGTGCGCGCTGCCGCGGTGCGGCATCATCGCGTCATCTGTCGGGCGGCGGGGATCGTGCTGGCAATGCTCGCCCTCGTCTCGGCGGCGTCAGCTTTTCCACTCGGCTGAGCGCTGGTTGAAGCAGGCGCGCGGGATAGGCCGTTTGGTGCCGCTTAGGTGACTCGAACACCTGACCCCATCATTACGAATGATGTGCTCTACCAACTGAGCTAAAGCGGCCCGGGAAGCCGAGCTTCCAAGATGGGCTGCGTGATAGACGCAACCGGCCGCGAATTCAAGATGGCAGTCGCGATTTCAGGACGAGGCAATTCGTGCCGCCTCCGGCCGGGCGCAAGGGCAGCCGCCGCGCGGATCTACCATTGGCCGCGTGATGCCGTATCGGCAGGCCGTCCCATCCGCCACGTTGGCCGCGGCGGGAAAATCAGGGAAAAATGTTGATTCCTTTACCGAAAACCGCCGAAATGAGCTTTGTGCCCCTCGGCAAGGCAGAATGCGGCCGCTCGCTTGTTGATTGATTGGTCGCCTGCGGCTAACGATCATGGCAATGTGAGTGAAATTGCAGAGGGAATTCGCTTGGACGCGATCGAAAAAGCGATCCGCAATGCCTTCGAGAAAGGCAATGCCGACGACCGGGCGTTTCGCGAGCGGGTCTATCGATCGGCTTTCGCGGCACTCGACCGTGCCCTGCAGGCCAATCCAAACGTCACCGTGGAAGTCGCCATCAAGCGGCGCAAGGCGGTCCAGGCGAAGATCACCGAAATCGAATCGGAATTCCTGCCGGCGGTTGCCGACGTCGCCGCGCCGACCGACAGTTTGAAGACAGCACCGGAGGTGGAGCCCCCGGCCGAAGCTGAAGCCGCGCCGTCGCCCGATGTCGTCGTTGACGGTCCGGCGCAGCCGCCCGAATCCGATGCGCCCCGGTCGCGCGTCCTGCCGGTCGTTCCCGACATCATGCCCGATGCGCCTGTTGCCGAGGCGCCGGTGATCGACATGGGGGCCTCGGTTCCGACCGAAGCCGACGTCGAAACCGACGACGCGGAAGTGACGCCCGACCGCGACGACCGGCGGGCGAGGCGGCGGCGCCTGCCCTTGACCGCGATCTTCTTCGGTGTGACGCTGCTCGCAGCCGCCGGCATCGGCCTTTATTTCGCCAACCAGACCGGCGTCTTCAAATCGGCGACCGAGCTCGACACGGCGCCGCCGGAAGCGCCGCCAACGGTCGACGGCGATGATTTCACGCCGGACGACACCGCTTCGCCGCCGAAGCAGGGCGAGGCGGACCAGGCGCACGACTGGATCAACGTCTTTTCGCCGGGTGACCCGACGCAGGTCAATGCACCGTCGGACGCCAAGGCCGACGTCATCCAGGACGAAAGCGGTTCCTTCCTGCGCATCCGCTCGGGGGCATCCGGCTCGGCCATCAGCTTCGACGTCGGACAAGGCGTGCTGGAAAAACTGGCCGGCAAGCATGCCACATTCGACATCATCGCGCGCTCCGAGGAGGGCCAGGAGACGCAGATTTCCGTCGATTGCAATTTCGGCGAACTCGGCGACTGCGGCCGCAAGCGCTATGCCGTCGGTCGCGAGCGCAATGAATATCTGTTCGACGTGCGCTTTCCCGACAAGCGTCCGGGCGCTGCCGGCACCATCGCCATCAATTCCGACTTCGACAAGCAGGGCAAGTCGGTCGACATCTACGAGATCCGCGTCTCAGTCGTTCCCTAAAGCACGTCGCGTTCGGACCGGCCTCATGCGACGCGCTTCAGATTCTTGTTCTGATGCATGTCGTTACCGCAAAACCGCTGCACTGTTTTTTGCGCGACACGCATTAACTATCGAGCAGCGCCTGCAGCGTCTCGATGCGGTCGGCTTCGGCCGCCGGCTTGTCCCAGCGCAGCCGCGAAATGCGCGGAAAGCGCATGGCGACGCCGGATTTGTGCCGCGTCGAGCGGTTGAGCCCTTCGAACGCAACCTCCAGCACCAGCCCGTTCCTGCGGTCGGCACGCACCGAGCGGACCGGGCCAAAGCGCTCGATCGTATTGTCGCGGACATATTTGTCGATCTGCCTCAGTTCCTCGTCGGTGAAGCCGAAATAGGCCTTTCCCACCGGCACCAGCTCCTCCGATCCTTCCGGCCCGGACCAGACGCCGAATGTGTAGTCGGAATAGAAGCTCGAGCGTTTGCCGTGGCCGCGCTGGGCATACATCAGCACGGCGTCGACCGTGTGCGGATCGCGCTTCCATTTGAACCACGGGCCCTTCGGCCGCCCGGCCACATAGGGCGAATCCCAGCGCTTCAGCATGACGCCTTCGATGACCGGATGCAGCGGCTTGCGGCGCAATTCCTCGAGCGCCTGCCAGTTGGTGAATTCGACCAGCGGCGACAGATCGAAGCGGCTCGGATCGAGTGTCCTGACGAAGGCCTCGAGCCGGCCGCGTCGTTCGCGGAAGGGAAGTCCGCGCACATCCTCGTCACCAATCTGCAGCGCATCGTAGCACCGCATGAAGGCGGGGTATTGCTGCTGGATCTTGGGCGACACGCTCTTGCGGTTCAGCCGTTGCTGCAGGTCCGAGAACGTGCCCGTCGCCTGCCTGGGGTCTCCGACCAGAAGCTCGCCGTCGAGGGCGCCTGAAAAATCCATCGCCTTGGCAAGATCCGGAAAGGCACCGGAGACATCGTCACCGGTGCGCGAATAGAGCCGGCGAATGCCGCCTTCGCAAACCGCCTGGACGCGGATGCCGTCCCATTTCCATTCGGCCGCGTAGTCGGCCGGGTCGAGCCTTTCGAGGTCGCCGTCGCCGACAGCGTTCGACAGCATCACCGGCCTGAACAGCGCCAGCGCCGTTTTCCTGGGTTTTTCTGCTTTACCCTCCAGCCAGGCGAACAGCCCGATATAGGGCGGCGTCAGCCCGTGCCAGAGTTCCTCGATCTCGGCGATATCGACCTTGCCGAAATCGGCCAGTGCCTGCTTGGCCAGCCGCGCCGAGACGCCGATGCGCAGGCCGCCGGTGACCAGCTTTATGATGGCGAAGCGCGCCGACGTGCTGGCGCTGTCGAGCAGCCGGGCCAGCACCTGCGGCCCGTCGGAACGGCTCGCCGCCTGCAGCTTGGCCACCACCTCGGCCAGCGTCGGCTCGTGGTTCGCAACGTCGACCGGCGCTTGCGGCCAGACCAGCGACACGGTCTCGGCCAGATCGCCGACATAATCATAGGAATAGCCGAACAGCACCGGATCCATGCGCTCGATCACCAGAGTGCGCAGCATCGCCGGCTTGACCGCGGCGATGGACAGATCGCCGGTAATGGCCGCCAGCGCCAGCCCGCGGTCCGGATCCTCGACGCTGCGAAAATAGTCGGTCAACAGCGTCAGCTTGCCGTTGCGCGACGGCGTCAGCACCAGCCGGTCGAGAAGCTCGGCGAAGCGGTTCATGAGCGGAGCGCCAATGGGAAAGGCTTGCGTTCTGTCGCGCCCCCCTCTGTCCTGCCGGACATCTCCCCCACGAGGGGGGAGATTGGCAGTTTCGTCCTTGCCACCCGTCCAGCAACGTTGGTGGTTGGCGAAAGCCGGCGCGACATCCAATCTCCCCCCTCGTGGGGGAGATGTCCGGCAGGACAGAGGGGGGCGCCGTAGAGCTCTGCGCAGGTGACCATCGAACCTCGCATTCTCAATCGCCCTCGTCCTCATAACCAACCAGATGCAGCGGCCTGGCGGCGATGCCTTCGAGTTCGCACCAGCGCACCAGCGCCTCCTCGCGGCCATGCGTTACCCAGATTTCTTCGGCGCCGGTCTCCTTGATCGTCGCCGTCAGCTCGTCCCAGTCGGAGTGATCGGAGATGATCAGCGGCAGCTCGACGCCGCCCTGCTTGGCGCGCTGGCGGATGCGCATCCAGCCTGAGGCGAAGCACGACATCGGATCGGGAAAACGCCGCGCCCAGCGATCGGCGAAGGCGGATGGCGGGCCGACGACGATGGCGCCGGCAAAGTCGCTTTTTTGGCCGGTCTCGACGGTCGCCGGTTCCAATGTGCCGAGATCGATGCCTTGGCTCTGGTAATATTCGCTGAGCTTGGCCAGCGCGCCGTGGATGTAGATCGGCTTTTCGTAGCCGGCATCGCGCAGCAGCCGCATGACGCGCTGCGCCTTGCCCAGCGCATAAGCGCCGACCAGATGCGTTCTCTCGGGAAACTGTTCGGTCGATTTCAGCAGCCGGGCGATCTCTTCGGAATCGGCCGGATGCCGAAACACCGGCAGGCCGAACGTCGCCTCGGTGATGAAGACATCGCATTTGAGCGGCTCGAACGGCTCGCAGGTCGCGTCCTTCTGGCGTTTATAGTCGCCGGACGCGACGATGCACGTGCCCTGGTGCGCGACCTTGATCTGGGCCGAGCCCAGCACATGGCCGGCCGGGTGAAAGCTGACGGTGACGCCGTCGAGCGCAATCGTCTCGCCGAGCACGGCGGCTTGCGTCGTTCCGGCAAAACTGTCGCCGTAGCGCAGCCCCATGATGTCGAGCGTCTGCTGCGTCGCCATCACCGAGCGGTGGCCGGAGCGGGCATGGTCGGAATGGCCATGTGTGATCAGCGCCCGGTTGACCGGCCGCACCGGGTCGATGAAGAAATCGCCGGGCGGGCAATACAGCCCTTCCGGCCGGGGATGAAGCAGGTCGCTGGCGCGCATGGCCCCAAGATAGGCGCTAATTCCGGCGCGGGAAGCCTGTTGTAAGTCACTGCTGACTCCAGCATAGAGCGCAAGCCGGCTGCAAACACCCGGCGGAACCCGATCGCATGAAACCGCTCCAGACCTCGTCCGGCGATTTGACCGCCGACCGCCGCGCCGACTATGCCGAAATGCTCTATGCATCCGGCGATCATGCGGCAGCGGCGGAATTGCTGCTCGGCGCGCTCGAACTGGCGCCGCAATGGCCAGCCGGCTGGTTCCGCCTCGGCGAGATGCAGGAAGCGGCGGGCGCGCGCGATCGTGCCGCGCAGGCCTGGACGACGGCACTGCGGCTGGACCCGGCGGACAGGCTTGGCGCGGTGCTCAAGCTGCAATTGATCGGTATGGCGGCGGCGGCACAGGCGCCGCCCAGCGCCTTCGTCGAGACGCTGTACGACCACTATGCCGGTAGTTTCGAGGGTGAACTGGTCGACAGGCTCGGCTACCGTCTGCCCGAATGCCTCGACCGCGCCATCCGGGCAGCACGGCCGGGCCGGTTTTCGCTGGCGCTCGATCTCGGCTGCGGCACCGGCCTCATGGGCCAAAAGCTGCGGCCGATCGCCGACCGGCTGGAGGGTTACGACATCTCGGCCGGCATGCTGAGGCAGGCGCGCGCCAAAGGCGTCTACGATCTGCTCGTCAAGACGGACCTGCAGGATTTTTGCTATTCTGGCCCGAAAGCCGATCTGGTGACGGCGGCCGATGTGTTCATCTATGTCGGCGCACTCGAAAAGGTGGTGAACAAGATTGCCGGAATGCTTGCCGGCGGCGGTCTGTTTGCGTTCTCCGTCGAGACGCTCCCGGGCGGAGAATCGTCTGACAGCGCCGGCTTCGCCCTGCAGCCGTCGCGCCGCTACGCGCATTCGCAAGGCTATGTAGAGCGGGTTCTGGATGCCGACGGCTTTTCGATCCTGTCGCTGCAGGCAACGATCATCCGGCAGGATCGCCGCGAACCGGTCGAAGGGCTGGCCGTAGTGGCAAGCTTGCTTTCCGGCAGCGTAAAATCTGGCTAAGACTTCTGCCGCTGCGCATGAGAAGCCGCAGCTGCGAAAGACAAGGAGCACGTTCATGCGCTGGAACATGACGGTCTTGGCATCTTGCCTGGCGATGGCCGGCTGCGTCGGCAATTCGATGTCCGAACGGCAGGACGAAAACGTCCAGTCCTCGCTGCTATATGACAAGGTGCCTTGCGATCAATTGCTGGCGCAACGAAACGGCCTGGCGCAGCAATATCATCTGCCGGTGGACGCCAAGCCGTCCTTCTCCAACCCGGCGACGGGCTTTGGCCCGTTCACGCCGGATATGCGCTCGAAAGCCAAGCGCGAAGCCGACCAGGCAAGCGGCAAGATCGACGCCATGAACCGGTCGATCAGCCGGCGCGAATGCGGCAAGCCGGCCAAACGGAACAAGCTCGGCCTGACCTGACCGGATCTTAATCCGCCACCTTCCACTGCTCGCGCGAGGCGCTGGCGGGATAGACGCCGAGGATGCGCATTTCGCGCGAGAAAAAGCGCAACTCGTCAAGTGCCAGCTTCACCAGCGGATCGTCGGGATGGCCCTCTATGTCGGCGTAGAACAGCGTCGCCGTAAACGCGCCGAGCTGGTAGCTTTCCAGCTTGGTCATGTTGATGCCGTTGGTGGCGAAGCCGCCCATCGCCTTGTAGAGCGCCGCCGGCACATTGCGGACGCGGAAGATGAAGGTCGTCATCATCCTGGCGTCGGCCGAGGGACGTTCAGCCCATTGCTTGTTCTTGGTCAGCACGACGAAGCGGGTGACGTTGCTGTCGGTGTCCTCGACATTCTCCTCGATGATGTCGAGCCCGTAGAGCGTTGAGGCCAGCGCCGGCGCCAGCGCCGCCATGGTGCGGTCCTTCATCGCGGCGACCATCTTGGCGGCGCCCGCGGTGTCGCCGGCCACCGTCGCCTTCCAGCCGTTCTTGCGGATGTATTTGCGGCATTGGCCGAGCGCGTGGATGTGGCTGTGCACGGTCCTGATCTCGTCGCGCCTGACGCCGGGCAGCACCATCAGCTGGAAGTGGATCGGCAGAAAGTATTCGCCGATGATGTGCAACTTCGATTCCGGCAAGAGGTGATGGATGTCGGCGACGCGGCCGGCAATGGTGTTCTCGATCGGGATCATCGCCAGATCGGCCTTGCCGGTCTCGACGGCGTTGAAGGCGTCCTCGAAGGTCGGGCACGGCAACGGCTCCATCGACGGGAACATGTTGCGGCAGGCGGTGTCGGAATTGGCGCCCGGCTCGCCCTGGAAGGATATTTTGTTGGTCTTTTCAGGCATGCGCGGGGTCTCGGGAATTGGCGGAAGAATTTCTTAGTTGGAAAGGTGCGCCCTGGCGCGTTCGAGATCGTCCGGTGTATCGACGCCAAGCGGCACCGACTGCACGATCTCCGCATCGATGCGCATGCCGGCCTCCAGCGCCCGCAACTGCTCCAGCCGCTCGCGGCGCTCCAGCGGCGACGGCCTTAGCGCAACGAAGCGTTCGAGCGCGGCGCGGCGATAGGCATAGAGGCCGATATGATGGTAGAGCGGGCCTTCGCCCCAAGGGGCGGTGGCGCGGGTGAAATAGAGCGCCCTGAGCCGCGTTGTCGAGAGTGGCGAGCCGACCAGCTTGACGACGTTCGGATTGGTCTTTTCCTCGTCGCGTACGATCTCGACGCAGAGCGTGGCGATATCCACCGCTGCGTTCTCGAAAGGCTTCAGCGCGGCGCCGATAACAAGGGGGTCGATGGTCGGCAGATCGCCCTGCACATTGACGATGGTCTCGACGCTGTTGCCAGGGTCGAGGATGGTCAGCGCTTCGAAGATGCGGTCGGAACCGGTTTCGTGGCCCGCCCGCGTCATCACCGCCTCGAAACCATGCGCGCGCACCGCCTCCGCAACGCCTTGCGTGTCGGTGGCGACGACGACCCGGCCGAGCCCCGCCTCGGCAGCACGGCGGGCGACGTGGACGATCATCGGAGTGCCGGCAATGTCGGCCAGCGGCTTGCCCGGCAGGCGCGTCGAGGCCATGCGGGCCGGGATCAGGATGAGCGTGGACATGAGGCGGGCAGGGGCTCGAAAAAGAGGGGGACAAAAGTGGCAAAAGGTCTCACTGGCAGCGCCCTTATAGGTGTTGCAACGCCGGAGCAAAAGACCTAGTTTCCGCGCGATTTGACCGCCTCGCAGGGTGGTTCACGATACCGACGGACGGAGTGGACGGATCGGTCCGCCGGAAAAGGGAGCCTGGGGCGTATGGATTCCAACGAAGTCAACAAGCTGCTCGCCGGCTTTCTCGGCACCGTGTTCATCGTCTTTTCCGTTGGCATCGTGTCCGACGCGCTGTTTGCCTCGCCGGCGCCTGAAAAGCCCGGCTTCGCCATCGAGGCGACCGAGCCCGCCGAAGGCGGCCCGGCCGCTCCCGCCGCGGCCGTGAAGCCGATCGCCGAGCTGCTGACCACTGCCAACGCCGAAGCGGGCGCCGCCACCTTCAAGAAATGCCAGGCTTGCCACTCCGGCGAAAAGGGTGGCCCCAACAAGGTTGGGCCCGATCTCTGGGACATCGTCGACCGTCCGGTCGCCGAGCATGAGGGCTTTGCCTATTCGGCCGGCATGAAGGAGTTCTCCAAGGGCGGCAGCGAGAAGTGGACCTACGACAATCTCAACCACTTCATCACCTCGCCGAAGAAGTTCGTGAAGGGCACGGCGATGGGCTTCGCCGGCCTGCCGAAGGATGAGGACCGCGCCAACGTCATCGCCTATCTGCGCACGCTGTCGGACAATCCGAAGCCGCTGCCGGCGCCCGGCGCCTCGGCCGAAAACGCCCCCGCCAAGCCGGCCGAAGGTGCAGCCCCTGCCAAGCCGGCAGAAGGCGCGGCGCCAGCCGCCCCGGCGGCACCCGCAAAATAACAAAACTGTAATGACATTATCCTTGAAAAAGCCGGGTTCAGCCCGGCTTTTTCGTTAGGAAAAATGCATATGCGACGACAAAGCCGCTCGGTTGCGGTTTTCAGCGCCGCCAAATGATCTAGATTGGGCCCAGACGCTATGGTGACGGCGCTATATCGCGAAGAGGAGAACGCATGACGGTTGGCCGAGCGCGGGCGCTTCTGAAATCAGTGCTGTTTGTGGCTGCTTTTGCCGGCGGCCTGCAGGCGGCCTTCGCGGACGAATGGCGCACGACCTCGTCGCTGATCGGCGAATCCAAATACGGCGATAATTTCCAGCACTACGATTACGTCAATCCGGATGCACCGAAGGTCGGCACAGTGAACTCAGTGGTGCTCGGCACGTTCGACAGCTTCAATCCTTACATCGTGCAGGGTTCGCCGGCCGCCGGCTTCGCGCAGTTCGGCGGCGGCCTGCTCTACGACACGCTGATGGAGCAGGCGACGGACGAGGGCAGCACCAGCCATACGCTGATCGCCGACGGCTACAAATATCCGGCCGACTATTCCTCGGCGACCTACCGGCTCGATCCACGGGCCAAATGGCATGACGGGCAGCCGATCACCACCGAGGACGTGATCTGGTCGTTCCAGGTGCTGAAGGCCAACAGCCCGATGTACAGCCGCTATTTCGAAAACGTCACCGACGCCGTCGCGGTGTCCGACCGCGAGGTCGAATTCCACTTCAGCCAGAAGGGCAACCGGGAGCTACCGAAGATCATCGGCGATCTCGTTGTGCTGCCCAAGCACTGGTGGGAAGGCACCGACGCCAACGGCAAGAAGCGCGACGTCACAAAGCCGACGCAGGAGCCGCCGCTCGGCTCCGCCGCCTACAAGATCGCCAGCTTCAAGCCTGGCTCCGAAATCATCTGGCAGCGCGTGCCCGATTACTGGGCGGCCAAGCTGCCCGTAAAAATCGGCCGCGAGAATTTCGACAGGCAGCGTTTCACCTATTTTCTCGACGACAATGCCGCCTGGCAGGCCTTCACCAAGGGCGGGCTGGACGACATCAAGCCGGAGAACAGTTCGAGGCGCTGGAACACGGCCTATAATTTCCCGGCAGTTCAGGCCGGGGACGTCATCAAGAAGGAATTCAAGACCGCGTCGCCCGAACCGATGCAGGCCTTCATGCTCAACACCAGGCGCCCGCTGTTTAGGGATCGCCTGGTGCGCGCCGCGCTGATGTATCCGTTCGATTTCGAGACGATGAACCGGACCCTGTTCTTCGGTTCCAACACCCGCACCAGCAGCTATTTCCAGGGCACCGAACTGGCGTCGAGCGGCCTGCCGCAAGGCAAGGAACTCGAAATCCTCGAGCAGTACCGTGACAAGCTGCCGCCTGAAGTCTTTACCCAGGAATTCAAGCTGCCGGTCTACGACAACCCGCAGGCTGAGCGCAAATACCTGAAGACCGCGGTCGATCTGTTCGCCAAGGCAGGCTGGATCATCAAGGGCGGCAAGATGGTCAACGCCAAGACCGGCGAACCGTTCAAATTCGAGATCCTCGGCTGGAACGACACCGACCAGGTCATCGCCAGCCCGTATATCGCCAATCTGCGCAAAATCGGCGTCGACGCAACGCTGCGCCTGATCGACCAGACCCAGTATATCAACCGAGTCACCCACTTCGACTTTGACGTGGTCACTTCGATACTCGGGCAGTCGGACTCTCCCGGCAATGAACAGCGCGATTTCTGGAGCTCCAAAGCCGCCGATACGCCGGGATCACGCAATTACGCCGGCATCAAGAATCCGGTCGTCGATGCGCTGGTCGACCGCATCATCTTTGCCACCGACCGCGACGATCTGGTTGCCGCCACCCATGCGCTCGACCGGGTGCTGCTGTGGAACTACTATGTCGTGCCGCAATATTACCGCGCCGTGGTTTGGCTGGCCTACTGGAACAAGTTCGGTATGCCGGAGAAGCAGCCCGCCTATAGCGGCGTCGACCAGAATTCCTGGTGGATCGACCCGGTCAAGGAAAAGGCACTGGCGGCCAAATACAAGAGTGGCAATTGATGACGGCGCTGCCCCGTCGCGACTTCCTCGCCCTGGGCGGTGCCGCCGCGGCCGCGGCGCTGCTGCCCGGCCGGGCTTTCGCCGCCATCCCGACCGGCGTGAAGCTGCACGGCCTGTCGGCCTTCGGCGATCTCAAATATCCTCCGGATTTCGCGCATTTCGACTATGTCAATCCGGACGCTCCCAAGGGCGGCCGGATGAATTTCGCCCCGCCGAACTCCACCCTCAATCAGAGCTTCCTGACTTTCAACACGCTGAACTCGCTGGTGTTGAAGGGGGATTCGCCGCCGCGCACCGAGCTCTGCTTCGATTCCCTGATGGCAAGGGCAGTCGATGAGCCGGATGCGGTCTACGGCCTGCTTGCCGAATCCGTTACCTTGTCGCAGGACCGCAACGGCTTCCGCTTCAGCCTGCGGCCACAAGCGCGCTTTCATGACGGCTCGCCGGTGACGGCTGAGGACGTTGTCTTCGCATTGAACCTCTATAAAGACCGGGGACACCCGAACCTTTCCCAAGCGCTGCGGCATATGACGGATGCGGCCGCAATCGATCCGCTTACAGTCAGCCTTACCTTCAACGGCCAGCAGTCCGCGCAGAATATCCTCGCCATCGTCGTAATGCCGGTGGTGTCCAAAGCCTTCTACACGGCCAATGATTTCGACGCCTCGACGATGACCCCACCGCTCGGTTCCGGGCCGTACCGAATGGGGCGGGTGGTGGCCGGGCAGACCATCGAATATGAACGCGTCGCCGATTATTGGGGCCGCGATCTGGCCGTGAACCGCGGGCTTAATAATTTCGACCGCATCCGTATCGATTTCTACCTTGATCGCCAGGCAGCGTTTGAAGCGTTCAAGAAAGGGGATACGCATTTTCGCGAGGAGTTCACCGCGCGGGTATGGGCGACCGGCTACGACTTTCCAGCGCTGAAGGATGGCAGGGTCGTCAAACGCGAATTTCCCGGCGAGAAAACGCCATCCATGCAGGCTGTCGCACTCAATCAGCGCCGTCCGCAGTTCCGCGACGTTCGCGTGAGACAGGCAATCGCCTATTGCTTCGACTTCGAATGGACCAGGCGGGTTCTGTTTTTCGACTCCTACGAGCGTTCGCAATCGAACTTCGAGCGGTCGGACTACAAGGCCAAGGGCCTGCCCTCACCCCAGGAATTGAAACTGCTGGAGCCGTTTCGAGCCGAGTTGCCGCCGGAGACCTTCGGCGATCCGGTGATGCAACCCGTCTCCGACGGTTCGGGCCACGACCGCAAGCTGCTGCGCGAGGCTTCGAGACTGCTTGCCGAAGCCGGCTGGAAGCGAACGGGCAATTTCGTCGTCAATGACAAGGGCGACCGGCTGCGGGTGGAAATGCTGGCCGAGGACGATGGCCTCGTTCGCATCTTCCTTCCGTGGTCCGAGAATATGAAGGCGATCGGCATCGACGCTTCGGTCCGGCAGGTCGATTCGGCGCAGTTTGAAGCGCGGCAGAGCAATTTCGACTTCGACTTCAACATGCTCGCATGGTCGATCGGAGCGACGCCAACCGCCGATGGTTTGGAGATCCTCTATGCTTCCCGGATGGCGAAAACGCCGGGGATGCGCAACTATCCGGGTACGGAAAGCAAAGCCATCGACGCGCTGATCGAGGCAGTCGGCAAGGCGCAGAGCCGGATCGAACTCGTCACCGCGCTCAACGCGCTCGATCGGGTCTTGCGCGCGCGGCTAGACTGGATTCCAACATACCATCTGGCGAATCACCGGGCTGCCTTCTGGGACATGTTCGGCTTTCCCGCTCAAAAGCCGGATTACGACTTTCCGGTCGAGACGTCGTGGTGGTTCGACAAAGACAAGGCGGCAAAAATTGGCAAAGCCTGAATTTCTTGCGAGCGTTGGCGCCGCCCCTCACCTGCCTGCCGGCATTCTCTCCCCGTATAGCGACGGGGAGAGGGGCGCTTTTTTTATCGATGGTTTCGCCGATCATAAGCGTCGCAATAGAAGCGCCGAGACTACGGCCAGCCCCTTTCTCCCCGTCACTATACGGGGAGAAATGTCCGGCAGGACAATGAAGGGCGGCACCGACTTCGGCAATTGGCCTGGGGCGATTGCCTTGGGGGCACCTTCAGACACAATGGTCGTCCTCAAGGAGGGTAAAGCCTGATGGGCGCCTACATACTGCGCCGCATCCTTTTGATGATCCCGACCCTGTTCGGTATTATGGCGGTGTCATTTGCCGTCATCCAGTTTGCTCCGGGCGGGCCGGTCGAGCAGGTCATCGCCAGGCTGACCAACCAGGGCGGCAGCGATCGCCTCGGCGGCGGCGGCGGTGATGCCGGCGGCGCCAATGTCGATGTCGCCGGCGACGTCGGCTCGAAATACCGCGGCGCGCAAGGGCTCGATCCCGAATTCATCAAGAAGCTGGAGAAGCAGTTCGGCTTCGACAAGCCGCCGCTCGAGCGCTTCGGCATGATGCTGTGGAACTATCTCCGCTTCGATTTCGGCGACAGCTATTTCCGCGACATATCGGTGCTCGACCTGATCCTGGAAAAGATGCCGGTGTCGATCTCGATCGGGCTGTGGATCACGCTCTTGTCCTATCTGATCTCGATCCCGCTCGGCATCCGCAAGGCGGTCAAGGACGGCTCCACCTTCGACGTCTGGACCAGCGGCGTCGTCATCGTCGGCTACGCCATTCCTGGGTTCCTGTTCGGCATTTTGCTGATGGTGCTGTTTGCCGGCGGCTCGTTCTGGGACTGGTTTCCGCTGCGCGGCATCACCTCCGACAATTGGGACCAGCTGTCGTGGCCGGCGCGGATCGTCGACTATTTCTGGCATATGACCTTGCCGCTGACCGCGCTGGTATTATCGGCCTTCGCCACGACGACGCTTTTGACCAAGAATTCGTTCCTCGAGGAAATCCGCAAGCAATATGTGGTCACAGCCCGCGCCAAGGGCCTGTCGGAGCGGCAGGTGCTTTATGGCCACGTCTTCCGCAACGCCATGCTGATCGTCATCGCCGGTTTCCCCGGTGCCTTCATCTCGGCCTTCTTCACCGGCTCGCTGCTGATCGAGAACATATTTTCGCTCGACGGCCTCGGCCTGCTCGGCTTCAACTCGGTGGTGCAGCGCGACTATCCGGTAGTCTTCGCCAATCTCTACATATTCTCGCTGCTTGGCCTGTTCGTCGGGCTTTTGTCCGACCTGATCTATACCTGGGTCGATCCGCGCATCGATTTCGAGCGGAGAGACGTCTGATGGCGCGGACCATGGCCGAAACGGCGCCGGCTCGGATCGCGCGGCCCTTTCTGTCGCCGCTCAACCAGCGGCGCCTGCAGAACTTCAAGTCCAACCGGCGCGGCTACTGGTCGTTGTGGATATTCCTGTTCCTGTTCGTGCTGTCGCTGGTTTCGGAATTGGTCGCCAACGACAGGCCGATCATCGCCTCCTACAAGGGCGAGATCCTGTTTCCGGTCCTGGTCGCTTATCCCGAGGAGAAGTTCGGCGGCTTCTATGCCGTCACCGACTACCGCGATCCGGTGATCCAGGACGAGATCAACGCCAATGGCTGGATGGTCTGGCCGCCGGTGCGCTACTCCTACCAGACCGTCAACAACGCTATTCCCGAAGCAGCACCGACCAAGCCGTCCTGGCTCTACGACAAGAAGACGCGCTGCAACCAGTATCCGAAAGGCGAGGCAGACCCCAATTGCAACGTCGGCAACTGGAACTGGCTGGGCACCGACGACCAGGCCCGCGACGTGCTGGCGCGCGTCATCTACGGCTTCAGGGTATCGGTGCTGTTCGGCCTGATCCTGACCGCCGGCTCGGCGTTGATCGGCGTGGCGGCCGGCGCCTTGCAGGGCTATTTCGGCGGCTGGACCGACCTTCTGTTCCAGCGCTTCATCGAGATCTGGTCGGCAATACCGGTGCTGTATCTGCTCCTGATCGTCGCCGCCATCCTGCCGCCCGGCTTCTTCATCCTGCTTGGATTGATGCTGCTGTTCTCCTGGGTAGCGCTGGTCGGCGTGGTGCGGGCCGAGTTCCTGCGCGCCCGCAATTTCGAATATGTCAACGCGGCGCGCGCGCTCGGCGTCTCCAACATCACCATCATGTTCCGGCATCTGCTGCCCAATGCCATGGTGGCGACGCTGACCTTCCTGCCCTTCCTGCTCAGCGGCTCGATCTCGACGCTGACCTCGCTCGACTATCTCGGCTTTGGTCTGCCGCCCGGCGCCGCCTCGCTGGGTGAGTTGCTGAAGCAGGCACAGCGCAATCTCAACGCGCCCTGGCTCGGCATTTCCGGCTTCGTCGTCATCTCGCTGATGCTGTCACTGCTGGTCTTCGTCGGCGAGGCCACCCGCGACGCCTTCGATCCGCGCAAGACGTTCAGATGAGCGACACCCCGCTGCTCTCGGTCCAGGATCTCAGCGTCGCCTTCACGCAAGCCGGCGACCAGTCGATCGCCGTCGACCATATTTCCTTCGACCTTGCCAAGGGCGAGACGGTGGCGCTGGTCGGCGAATCCGGCTCCGGCAAGTCGGTCACCGCGCTGTCGGTGCTGAAGCTGCTGCCCTATCCGACCGCCAGCCACCCGTCGGGAAGGATACTGTTCCTCGGCGCCGACCTGCTTGCCGCCGACGAGAGAGACTTGCGCCGCGTGCGCGGCAACAAGATCACCATGATCTTCCAGGAGCCGATGACCTCGCTCAACCCGCTGCATACGATCGAGCAGCAGATCGTCGAGGTATTGAAGCTGCATCAGGGCCTGGGCGATCGCAAAGCCAAGGCGCGCACGCTGGAACTTCTGCACGAGGTCGGCATCCGCGAGCCGGAGAAGCGGCTTGACGCCTATCCGCACCAGCTTTCCGGCGGCCAGCGCCAGCGCGTCATGATCGCCATGTCGCTGGCCAACGAGCCTGAACTTTTGATCGCCGACGAGCCGACGACGGCGCTCGACGTCACCGTCCAGGCGCAGATCCTCGAGCTGCTCGCCGGCCTGAAAAGCCGCAAGAACATGTCGATGCTGTTCATCACCCACGACCTCGGCATCGTCAGGAAGATCGCCGACCGGGTCTGCGTGATGACCAAGGGCAAGATCGTCGAGACCGGCCCGACCAACGAGATATTCGCCAATCCGCAGCACGCCTACACGCGGCATCTGCTTGCCGCCGAGCCGAAAGGCAAGCCGCCGGCGGCCAACCAGGCCGCCAAGCCGGTGATGGTCGGCAAGGACGTCAAGGTCTGGTTCCCGATCAAGAAGGGCTTCTTCCGGCGCACCGTCGACAATGTGAAGGCGGTCGACGGCATCGACGTCACCGTGCGGGCCGGTCAGACGCTTGGCGTCGTCGGCGAATCCGGCTCAGGCAAGACGACGCTCGGCCTGGCGCTGGCCAGGATGATCTCGTCGACCGGGACCATCCAGTTCAACGGACGCGGCATCGATCAGCTGTCCTTCAACGAAATGCGGCCGCTGCGGCGCGAGTTGCAGATCGTCTTCCAGGATCCGTTCGGCTCGCTTAGCCCGCGCATGTCGGTCGCCGAGATCATCGAGGAAGGGTTGAAGATCCATGAGCCGAAGCTGTCTCCTGATGCGCGCGACGAGCGTGTCGTCGACGTGCTGAAGGAAGTCGGCCTCGATCCGGCGACGCGCAACCGCTATCCGCACGAATTCTCCGGCGGCCAGCGCCAGCGCGTCGCCATCGCGCGCGCCATGGTGCTCAACCCGCGTTTCGTCATGCTGGACGAGCCGACCTCGGCGCTCGACATGAGTGTGCAGGCGCAGGTCGTCGACCTATTGCGCAGCCTGCAGGCCAAGCACGACCTCGCCTACCTCTTCATCAGCCACGATCTGAGGGTCATCCGCGCGCTCGCCAACGAAGTCATTGTCATGCGCAACGGCAGGATCGTCGAGGCCGGTCCTTCCGAACAGATTTTCGGCAAACCGCGGACCGACTATACAAAGGCGTTGATCTCGGCCGCCTTCAAGATCGAAACGGCGCCGGTCGGCATCGTCAGCGAGTAGATTTTCGCCAGAGATCATGCACAAAATCAAAACGCTGCCGCGCCTTGCGCGTCGGGACGCGAACGCTGTTGGTAAAAAGGGAAAAACAATCCGCAATGGAAAAAGGCCGCATCCTGCTTGCCCTCACCGGTATTCATCCGCTGCGCTGGCGCGAACTGCTGTCGGCGGAGCGCGAGGTGGTGCTCGAGCCGAATGGCGCCGGCGATCCCTCGATCACCTATGCGGTGGTGTGGAAACAGCGGCCGAACCTATTGTCGTCGCTGCCCAATCTGCGCGCCATCTTCTCGATCGGCGCCGGCGTCGACCACATCTTCGCCGATCCCACCTTGCCCGACGTACCGGTCGTCAAGGTGGTGGCCGACAACCTGACCCAGTACATGACCGAATACGTCGTCTGGCGGGTGCTCGACCACCATCGCCAGGGCATGCTCTACCGCGCCCAGCAGCAGAAGAAGATCTGGCATGAACCGCAGCAGCGGCCGGCCAGCGACATCTCGGTCGGCATTATGGGGCTCGGCACGCTTGGCCGCGCGGCGGCATCGGTGCTGTTGTCGCTCGGCTTTCCCGTCAATGGCTGGTCGCGCAGCGATCGGCCGATGCAAGGTGTCTCGACTTACGCGGGCGAGACCGGCCTGATCCCGTTCCTAAACGCCACCGACATCGTGGTGGTGCTGCTGCCGCTGACGCCGCAGACGCACGGCATCATCAACCACGGCGTGCTGAAGGAGCTGCGCAAGCGCAACGGGCTCGGCGGCTCAGTGCTGATCAATGCCGGGCGCGGCAGGCTGCAGAAGGACGCCGACATTTTGCGCGCGCTGGACGACGGCACGCTGAAGGAAGCCAGCCTCGACGTGTTCGAGGTCGAGCCGCTGCCGAAGACCAGCCCGCTATGGAGCCACCCCAAAGTGTTCGTGACGCCGCACGCGGCGGCAACCTCCGATCCGGTCCACCTGGCGCCGATCATGCTGCGTCAGATGGATGCTTTCGAGCGCGGCGAAGCGCTGGAAAATGTGGTGGATCGCGACGCCGGGTATTAATTTTTTAGAGCGCCGCTTTCCAGTCTCAGCCCCAGCCGAGCGGCACGTAGTCGATCTCCATAAACGCCGCGACCTCGGGGATCCAGCGGTCGCGGACGAAGGCGACGTGGTCGGGATGGTCGTTATAGCCGGAATAGGCCCGCTGATCGGCGAACTCCATCGAGAAGCCGAAGCGGTACTCGTTCTTGGGACTGACCTGCCGCAACTGCTCGAACTGTGTGACGCCCTTTATCGCCGTGAGAATCCTCTTGGCCTCGGCGAGGAACTGTTTTTCCTCGAGCGAATGCGGCGGGTGTTTCAGCGTGAACACGACGGTGTGACGGATCATTCTTTGCTCCTGCGATGTCTTCGTGTCACGCGCTGTCGGCCCAGGCGAGGATGAGGTTGTAGGCGATCGCCCCCTTCGGCGGTGTCACCAGGCCGCCCGGATGCTCGCGGGCCAGCATCGAGAGCACCTCGTCGCGAAAGAACCAGCGGCAATCTTCCAGCTCGTTGAGGTCGGGCTGGATATCGTCGTTGAGCGGTTCGCCGAAGCAGCCGATCATCAGCGAATAGGGGAACGGCCAGGGCTGGCTGGCGTGGTAGACGACGCGGCCGAGCCTGATGCCGGCTTCCTCCAGCGTTTCGCGCCGCACCGCCGCCTCGATCGTCTCGCCCGGCTCGATGAAACCGGCGAGCGCCGAATACATGCCGGGCCCGAAATGCCGGCCGCGGCCGAGCAGGCATTTTTCGCGTGTTGCCGTCAGCATGATCGCCACCGGGTCGGTGCGCGGAAAGTGCTCCGTACCGCAGGCCGAGCAATGCCGCTTGTAACCGCCCGCCCGCATCGCGGCTTCGGTGCCGCATTTGCTGCAGAAGCGATGGCTGGCATGCCAGGCGAGCAGCGCCGCCCCTTGCGCCAGCGCGCCGGCCGCCGCTTCGTCGATCAGCCCCTGCATATAGACCGAGCGATAGTCGATCGCCTTGATCGTCTCGGGAAGCTGCTCGGGCTCGACCCCGGCCGGCACCGCCAGCACCGGGCCGCTTTCGGAAAAACCGAGCAGGACGCCGTTTTCGAGCGATGCTTCGAGCGGCCGGCATTCGGCCACGCCGAACCAGGGGTCGAATGCGCCTTGCGCAAGCTTCAGATAGAGCCGGCCGCCACGCATCAGCAAAAGCCGCGCCGAGGGATCGGCGAGTGCCTTTTCGACGGAATCGTCGGCGCGGTTTTCGGACTGCCGGTCGATAATGTTGCCGGCGAAGCCGACAAACTGGCTCGGCTCGCGCAAGGGCGCGTCAAACAGGCGAAAGCTCATGCAGACTCGGGAAGGTTCAAGGTGGACACGGGAGAGGCTTATAACGCTGCCTTGATCTTTTCCGCAAACTTGCGAAGGTCGGAGCGCTGATAGGGCTCGCGCAGGCCGTGCCCCCACACCGGGCCGGGCCAGCCGGGATCGCCTTCCGAGCGCGCAATGACGTGTACATGCAGCTGGCGCACGATGTTGCCGAGTGCGCCGGTGTTGATCTTGGTGCAGCCGGTCACCCGCTTCAGCGCCAGCGCCACCATGTTGGTCTCGAAGGTCAGCATCGCCTGGTCCAGCGGCGTCATGTCGTGGATTTCCTCGATGCCCGGCCGCTGCGGCACCAGCAGCAGCCATGGCCAGCGGCGGTCGTTCATGACGCGCAATTCGCACAGGCCGAGCCACATCAGCTGTTCGCTGTCGGCTTCCAGCTGGGCGTCAAGCGTGAATCCGGCCTTGAGGCCCGGCAGCATCGGCGTTTCCCTCACTTTTTGACGTTTTTTGAACTCCATCGACGCTAGAGCGGCTTCCGAAGGGCCGCAAGGGGCAGCAACAAACATTGGCCGTCGCGGCGCTGATTGTGCGCGAAGAAGTGAGGCCCGGGCAAATTGCATCAGCTTGGCGCTGCCCCGCCGAGATTGACGATTTTGATCGCGGCCACATTTTGTTCTTGCTTTGTGCCGGCAGCTATGCTACTAATCTCGCTATGGTGATTATTCGCACCAACGACCCGCCCGCCGAGGCGGGTTTTTGGTTTCAGCTTTCGCCATCGCTCAAGGACCCTATCATCCGCACTTGCATTTCATCGCCGGATTGCCGATATGGAGGCTGGGAGGTTGGTGGTGGACGGTCCACTCGCCAACCGGGTCAGGTCCGGAAGGAAGCAGCCCTAACGAGCCCGGAACGGGTCATTGTTCCAGCCTCCCGCCTCTTCGCCTTTTACCCCGACATTGACGGCGCCAAGCCGCGCGGGCGAAATTATGCGCAGGAATCGGCCGCCTCCAGTGGCAGCCCTTGGAGCTTAACGGGCGAATGAGCGAAGCCGGAAACGAGGCCGGGAAATTGGACAAGCCTGCCGCCTACCGCGTGTTGGCGCGCAAATACCGACCGTCGAATTTCTCCGAACTGATCGGCCAGGAGCCGATGGTCCGCACGTTGACCAATGCCTTTGCCACCGGCCGCATCGCCCAGGCCTGGATGCTGACCGGTGTGCGTGGCGTCGGCAAGACGACGACCGCGCGCATACTCGCGCGGGCCCTGAACTACAAAACATCGTCCGTCGACCAGCCGTCCGTCGACCTTGCCGTGCTCGGCGAGCATTGCCAGGCGATCATGGAAGGCCGGCATGTCGACGTCATCGAGATGGACGCCGCCTCGCATACCGGCATCGACGACATCAGGGACATCATCGAGCGTGTGCGCTACGCCCCGGTGTCGGCGCGCTACAAGGTCTACATCATCGACGAAGTGCACATGCTTTCCAACCAGGCCTTCAACGGCCTGCTGAAGACGCTGGAAGAGCCGCCGCCGCACGTTAAGTTCATCTTCGCCACCACCGAAATCCGCAAGGTGCCGATCACCGTCCTGTCGCGCTGCCAGCGCTTCGACCTCAGGCGCATCGATGCGGCAATGATCAAGGCCGACCTTGCCAGGATAGCCGGTCTGGAGGGCATCGAAGTCGAAGACGATGCGCTGGCGATGATCGCGCGCGCGGCCGAAGGCTCGATGCGCGATGCGCAGTCGATCCTCGACCAGGCGATCGCCCATGGCGGCGGCGCGGTCAGCGCCGAAGCGGTGCGTGCCATGCTCGGCCTTGCCGACCGTGCCCGCATCGTCGACCTGTTCGAACATGTCATGAAGGGCGACGTCGCCGCCGCACTTGCCGAATTCCGTGCCCAGTACGATACCGGCGCCGATCCTGCCGCGGTGCTGACCGACCTTGCCGAGTTCAACCATCTGGTCACCCGTCTGCGTTTCGTGCCGGCTGCCATCGACGACGCCTCGCTGTCCGAGGACGAGCGCCGGCGCGGCGCCGATTTCGCCAGCACGCTGTCGGTCAAGGTGCTGTCGCGGACGTGGCAGATGCTCTTGAAAGGTATTCCCGAGGTGCAGACCTCCAACCGCCCGGTCAGCGCCGCCGAGATGGTGCTGATCCGGCTGGCCCATGCCGCCGACCTGCCGACGCTGGACGAGGCGCTGAAATCGCTGGAGAACGGCGGCACACTGCCGGGCGCTGCGCCGCGCGTGAATGGCACGCCGGCAAGCCCCGGCCCCGCAAACCATGCGCCTGCAAGCGATGGCGCCGTGGCGCAGGCGCGGATGCCGACGTCCAATGGCGGCGCCCAGACAATGCGCCTGGTCGAGACGATGCGCCTGGTCGAGGCCGAGCCCGTGCCGACCAACTTCGTTGCTCCGCCGGAGCCGGCGGTCGAGGCGCCGCCGGTGCCGGTGAAATCGCTGGCCGACATTGTCGCCCTTGCCGACGTCCAGCGCGACATGGCCTTCAAGGTGCTGGTGAAGCGTTGCGTGCGCCTGGTGCGCATCGAGCCCGGTCGTATCGACGTCAGCCTGACCGACGACGCGCCGAAGATGTTGCTCAATGATTTGACCGCCAAGCTGCGCGCCTGGACGGGCCGCAACTGGCTGGTGTCGCTGTCGAAGGACGAGGGCGGCCAGACCTTGGCCGAGGTGGAATCGACAAAGCGCGAAAACGCCTTCCTCGATGCCAAGAGCGACCCGACGGTCGCCGCCATCCTGGCGCGCTTTCCCGGTGCCAAGATCATCGACGTGCGCATTCCCGACGCGCCGGAAGCCGACGAGGCCGAAGTGCCGGTCGAGCCGCCGGCCGACGACGACGAAACCTGAACAACCAGCACCAGCTGCAAAGGACCGTGCGATGAAAGACCTTCTCGGCATGATGGGCAAGGCAAAGGAAATGCAGGCCAAGTTCCAGGCCATGCAGGATGAGATCGCCACGCTGGAAGCCACCGGGCAGGCCGGCGGCGGCCTGGTCAGCGTGACGCTGACCGGCAAATTCGAGATGAAGTCGCTGAAGATCGACCCGTCGCTGTTCAAGGAAGACGAGGTCGAGATTCTCGAGGACCTGCTTCTCGCTGCCCACAACGACGCCAGGACCAAGGTCGAGCAGATCATGCAGGAGAAGACCAGGGCGCTGACCGCGGGCCTACCGATCCCGCCGGGAATGAAACTGCCGTTCTAAGGTGTGTTGATATCCAGGTGATGCCGGCCTGCAAACGGCGGCTTCCTGCGCTTCCGGTGCTCACGAAACAATACGCTCCGCTCCGGCTCTCGGAAGCCCGCCAACTGTGTCTATTGGGCAACTCCCCACACTTAATAACGCTTTAGCCATCTTTTTGCCTGAAAGTGTCTCATTCTTGCCGCAACCAGGGGCGGGCTGGCAGCAGAATTGAGGGGACACCTGTTGATCTCTACCCGATGGAAGACGCCGTTGCGGCTCGGCGTCGTTATCTCGCCGCTGTTTTTGGCCGCTTGCAGTCAGACCGCCTCGCACGGCATGTCCAGCCTGACCGATGCCATTACGCCGAGTTTCCTGAGCTCGCGCTCCTACAATTCCACGCCGAAGGAGAAGGAATGCCTGGAGCGGGCGATGTTCTTCGAGTCCAACCGCTCCAGCCGTGACGGCATGATTGCGGTCGGCACCGTGGTGATGAACCGGCTGCGGTCCGGCAATCACGGCAACACCATCTGCCAGGTCGTCGGCGAGCGCGGGCAGTTCGCGCCGGGCGTCATGACACGGCCGATGAATTCGAAGGCGATGCCCGACGTCGAGGAAGCCGCCGAGGCGGTGCTCAAGGGCGAGCGCAAAGCCAAGCTGAAGAACACCATGTTCTTCCACACCGCCGGCCTGCGCTTCCCCTACAAGAACATGCACTACACCATGGTCGCCGGCGGCAATGCTTTCTATGAAAAGCGCGGCCGCAACTGGCAGCCGCTGCCGGACGAACCGGTGGTCGCCATGGCCCAGGCCAAGCCGCAAGCGCCTGCCGCTCAGGCCATACTTGTCGCCTCGGCGGAGCCGGCTCGCGAGGTCAAGCCGACATTTGCCAAGGCAACCTATGTGACCGCCGCCGCATCGCTGCCGGCAAAGCAGACAAGGGTGACCGCCGGAATGGCGACCCCGGAGAAGGCGACGGCGGAGAAGCCGATGCTTGTGGCGCTGCAGGAACCAATGCAGGAGCCGGATGCGGCCCGTTTTGGCGGAACCGCGAGCGAGCGGCCTGTCACCTCCTTCCAGGCCGCGCCGGCAGAGCCGACAATGTCGTTCGAGGCGACGCCCGAGAACACCGACGCCATCGGCGCGATGATCGCCGGCCAGACCCGGCCACTGGAAGAAAACTGAGGGCGGCAGCACTGGCCGCGACGTCGGCCTTCCCTTCTCCCCTTGTGGGAGAAGGTGGCCTCGCGGAGCGAGGTCGGATGAGGGGTGCTCCAGCTTGGCATCGACGGCGCTCCGGCCAACACCCCTCAACCGTCTTGGCGCTGCGCGCCAATCCACCTTCTCCCACAAGGGGAGAAGGGAAGAGCGGAGCCCCTGGCCGCTCAACTGTTCCAAAGCGTGCGGAAAAATCCTAAACCGGTGCGATGTCGAAGCGAATCGCCGGTCCCGAGATCGAACGCCTGATCCAGCTGCTGGCCAAGGTGCCGGGGCTCGGTCCGCGTTCGGCACGGCGCGCAGCACTCCACCTCATCAAGAAGAAGGAACAGCTGCTGGCGCCGCTCGCCGCCGCCATGGGCGAGGCGGTCGACAAGGTGCGCATCTGCTCGACCTGCGGCAATGTCGATACCTCAGATCCATGCATGATCTGCACCGACCCCCGCCGCGACCCCACTACACTCATCGTCGTCGAGGACGTGGCCGACCTTTGGGCGTTGGAGCGGGCGACAGCCATGAACGTGCGCTACCATGTGCTCGGCGGTACGCTGTCGCCGCTCGACGGCATTGGTCCTGATGAGCTCAACATCCGTTCGCTGGTCGATCGCGTCGCCGGCGGCGAAGTCAAGGAAGTGATCCTCGCCGTCAACGCCACGGTCGAGGGCCAGACCACCGCGCACTACCTCACCGACCAGCTTTCCGGCTTCGACATCAAGGTGACGCGCCTGGCGCACGGTGTTCCGGTCGGCGGCGAACTCGATTATCTCGACGAAGGTACGCTGGCCGCAGCACTGAAGTCGCGGACAGTGTTTTGAGGCGAGCGGCGGGAAGGGTGCTTCTGTGATGATTGCATTCTGTCGCGCCCCCCTCTGTCCTGCCGGACATCTCCCCCTCAAGGGGGGAGATTGGCAGCCTCGATATCCCCGCCAAGCTTGCGACGTTGAAGATTGGCGAAAACAGACGCGACAGCCAATCTCCCCCCTGGAGGGGGAGATGTCCGGCAGGACAGAGGGGGGCGCGACAGGACGCCGACTTCGCAGGCTGGCCGTCGCGTTTTTTCTCGCCTTCCTCCTCGCCACTCCCGCCTCCGCCGCAAAAATCGACGACCAGTTCCACGCCTGGCTCAGCAACGACCTCTGGCCCGAAGCCAAGGCCAAAGGCATCTCTAGGAAAACCTTCGATGCCGCTTTCGACGGCGTCAAGCCGAACCTCAGGCTGCCCGACCTGGTGAAGCCGGGCGAGAAGGCGACGACGCCGCAGAAGCAGCATCAGGCCGAATTCGGTTCGCCGGGCGCCTATTTCGCTGAAAAGATAGTCCGAGCGGTGACCGCCGGCGGCCGCACCCGCGAGGCGACCAACGCCAGGACGCTTGCCGCGATCGAGAAACGCTACGGCGTGCCTGGCGAAGTGCTGCTGGCGATCTGGGGCCGCGAGAGCGGCTTCGGCGCGGCGAAGATGCCTTATGACGCCTTCGAGGTGCTGGGCACCAAGGCGTTCATGTCGACCAGGAAGGAATTCTTCCGCACCGAGCTCTTGGCTGCGCTCGAGATCGTCGAGCGCGGGCTTGCCCGGTCGGCGCGATGAAATCGTCTTGGGCAGGCGCGCTTGGCCAGCCGCAGTTCATGCCGACATCGTTCCTCAAGCATGCCGTCGATTTCGACGGCGACGGCCGCACCGACATCTGGAATTCGACGCCCGATATACTGGCATCGATCGCCAATTATCTCGTCCATTATGGCTGGGTCAGGGGCCGCGGCTGGGGCTTCGAGGTGACTGTGCCGGACAGCGTCTCGTGCTCGCTTGAAGGTCCGGACCAGGGCAAGAAGATTTCCCAATGGGCTGATATGGGCATCAGGCGTGTGTCGGGTAAACCGTTCCCGGCGAGCGAACTGAAAGCCGAGGGCTTTCTTTTGATGCCGGCCGGGCGTAGCGGCCCGACCTTCATCGTCACCCCCAATTTCTATGTGCTGAAGCAGTATAACACCAGCGATCTCTATGCCCTGTTCATCGGCCATGGCGCCGATCGCATCGCCCATGGCGACAGCAATTTCTCGGGCAATTGGGGCGCGGTCGGCGGGCTCTACCGCTCCGACATCGCCGCCCTGCAGCGGGCGCTGGAAGCCAAGGGCTACGATGTCGGCAGCGCCGACGGCCTGCCTGGCTTCAAGACGCGCCGCTCGATCGGCAAATGGCAGGCCAGCAACGGCCGTTCCGCTACCTGCTTTCCCGACGCCGACCTGGTTACCGCGCTGAAATAGCCGGATTTTCGCACCGCCGGTCTGGCCCAATCGACCGTTCTGCAAATGCTCGTTGCCGCGCTCGAAACCGCCGGATATGGTGAACCGGAACCGCACAAAAAATTGCCAAGACAACGGTCCGGGGATCACCGTTCGACGCGGCAAGAAATGCCACAACCCTGAGCCGGGAACTCAGGTCAACAAAAACAGGGAACAGTTAAAATGATGATGGAAAAGTTTGCTCTACGCTCCCGCTTCTTGCTCGCGGGCGCGGCTATGTCCGCGCTGCTCCTGGCCGGTGCGCCTGCCTTCGCGGTCACGCCCGCCGACACGCTGGTCGAGGGTTTCGCCATCGACGACATCATCACCATGGATCCGGGCGAAGCATTCGAATTGTCGACCGCAGAGGTCACCGGCAACACCTATGATCTTCTGGTACGCCTCGACCTCAGCGACACGTCCAAGGTCAAAGGCGATCTCGCCGAAAGCTGGAGCGTCTCCGACGACGGCCTGACCTACACGTTCAAGCTCAAGCCCGGCCTCAAGTTCGCCTCCGGCAATCCGATCACGGCGGCCGACGTCGCCTATTCGTTCGAGCGCGCCATCAAGCTCGACAAGAGCCCGGCCTTTATTATCGGCCAGTTCGGTATCGATGGCGGCAACGTCACCGAGAAGGCCAAGGCCGTTGATGACACCACGTTCCAGTTCACGGTCGACAAGGCCTATGCGCCGAGCTTCGTGCTGAACTGCCTGTCGGCGACGGTCGCCTCGGTCGTCGACGCCAAGCTGGTCAAGGAGCATGTCGCGGCGGTCACGCCGAGCGCCGATTACAAATGGGACAATGATTTCGGCAATGCCTGGCTAAAGACCGGTTATGCCGGCTCCGGTGCCTTCAAACTGCGCGAATGGCGCGCCAACGAGGCCGTCGTGCTGGAGCGCAACGACAATTATTACGGCGAGAAGGCCAAGCTTGCCCGCGTCATCTATCGCAACATGAAGGAAAGCTCTGGCCAGCGCCTGGCGCTGGAGGCCGGCGACATCGACGTTGCCCGCAATCTCGAACCGAACGACCTCGATGCGATCGCCAAGAATGCCGACCTCACCACCACCAGCGCGCCGAAGGGCACGGTCTATTACATCAGCCTCAACCAGAAGAACGCCAACCTCGCCAAGCCCGAGGTTCGCCAGGCGTTCAAATATCTGGTCGACTACGACGCCTTGAGCTCGACCATCCTCAAGGGCATCGGCGAGATCCATCAGACCTTCCTGCCGAAAGGCGTGCTTGGCGAGCTGGACGAGAATCCGTTCAAGCTCGACGTCGCCAAGGCCAAGGAACTGCTCGCCAAGGCCGGCCTCGCCGACGGCTTCAGCGTCACCATGGACGTGCGCACCGGGCAGCCGACGACGGGCATGGCGGAATCGATCCAGCAGACGCTGGGACAGGCCGGCATCAAGCTGGAGATCATCCCCGGCGACGGCAAGCAGACGCTGACCAAATACCGCGCCCGCAACCACGACATCTATATCGGCCAGTGGGGCCAGGACTATTTCGACCCGAACTCCAATGCCCAGACCTTTGCCAGCAACCCGGACAATTCGGATGAAGGCAAGACCAAGACGCTGGCCTGGCGCAACGCCTGGGACATCCCGGACTTGACCAAGCAAACCGAAGCCGCCCTGCTCGAGAAGGACGCGGCCAAGCGCGCCGCAATGTACCAGGATCTCGAGAAGAAGATCCTCGATACCAGCCCCTTCGTCATCATCCACCAGCAGCTGGAAGTGGCCGGCCTGCGCAAGAACCTCAAGGGTTTTGCGCTCGGCCCGAGCTTTGACACCAACTTCGTCGGCCCCGTCTCGAAGGAGTGACGCCGGGGAGTGATGCCGGCGGACGCGCCGTATGAGCGTAGTTGAAAGCGAAGTGACGGCAGGGCGCGGCGGCGCCCGCGCCGTTGCCGTGGCCTCATCGATCGCCCGGTTCCTGGTCATCGCAATAACGACCTATCTCGGTCTGCTCGCGGTGACCTTCTTCATCGGCCGCGTGATCCCGATCGACCCGGTGCTGGCGGTGCTCGGCGACCGGGCGCCGGCCAACGTCGTCGAACGAACGCGCCGCGAGATGGGACTCGACCTGCCGCTGGTCGAGCAGTTCTACATCTATGTCAAACATGCCCTGAACGGTGATTTCGGCACCTCGGTGCTGACCACCAATCCGGTGATGACCGATATCCGCCGCGCCTTTCCGGCGACGCTCGAACTGGCGACGTTGGGAACATTGATCGGTTCGGTGATCGGCGTGCCGCTTGGCGTGCTGGCCGCCGTGCGGCGCGGCAGCGTCATCGACCAGATCGTGCGCATCATCGGCCTTGTCGGTTATTCCGTGCCGATCTTCTGGCTGGGGCTGCTGGCGCTGGTGCTGTTCTACGCCAAGCTGCAATGGGTCGCCTTTCCCGGCCGGCTCGACGTCGTCTACGAATACACCTTCACGCCGATTACCGGCTTTTACCTGCTGGATGCGCTCTGGCAGCGGCAGTGGGACGTATTTGCCGATGCCTTCCGCCACATCATCCTGCCGGCCTCGCTACTCGGCTATTTCTCGCTCGCCTACATCAGCCGCATGACGCGCTCGTTCATGCTGAACGAACTCACCCAGGAATACATCGTCGCAGCGCGCGCCAAGGGCCTGTCGGAAACGCGCATCATCTGGGGTCACGCGCTGCGCAACGCCGCGGTGCCGATGGTCACGGTGATCGCTCTGTCCTATGCCGGGCTGCTCGAAGGCTCGGTGCTGACCGAGACAGTGTTTTCGTGGCCGGGCATCGGCCTCTACATCACCAACTCGCTGCAGAACGCCGACATGAATGCCGTGCTTGGCGGCACGATCATCATCGGCTCGGTCTTCATCGCCATCAATCTATTCTCCGACCTGCTCTACCGGCTGCTCGATCCAAGGACCAAGGCAGGATAAGGACCAAGGCAGGATGAGCACGGAAGCGATTCAAACCCGCCGCGACTGGCTGCTCAGCGAGCGGCCGGCGTCGCGCGTGCAGGCGAGGCTCGGCCGCGCCTATGTGGCGTGGCGGCGCTTTTCCGCCAACCGGCTGGCGTTTGCCGGCCTGCTCATCATCGTCGCCCTGCTGGTGGTCGCGGCATTCGCCGATGTGCTGGCGCCCTATTCGCCGACATTCGGCGACCTCAAGGGCTCGCGGCTCCTGGCGCCGAGTGCGGCGCACTGGTTCGGCACCGACGATCTCGGCCGCGATATCTATTCGCGCATCATCTTCGGCTCGCGCTGGACACTGTACGTCGTCATTCTGGTTGCCATCATCGCCGCGCCCATCGGCTTGCTGGTCGGCACCGTCGCCGGTTACGCCGGCGGCTGGACCGATGCGATCCTGATGCGCATCACCGACATCTTTCTCGCCTTTCCGAAGCTGATCCTGGCGCTGGCCTTTGTCGCCGCGCTCGGCCCCGGCATCGAAAATGCCGTGCTTGCCATCGCCATCACCTCGTGGCCGCCCTATGCCCGCATTGCCCGCGCCGAAACGCTGACGGTGCGCAATTCCGATTACATCAAGGCGGTGCAATTGATGGGCGCCTCGCCGTTTCGCATCGTGCTTCGCCACATCATGCCGCTCTGCATCTCCTCGCTGATCATCAGGGTGACGCTCGACATGGCCGGCATCATCCTGACCGCGGCCGGCCTCGGCTTCCTCGGCCTCGGCGCGCAGCCGCCGCTGCCCGAATGGGGCGCGATGATCGCGTCGGGCCGCCGCTTCGTGCTCGACCAGTGGTGGGTGGCGGGTGCTCCGGGCTTTGCCATCCTCATCGTCAGCCTCGGCTTCAACCTGCTCGGCGACGGACTGCGCGACGCGCTCGATCCCCGAAGCGGTGACCAATGAGTGGCGACCAATGAGCACGCTTCTCGAAGTCGACGACCTGCGCGTTACCTTCCCGACGCGCACCGGCCTGATCGAGGCGGTGCGCGGCGTTTCCTTCTCGCTCGGCCGCGAGCGGCTCGGCATCGTCGGTGAGAGCGGTTCGGGCAAGTCGCAGACCGGCCGCGCCATCATGGGCGTCACCCCGCCGCAGGCCGAGGTGACCGCGAAGACGCTCGCTTTTGACGGCATCGACCTGCTGGCCGCCTCGCCGCGCGAGCGCCGCGCGCTGCGCGGCAAGCGTATCGCCATGATCCTGCAGGATCCGAAATATTCGCTCGACCCGGTGATGAGCATCGGCCGCCAGATCGTCGAGACGCTGCGCACGCATGAGAAGGTCTCCAAGGCCGAAGCCCGCGACCGCGCGCTGGCCATGCTGGAGGCTGTGCAGATCCGCGATCCGGCCCGTGTCTTCGACCTGCATCCGCACGAGGTTTCCGGCGGCATGGGCCAGCGCGCCATGATCGCCATGATGCTGATCGCCGGGCCAGAAATGATGATCGCCGACGAGCCGACCTCGGCACTCGACGTCACTGTCCAGCTCGACGTGCTCGGCATCCTCGACCGGCTGGTCAGCGAGCGCGGCATGGGGCTGATCTTCATCTCGCACGATCTGCGCCTGGTCTCGTCCTTCTGTGATCGTGTCATCGTCATGTATGCCGGCAAGGTGGTCGAACAGCTCAAAGCCTCGGAGCTCGGCCGCGCCCAGCATCCCTATACGCGCGGCCTGCTCAACTGCATGCCCAAGATCGGCGCCGACCGTCACCCGCTGCCGGTGCTCGACCGCAAGCCGGAGTGGGCAGCATGACGGCAGCCCTTTCCGTCGACAGGCTGGAGGTGGTCTTCGACCGCTTCCGCGCGTTGAAAGGCGTCAGCCTCGAGGTCGAATCCGGTGAATCCTTCGGCCTGGTCGGCGAGTCCGGCTCCGGCAAGTCGACGTTGCTCAGGGCAATCGCCGGCCTGGCGCCGGCCGCATCAGGCACCATCGCGGTCAACGGCAAAACGCTCGGCGCGCGTCGCGACAAGGCGTTTTACCGCGAGGTGCAGATGGTCTTCCAGGACCCGTACGGTTCGCTGCACCCGCGCCAGACCGTCGACCGCCTGCTGCAGGAGCCGCTCGCCATTCACGGCTTCGCCGACGGCGAAAAGCGCATCCAGCGGGCACTCGACGAGGTCGGCCTCGGCACCGGGTTCCGTTTTCGCTATTCGCATCAATTGTCCGGCGGTCAGCGCCAGCGCGTGGCGATCGCCCGCGCCCTGATTCTGGAACCGTCGATCCTGCTGCTCGACGAGCCGACCTCGGCGCTCGACGCTTCGGTGCAGGCGGAGGTGCTGAACCTGCTGGAAGAGATCAGGCGCCGCCGCAAGCTGACCTTCCTGATGGTCAGCCACGACCTAGCCATCATCACCCACATGTGCGAACGGCTGATGGTGATGCAGAACGGCGAGGCGATGGAGAATCTGACCGCGGACGATCTTGTCGAACGCCGTGTCACCAAGGATTATACGCGCAATTTGCTGAGGGCCAGCGAGGGATTTGTGCGGACGGCGTGAGTAGGCTTGCTTTCAATTCCCCGCGTCGTGTTCTTTCGCGCCCCCTCTGGCCTGCCGGCCATCTCCCCCACGGGTGGGGAGATTGGCCGTCACCACTGATTTCGCCAATCGCCAACGTTATAGAAGGAACGCTGCCGACGAAGCTGCCAATCTCCCTCCTTGTGGGGGAGATGTCCGGCAGGACAGAGGGGGGCGCGAAGGAACGGGACTTGGCAACTTTGTGTCAGGTCGCCCGCCGGACCGCAGGCCCAATCGCCCGCCGCCAGTGCCAACTTGAGGAAAACCTGAAATAAGCCCAGAAGAGTCTCAACAGCCATCAAACGAGAGCGGGCGCCGGCCCGGTGAGGGATACGATGACAAATTCAGCCATTTCCGAACGCAAGAGCCAGTCGATTTCGCGCGGCGTCGGCATGACCACTCAGATCTATGCCGATCGCGCCGAAAACTCGGAGATCTGGGATGTGGAAGGCCGCCGCTACATCGACTTCTCGTCCGGCATCGCCGTCGTCAACACCGGCCACCGTCACCCCAGGGTGATCGAAGCGGTCAAGGCGCAGCTCGAGCGCTTCACCCATACCTGCTACCAGGTCGTGCCCTATGAGAGCTATATCCGGCTGGCCGAACGGCTGAACGGCATGCTGCCCGGCAAGTTCGACAAGAAGACGATTTTTGTCACGACCGGCGCCGAGGCGGTCGAAAACGCTATCAAGATTGCCCGTAACGCCACCGGCCGGCCGGCGGTCATCGCTTTTTCCGGCGGCTTTCACGGCCGCACCTTCATGGGCATGGCACTGACCGGCAAGGTCGTGCCCTACAAGGTCGGCTTCGGCGCCATGCCGGCGGATGTCTTCCATGCGCCGTTCCCGGTTGCGCTGCACGGCGTGTCGGTCGCCGATTCGCTGGCTGCGCTCGACCGGCTGTTCAAGGCCGACGTCGATCCGGCCCGCGTTGCCGCCATCATCGTCGAGCCGGTGCAGGGCGAGGGCGGCTTCTACGAGGCGCCGCGCGATTTCATGACCGCATTGCGCAAGATCTGCGATCAGCATGGCATGCTGCTGATCGCCGACGAGGTGCAGACCGGCTTTGCCCGCACCGGCAAGATGTTCGCCATGGACCACCACGAGGTGGCGGCCGACATCACCACCATGGCCAAGAGCCTAGCCGGCGGCTTCCCCTTGGCGGCGGTCACCGGGCGGGCCGAGGTCATGGATGTCCCGAACCCCGGCGGACTCGGCGGCACCTATGGCGGCAGCCCGATCGGCGTCGCCGCGGCGCATGCCGTGCTCGACGTCATCGACGAGGAGAAGCTCTGCGACCGGGCCAACACGCTGGGCAACCGTCTGAAGCAGCGCCTGCAAGCGATCCGCGACGAAGCCCCGGAGATCGTCGATATCAGAGGCCCCGGCTTCATGAACGCGGTCGAGTTCAACGATGTGGCGAAGGGCCTGCCGTCTCCGGAACTCGCCAATGCGGTCCGGCTGAAGGCGCTCGACAAGGGCCTGATCCTGCTGACCTGCGGCGTCTACGGCAACGTCATCCGCTTCCTCGCGCCGATCACCATCCAGGATGGCGTCATGAACGAGGCGCTCGACATTCTGGAAAGTTCGATGCGCGAGGCCCGCGCCGCCTGAGCGATACGATTATTCTGCAGCGCGGACAGGCTCTCCTTCCTGGAAGGCGGCGAGCGCCGCCTTCAGCCCGTCGGGCCCGGTCGCGACAATCTGCGGCGACGGCGAAAAGCCGGCGCCGAGCATCTTGCGGCCAAGCATGTGGTCGCCCGGCCGGTTGACCGATTCGATGCCGAGCAGCCGGCTTCCGGCATAGTGGTAGATGGAGAATTTGTTCTCGGCCACGTCGCCCAGCACGACATGGCTGTCGCCACCCGCAATCAGGCCGACCATCTGCAGCTTCATGTCGCCGATATCGGACCAGAACCACGGCACCGCCGAGTAATTGTCGGTGTGGCCGGCGATGGTGCGTGCGGCGAGCCGCGCCTGGTCAGTGGCGTTCTGTACCGATTCCAGCCGCACGTCGCCGCCGGTGAACCAGTGCCGGTAAGACGCCGCGTCGCCGATGGCGAGGATTTCCGGCACCGACGTGCGCATCTGCTGGTCGACGCGGATGCCGTTGGCGATGGCAATGCCGGCGGCTTCGGCCAGTTCGACATTCGGCACGACCCCGATACCGATGACGACCATCTGCGCCGGCAATGTCTCGCCGGATGAGGTGATTGCAGCCGAAACACGGCCGTTCTCGTCCTCCAGCCGTTCGATGGTGGTGCCGGTAAGGATGCGCACACCGGTGGCCTCCAGCCGCTGGCGCACATGGCCGGCGATGACCGGTGCCACGGCGCGGCCGAGCAGCCGGTCGACCGCCTCGACCACCGTAACCTTGCGGCCTGCCGCGGTGAGCGTCGCGGCAATCTCCAGGCCGATGAAGCCGCCGCCGAGGATGACGACCTCCTCGCTTTGCGCGCTCAATTCGCGGATCAGGCGGGCATCGCCGAGCGAGCGCAGCGACACAACGCCGGAAAGCTCCGAACCCGGCAGCGGCAGCAGGCGCGGCCGCGCGCCGGTGGCGAGGATCAGCCGGTCAAACGGCAACACACCGCCGCCCGATATCTCCAGCCTGCGGCCGCCTACGTCGATCCGCTCGACCCGGATGCCTGGCCGGAAGTCGATGGCGCTGCCGGTATAAAAAGCCTCGCCGCGCAACGGCTGCGGCTTTGCTTGCTGATCCTTGATGAAGGTCTTCGACAGCGGCGGCTTGTGGTAGGGCAATTCGTTTTCGTCGCCGACCAGGATCACCGGGCCGTCATAGCCTTCTTCGCGCAGGCTGGCGGCCGCTTGCACGCCCGCATGACCCGCACCGACAATGACGACCCCGTTTTTCATAACAGCCCGATTCCTCATCCAAATCTAGGACGTCTCGCCAGGTGGCGATTGTCCGGCGCCGCCGCAAGAGCGCCGATCCGGGTCGCACCCGGAACGGCCGCCTGTCAACTGCGTCATGCGCCGGCATTCCTCATACGTCGGTGTTAAAGTTGACAGTTCTAGTTTAGAATAATTCTAAACTATTGTTTCAATTGAATTTTTTCTACGCCACCAGTTGACATCCGGCGTCTTCGCC
This sequence comes from Mesorhizobium sp. M1169, assembly GCF_040318345.1. NCBI lineage: Bacteria > Pseudomonadati > Pseudomonadota > Alphaproteobacteria > Hyphomicrobiales > Phyllobacteriaceae > Mesorhizobium > Mesorhizobium sp. M1169. Next base: position 96,501 of record NZ_JAMYME010000001.1, on the reverse strand, counting down.
GTTTTATGGAAGCTCGCGCGTCAGCGCATCCCTTTGATGTCTGGGCCTTGAACCCTTTCGATTGGAGGCATTTCGGTGTCTTTCTTCCGCGAACCGCGCGATGGCGCGACCCTTCTTTGCCCGCTGGCACTGCCCGCCGCGGCGCCGGCATTTCATTGATTCCCGAGGAGAGACAATCATGAGAACGATGATCACCGCGCGGTATGGCGGCAGGCTTGCGGCGATCGGCGCCACCGCGATGCTGACGGCGGCCGTGTTCGTGCTGCCGGCCAAGGCGCAAACCGATGCCAAGGCGGTCATCAAGACCTATTCCGACATTGCACTCGCCAAATACGAGGATTCGCTGATCGCGGCCGAGGCGCTCGACAAGGCTGTCGATGCGCTGCTCGCCAAGCCATCTGCCGAAACGCTGAACGCCGCCCGCGAGGCCTGGAAGGCATCGCGCGTTCCCTATCAGCAGACCGAGGTCTATCGCTTCGGCAACGCCATCGTCGATGACTGGGAAGGCAAGGTGAACTCCTGGCCGCTCGACGAAGGCTTGATCGACTATGTCGCCAAGAGCTACGGCACCGAGTCGGACGCCAACGCGCTCTACACCGCCAATGTGATCGCCAACAAGTCGATCGAGATCAACGGCAAGAAGGTCGACGCCACCGACCTGACGCCGGAGTTCCTCTCCGGCACCCTGCAGGAGGCCGGCGGTATCGAGGCCAATGTGGCGACCGGCTATCACGCGATCGAATTCCTGCTTTGGGGTCAGGACCTGCACGGCACCGGTCCGGGCGCCGGCGAACGGCCCTACACCGATTACGACCTCGCCAATTGCACCGGCGGCAATTGCGACCGCCGCGGACAGTATCTGAAATCGGCGAGCGACCTTCTGGTTTCCGATCTAAAGGATATGGTCGACGACTGGAAGGAGGGCGGCGCCGCCCGCAAGAACCTTGTCGATGGCGAGCCGAACGCCGCCATTTCGACCATCTTCACCGGCATGGGCTCGCTGTCCTATGGCGAGCTCGCCGGAGAGCGGATGAAGCTCGGCCTCTTGTTGCACGACCCGGAAGAGGAGCACGATTGCTTCTCCGACAATACCTACAACTCCCATCTTTACGATGCGATCGGGATCCGTGCCGCCTATCACGGCAGCTACAAGCGGCTCGACGGCACTGTCGTCGAGGGGCCGTCGGTGGCCGACATGGTCAAGGCGGCCGACCCGGCGGTTGCCAAGGAATTGTCGGACAAACTGGACGTCACCGTCGCCAAGATGGAGGCCATCAAGGCGCGGGCGCTTGCCGGCGAGGCCTATGACCAGCAGATCGGAGAAGGCAACACGGAAGGCAATGCCACTGTGCAGGCGGCGATCGACGCGCTGGTCGATCAGACCAAATCGATCGAACGCGCCGTCGGTACCCTGAAGCTCAATGCGATAGCCTTCGAGGGCTCGGACAGCCTCGATTCACCGGACAAGGTGTTCCAATAGACTATCGAAACCACCAGCCACGCGACGCAGCGAAGCGCCGTTAGCCAGAGCGACAAAATGCTGATCTGCCATTGCAACATCATCACCGAAAAGGAGATAGAGCAGACGATCGTCGGGCTGCTGGATGAGGACCCCTGGCAGCTGATCGTGCCGGCGAAGGTCTATCACGCCATGCACAAGCGCGGTCGCTGTTGCGGCTGCTTCCCAAATGTGGTCGAAACGATCATTCGGGTCACCGAAAATTACCATGCCCGCTCGGCGGCGAGTGGCGTGGACATCGTTTCACACCTGGATCGCGTCAGAGGCCTGCGCGTCCAATACGGGAGCAGAACCCATGAAAGGCGAACAGCAGATCATAGAGCGGCTTAACGAGGCTCTGTTTCTGGAACTTGGGGCGGTCAATCAATACTGGGTGCATTTCCGGCTGCTGGAAGACTGGGGATACGCCAAGCTAGCGAAAAAGGAACGCGCTGAATCGATCGAGGAAATGCACCATGCCGACCGGCTCGTGGCGCGCATCATCTTCCTCGAGGGCCATCCGAACCTGCAGTCCGTGGCGCCGCTGCGCATCGGGCAGAATGTCAAGGAAGTGCTCGAATCCGATCTTGCCGGCGAATACGACGCGCGCACCGCCTACAAGCGTTCGCGCGAGGTTTGTAACGAAGCAGGCGACTACGTGACGATGAAGCTGTTCGAGGAATTGCTGGCTGACGAGGAAGGTCACATCGACTTTCTCGAGACGCAACTCGACCTGCTCGCCTCGATCGGCGAAGAAAAGTACGGTCAACTCAACGCAGCGTCGGCCGACGAGGCGGAATAAGGATATGCCGGAATGCGGCGCCCCCTAGATTTCATGCGCCGCTTGCGGCCGGCCGAGCATTGTGGCCTGCCGCCTCAGAAGAAGCCGCGATACGGTATCCTTCGCGGCGCCTTTCTTGCCGTGGTGGCGACGCTCACAGCCTCGGCGCTGGCCGGGGCGCCGCAACCGGCGGGGCTTGCCACCAGCCGCACGGATCTGACGCCGAAGGATCTGGCGCGCGTCATCGCCATCACCAGGCCGACCAGCGATTTCTCCAAGCCCGAGCAATTCGAGCTGATGCAGGGCGGCGCCGGCACCTCGAAGAAGGACGTCAACAAGGACGCCTTCTCGCAATCCTCCGCCAACATCAGCTTCGAGGAAGAGGGCACCTTCAAGCTCGGCAATGCCATTTTCCGCAAGAACTGGGTGTCCTCGCCATCCTCGACACAAGCCTCGGATGGGCTCGGTCCGTTGTTCAACGAGCGCGCCTGCCAGAACTGTCATCTGAAGGACGGTCGCGGCCATCCGCCCCAAGGCGACAGCGGCACCACCTCGATGTTCCTGCGCCTGGCAAGGGAAGCCAGTACCGAGGAGGAGAAAGCCGCGCTCGCCGATCACAAGGTGCTCAACTTTCCCGACCCGGTCTATGGCACACAACTTCAGGAGCTAGCCGTTCCCGGCCTGCAGGGCGAAGGCAGGATGCATGTCGATTATCAGGAGCAAAAAGTAAAACTGGCGGACGGCAGCGTCGTGTCGCTGCGTAAGCCGAGCTATTCGGTCGAGGGTCTCGCCTACGGGCCGCTCGATCCGCACACCACGCTGTCGCCGCGCATGACACCGCCGATGATCGGCCTTGGCCTGGTCGAGCAGATCGCTCCCGCCGACATCCTTACGCGTGCCGATGCGGCCGACCGCGATGGTGACGGGATTTCCGGCAGGCCAAACATAATACGCGACGCCAGCAGCGGTGAACTGACGCTCGGCCGTTTCGGCTGGAAGGCGCAGGCGGCATCGATCCGCCAGCAATCGGCGGACGCTTTTGCCGGCGATATTGGCATTTCGACGCCCGAAGTGCCGAAGCACTGGGGCGATTGCAGCGCCGCGGAAAAGACCTGCCTTGGCCTACCTAACGGTGTACAGGAGCGCCTCGGTCCGGTCGAAGCGCCGCCGCCGGTCATGGACCTCGTGACCTTCTATTCGCAAAACCTTGCCGTGCCGGCCCGGCGCGATCTCGACAGACCGGACGTGCTCGCCGGCAAAAAACTATTCTACGATGTGGGCTGCATCTCCTGCCATACGCCGAAATTCGTCACCCGTCGCGGCACCCCGAACAAGGCGCAGGCATTCCAGCTGATCTGGCCTTATTCCGATTTCCTGCTGCATGACATGGGACCCGGTCTTGCCGACGGACAGGCGGTGGGCGAGGCCACGGGAAGCGAATGGCGCACGCCGCCACTGTGGGGCATCGGGCTCACCCAGACCGTCAGCGGCAACACCTTCTTCCTGCATGACGGGCGCGCACGAAGCCTGGCCGAGGCGATTCTGTGGCATGGCGGCGAGGGCCAGAAGGCGCGTGACCGCTTTGCCGCTGCCGATGCGGCCGACCGCGCCGCGCTGATCAAGTTTCTGGAGTCGCTCTGATGCGGAAGCGTCTTGCATTCGCTCTGATGCTGGTCCTCGCCGGTGCGCTGCCGGCATCCGCGACGGTGAAGGCTTCGGATGTGATCCAGCGGGCGATCGACGGCTTCGTCCGCCCGGCCTATGCCAGATTGCATGACCGTGCGGACAGCTTGGCCAAGACCATGCACGCGCTTTGCCAAGCGCCCTCGCGAGACAATCTCGATGCGGCACGCGCCGAATTCTCAGGCGTCGTGGATGCCTGGTCGGTGGTGGAAATCATCCGTTTCGGGCCGATCGCGGAAAACAACCGGTTTGAGCGCATGCTGTTTTGGCCGGATCGCAAGAGCATCGGCCTGAAGCAGGTGCAGGCAGCACTTGCCGGCAAGGATCCGACAGCCGCCGATCCGGCCCAGCTGGCTACAAAGAGCGTCGCCATGCAAGGGCTCGGCGCACTGGAATTCGTCCTCTACGGCGACGGAGCCGGTCAATTGGTCGGCAGGGACGACGCCTATCGCTGCGCCTACGGTGCGGCCATTGCCGGCAATGTCGAGACGACTGCCGGCGAGGTTGGCGATGCCTGGAACGAGCCCAACGGCTTTGCCGCGCTCTGGGCCAATCCGGGTCCGCAGAACGCGCTCTACCACGACGGCACCGAAGCGGTGACCGAACTGGTCGGCGTCTTCATCAACGAGCTGGAAATGGTCCGCGACGTACGCCTGAAAGGCTTCCTGGGCGCCAAGCCGGAGGCCGACAAACCGAAACAGGCGATCTATTGGCGCTCGCAAAACACCGCCCGCTCGCTGACCGGGAATCTGGCGGGCATGGACACGCTGTTCCAGGCCTCGCAGCTTGGCGACGCGCTGCCGCCCGATGCGCGCTGGATGGCAGAATCGGTCCACATCCAGCTCACCAACGGGATCGAGGCGGCCAAGGCGATCAGGGGACCGATCGACAAGGCACTTGCCGATCCGGCGCTGCGCCAGAAGCTCGACTATTTCTCGCTGGTGACATCCAGCCTGACGACCCTGATCGGCACCAGGCTGACCGCCGAATTCGGCCTGACCGCCGGGTTCTCGTCATTGGATGGTGACTGATCATGAGGACGCCGCTGATCGATCGGCGCGATTTCCTGAGGGCCGCAGGCGCTGGTTTCGTAGCGGCGATGGCGCCGTCGGCCTGGGCAAAGACAATCGACGCCGACGCGGTCTTCGCCACCGCTTTCGTCAAGCGCGACGGCAGCTATGGCGCGGCCGTCCTGTCCGAGGCCGGCAAGTTGTTGCACACGATCGATCTGCCCGATCGGGGCCACGACGTTACCTTCGACCCGGTGTCCAATCGTTCGGTGGTGTTTGCCAGGCAGCCGGGCACCTTTGCTGTCGTCTTCGACCATACCGGCCGCTATAAACCGCACACCATTGCCAGCGTTGCCGGCCGGCATTTCTTCGGCCATGGTGTGTTCTCGGCCGATGGCACGCTGCTCTACGCAACCGAGAACGATTTCGACAATGCCGCCGGCGTCGTCGGCGTCTATGACGCGCATGCGAAATTCAAGCGCATCGGCGAGTTCCCGACCTACGGCGTGGGCCCGCACGAACTTCTGCTTCTCTCCGACGGCAGGACAATCGCTGTCGCCAATGGCGGCATCGAAACGCATCCGGATTATGGCCGCGCCGAGCTCAATATCGCAACGATGAAGCCTTCCTATGTTCTGGTCGACCGCCTTACCGGCGATCTCACCGAAAAGCACGAATTACCGCCGGCGCTACACCAACTGTCGATCCGCCATATGGATGCCGATCGCTCCGGCACCGTCTGGTTCGGCTGTCAATACAGGGGGCCGGGTACCGATCGTCCCCCACTGCTCGGCCGCGCGGCGCGCGGCATGGACCTGAAATTACTCGACATGTCGCAGGACGTGCTCTCCGCCTTCAGGAACTATATCGGCTCGGTCGCCGCCAACCCTGCCGCCGGCACCATCGCGGTGTCTTCGCCTGAGGGCAATTCGCTTGCCGTGATCGACGCGGCCAGCGGCCGCATCGTCGCCACCAAGGCGCTGGTCGAGGTTTGCGGCGTTGCAGCCGATGGGGAAAGCTTCATGGCGACGACCGGCGCCGGCGATATCGTCGAGTCCGGTGGCTCGATACATTCCGAGCCTGACTATGTCTGGGACAATCACGTGCTGCGTATCGAGCAGGTCGGCTAGTCCCGATACCTATTGTGGCGATTGCGTGCGTTGGAACTTACATTCTTGGACCCGCGCCGAAGCCAAGTCGCCTGACGATTTATCCATTATTCCCTTGCGGGGATCAGCCCTGGCGGGCAGAGGGAAGCTGTTTTCGAAACTGTCTCAACCGGCCGCTTCATGAAATTGCTCGCCATCGACTGTGCCGCCAATCTCTGCGCCGCCTGCGTCTACGACGCGGCGGCCGGGAAAGAACTCGGCCGTTCGGTGCTCGATCTCGGTAAGGGTCATGCCGAGCATCTGATGGGTGTCATCGAAAAGGCGTTGGGGACCAGCAGAACCGACTATTCCGGCCTCGGCGCCATTGCCGTTTCGACGGGTCCGGGCTCCTTCACCGGTCTGCGCGTCGGCGTCTCGGCGGCGCGCGGCCTTGCGCTGGCGCTGAAAATCCCGGCGATCGGCGTGACGACTCTGGAGGCCCTGGCGGCGCAAGCGAGAGCGGCATTTCCCGGTCGCGCCGTGCTCGCCGCGCTCGATGCAGGTCGCGAGGAGATCCATGCGGCACTTTACGATGAGAGGTCGGTTCTGATCTTTGGTCCGGCCGTGACCACGCTCTCGCAAGCAGCCGCCATCGCGGTCGACAGATCTGCGGTTCTCGCCGGCACGGCGGCAACCCAAATTGCCGCGGCGGCCGGGCGCAGCTTCGATCTCGGCGGGACGGCGGCCACCGCCGACATCGCCGTCTATGCCCGGCTGGCCGCCGCCCAACGTGCCGGTAAAAAGGGCGAGGGCGAAAAGCCGAAACCGCTCTATCTGCGCGGCGCCGACGCCAAGCCGCAGGCCGGCTTTATTCTATCTAGGCAAAAAAACTGATGCGCATTCCATTCCTCCAGCCGCGTCGCAGGGACTATGCGATCGAGCCGCTGACGGTTGCCGACAGCGCGGCCATGTCGGTGCTGCATCGCGAGGATTTCGCGCGGCCGTGGACCGACGACGAATTCGCCGCGCTGCTCGAGCAGGACACGGTGTTCGGCTATGCCGCGCGCGAGACCGGACAGGGTGCCAAGCCGCCGGTCGGCTTCGTGCTGGCTCGGCTGGCGGCCGGCGAGGGGGAGATCCTGACGGTCGCGGTGGCACGCTCGCATCGGCGCCGGGGGCTCGGCTGGCAATTGATGGATGCGGTGCTGCGTGAACTGCACGCACAGCGCGCCGAGGCACTTTTCCTCGAGGTCGACGAGACCAATGTCGCCGCGATCGCGCTCTACCGGCGGTTCGGCTTCCGCGAGGTCGGCAAGCGCGCCAACTATTACAAGTCGCCGGAGCACGGCCCGACCGGCGCGCTTGTCATGCGCCGCGATCTTCGCTAGCCAAACGCCGGGGTGGTGCGGATGATCGGAAAAATCAGGATTTTCCTGGCCCTGGGGCTGGTTGTCGTCGGCTCATTGGTGCTTGTGCCTTTGCAGATACTGTCGATGAGGACCGGACTCTGGCGCGAGACCTTCATCCTGAAGATCTGGCACAGAATGATCGTCAGGGCGCTGGGGCTGCGCATCCATGTCAAGGGAGCGCTGTCCGGCCAGCGCCCATTGCTGATTGCTGCCAACCACATCTCCTGGACCGACATCATGGTGCTGGGGTCGATGGTCGACGTGACGTTCATCGCCAGGGCCGATATGGCAGGCTGGCCGCTGATCGGCATGCTGTCGAAGCTGCAACGCACCGTCTTCATTGAACGTGAGCGCAAACGCTCGTCGGGCGACCAGGCGAGCGAGATCGCCGGCCGGATGGCCAAGGGCGACGCCATGGTGCTGTTCGCCGAAGGCTCGACCGGCGACGGGAACATGATCCTGCCGTTCAAGAGCACGCTGTTCGGCGCCGCTACAATGGCGATTGCGGAAGGGGCGACCGAACAGGTCTTCATCCAACCGGTGGCGATCGTCTATACGCGCCTGCATGGCGTGCCGCTCGGCCGCCGGCATCGGCCGGTTGCCGCCTGGATCGGCGATGAGGAGCTGATGCCGCACCTCAAGGTGCTGATGGCCGAGGGCGCCCTCGACGTCGAGGTGCATTTTGGCGAGGCGATTGCTTTCTCCAGGGGCTCGAGCCGCAAGGAGACGGCAAAGCAGATGGAACGCCAGGTTCGCGAGATGGTACAAGCGGCGCTCGCCGAACCGCGTCCGAGCCGGTAGGCTGAGCAGGTTCCGGCCAGATTCGTCTGTTTTTTGTCGGGGAAAGGCGCTAGAAGCCGCGAAATGGAATTGAACACGATAGAACGTGACGACATCGGCGCTGCCGCCGAAAACCTGGTCGTTCCGCCTGCCGCGACCAGAAAGGTCTTCGTCAAGACCTATGGCTGCCAGATGAACGTCTACGATTCGCAGCGCATGACCGATGCTCTGGCGGCCGACGGCTATGCCGCGACAGACGCCATCGGCGAGGCCGATCTGGTGCTGCTCAACACCTGTCACATTCGGGAGAAAGCGGCGGAAAAGGTCTATTCCGAACTTGGGCGCATCCGTGAGCTGAAGGCGGAACGTGCCAAGGCCGGGCGCGAAATGCTGGTCGGCGTCGCCGGCTGCGTGGCGCAGGCCGAGGGTGCCGAGATCATCCGCCGCTCGCCGGCTGTCGATCTGGTCATCGGTCCGCAGACCTACCACCGGCTGCCCGGGGTGCTGGCGAGGGCGCGGAGCGGCGAAAAGATCGTCGAGACCGATTATGCCGTCGAAGACAAGTTCGAGCATCTGCCGCAGCCGAAGCGCGCCGAACTGATCAGGCGCGGCGTGACGGCGTTCTTGACCGTTCAGGAAGGCTGCGACAAGTTCTGCACCTTCTGTGTCGTGCCCTATACGCGCGGCTCGGAAGTCTCGCGGCCGGTGGCACAGATCGTCGCCGAAGCCGAGCGCCTGGCGGATGCCGGCGTGCGCGAGGTGACGCTGCTCGGCCAGAATGTCAACGCCTGGCACGGAAGAGGTGAAGACGGCGAGGAATGGGGCCTTGGCCGGCTGCTGTTCAGGCTGGCAGAGATTCCAGGTCTGGCGCGGCTGCGCTACACGACCAGCCATCCGCGCGACATGGACGATGAATTGATCGCCGCCCATCGTGATTTGCCTACGCTGATGCCCTATCTACATTTACCGGTGCAATCCGGCTCCGACCGCATACTCAAGGCGATGAACCGCAGGCATATGGCCAAGGACTATCTGACGTTGATCGACCGCATCCGTGCCGCACGGAACGACATCGCACTGTCCGGCGATTTTATTGTCGGCTTTCCCGGTGAGACGGGAGCGGATTTCGAGGCGACGATGCAGTTGGTCGAAGACGTCAACTATGCCTCGGCCTTCTCGTTCAAATATTCTCCGCGCCCCGGCACGCCGGGCGCGGAGATGGGCGATCACGTGCCGGAGGCCGTCAAGGACGAGCGCCTGCAGCGGCTGCAGGCGCTGCTTCTGAAACAGCAGCAGCATTTCGGCGCAAGCCTGGTCGGCAGGACTATCGACACGCTGATCGAAAAGCCTGGCCGCCAGGCCGGCCAGAAGGTTGGCCGCTCGCCGTGGCTGCAGCCGGTTATTGTTGATGAAAAGGCCGGCGAAATCGGTGACATTATCCAGGTACGAATCACGAAGACGGGCTACAACAGCCTGTTCGCCGAATTGGCCTGAAGGCCTCGGCAGATGAGGAGAGACGGTTGAGCGCTGCTGAAGTCAAGAACCTGCCCCAGAATCTACCCTCCGGGGCCTCGGATATCGCGCACATCGTACTGACTTTCGACAATAACAAGCTTGCCAGCGCCCTTTACGGCCAGTTCGACGAGAATCTGGCCAGGCTCGAGCAGAAGCTCGGCGTCGATATCCGCTCGCGTGGCAACCAATTGACCATCAAGGGCTCTTCCTCGGCCGCCGAGCAGGCGCGCCGCGCCTTGGACAATCTTTACGGCATTCTGCAGAAAGGCACCGATATCGGCCAGTCCGATGTCGACGGCGCCGTGCGCATGGCGATCGCCACCGACGACCAGCTGACGCTGCCGACGCTGGAGCGCAAGGGCAAGGTGTCCGCCGCCCAGATATCGACGCGCAAGAAGACCATCTATGCCCGCTCGCTCAACCAGGACGCCTATATGCGCGCGCTGGAGCGGTCGGAACTCGTCTTCGGCATCGGCCCGGCCGGCACCGGAAAGACCTATCTGGCGGTGGCGCATGCGGCAATGCTGCTCGAACGTGGCATGGTCGAACGGATCGTGCTGTCGCGCCCCGCGGTCGAGGCCGGTGAACGGCTTGGCTTTCTGCCGGGTGACATGAAGGAGAAGGTCGATCCCTATCTGCGGCCGCTCTATGACGCGCTCTACGACATGATGCCGGCCGACAAGGTCGAGCGGGCGATTGCTGCTGAGGTCATCGAGATCGCGCCGCTGGCATTCATGCGCGGCCGTACGCTGGCGCACGCTGCCGTCATCCTCGACGAGGCGCAGAACACCACGCCGATGCAGATGAAGATGTTCCTGACCCGGCTCGGCGAGAACTCGCGCATGATCGTCACCGGCGATCCGACCCAGATCGATCTGCCGCCAAACACCAAATCCGGCCTGGTCGAGGCGCTGAGAATCCTCGACGGCGTCACCGGCATGGTGACCGTACGCTTCAATGAAGGCGACGTCGTCAGGCATCCGCTGGTCGCCGAGATCGTCAAGGCCTACGACCGTGACGGCAAGCTGGCCAGGGGTTTGGGTGTCGAAAGCTGATACGATTATGCGGCCGCATGGCTGAGGAGCAAAAGGCGGGGGGACCGCTTCCCGTCGAAATCGATATCGCGATCGAGGCGGGCGACTGGCCCGACGAGGCGGTGCTGATGCGGCTGGTCGACCACGCCGTCTCGGCCGCCTTTGCCGAAACCGGTGCCGACGGCCGTTCCGAGCTCAGCATCGTCTTTTCCGACGATGCCCGTATCCGCACGCTCAATGCCGGCTGGCGCGGCAAGGACAAGCCGACCAACGTCCTGTCTTTTCCAGCTTTTCCGTTTGCCAGGGGAGGGCCTCTGCCGCCGATGCTCGGCGACATCGTGCTGGCCGCCGAGACTGTCGCGCGCGAGGCGGCACTGGAAGACAAGCCCATCGAGGACCATATCTCCCATCTCGTCATCCATGGCCTGCTGCATTTGCTGGGCTATGATCACGAAACGGATGCCGAAGCGGAACTGATGGAAGCGACAGAGCGCGCAGCACTTGCGAGGCTTGCCATTCCCGATCCCTACACGTAATTACAAAAGACCAATTGACCGGACGATGATGAACGACAAACCAGAGACTGCCGCCCGCTCCGACGCCGGCAGTGTGATCAAGCCTTCCGAAACGACGGAAGAGGGCTCGAGTCCGAGTACCACGACCGGCAGCTTCGCCAGCGAGGCATCGCCTGCCGGTCCTTCCCTGTTCGATCGCGTGCTCGGGCTTTTCAGGCACCGCAACGGCACCAGCCTGCGCGAGGAGATTGCCGGTGCGCTTGCCGAAACGGCGAGCGATGCAGAATCCTTCTCGCCCGGCGAACGCGCCATGCTCAACAACATCCTGCGCCTGCGCGAAGTGCGGGTCGAGGACGTCATGGTGCCGCGCGCCGACATCGAGGCGGTCGAGATCACCACGAAGCTCGGCGACCTTCTGGGGTTGTTCGAGCAGTCCGGCCATTCCCGCATGCCGGTCTATTCGGAGACGCTCGACGATCCGCGCGGCATGGTCCATATCCGCGACGTGCTGGCGCATATCACCAAGGTCGCCCGCGTCAGAAAGGGCAGGACGACCAGGAAAACTCCGGTCGCGACGGTTCTCGATCTCGCCCAGGTCGATCTGGCGCGCACCATCGGCGATCTCAGCCTGATCCGACCGGTGCTGTTCGTGCCGCCGTCGATGCTCGCCTCCGACCTGATGGGGCGAATGCAGACGACGCGCACCCAGATGGCGCTGGTCATCGACGAATATGGCGGCACTGACGGTCTCGTCTCGCTCGAGGATATCGTCGAGATGGTGGTCGGCGACATCGAGGACGAGCATGACGAGGACGAGCCGATGATTACCCAGGCCGGCGAAGGCGTCTTCATCGTCGACGGCAAGGCCGAGATCGACGACGTCGCCAAGATGATCGGCGAGGATTTCGCCGCCGGCGAGCACGGCGAATATGTCGACACGATCGGCGGCATGATCTTCAACACGCTTGGCCGGGTGCCGGCGCGCGGCGAAGTGGTGCAGGCCATACCCGGCTTCGAGTTCCATGTGCTCGACGCCGATCCGCGCCGCGTCAAGCGCGTGCGCATCGTCGAGACCCTGAAGGGCGAGCGCCGCCGCCGCGCCGTCCGCACCGAGCAGGCTTAGACGCTGCGTTTCGGCAAGCGGTGGAAACCGTTTAGCGTCTTAGCTGGCCGTTAGAGCCAACCCTGGACCATGGCTTGCAGCGAATGCGGTCCAAAGATCCGACACCGAAAGGGTTCCTTTCCAAGGCCGAGCCAGCGCGAACAGCAGGACTGCACTTGGGACGGAAACCATGAGCATGGCCAGAACGCTATTGAGCAGCGAATGTCGCTTCAAGTGAATTGTGCTCCCGTGACGACCAGCATCATCGCATCGCTGGGCAAGGTCTGCCAAGGTCGAGGCCGAAGTTAATGCTCGGCAGCCCCAGTTGGGCGCCATTTGGAGCCAAGGCCGCGGCCTGATAAATCTTGCTTCCTGATTCGCACGACTCGGAAGCATAGATGGAGCGCCAGGCCGGCCGGATAATTCTGCTTTGGGGCTGGCGGCGCGCGTTGGTGGCGTTTCTTGCCGGCGCGCTGGCGGTTCTTGCCCAGGCGCCGTACGATTTCTTCGCCGTCTGTTTCGTTTCGTTTCCCCTGCTGGTGTGGCTCCTCGACGGCGCGACCGGCGAAGCCTCGGACGGTTTTCTGCGGCGCTTGCGTCCGGCTTTCGCCATCGGCTGGTGGTTCGGTTTCGGCTACTTTCTTGCCGGTCTCTGGTGGGTCGGCTCGGCGCTTCTGGTCGAGGCCGACAGCTTTGCCTGGGCCTTGCCGTTCGCGGTGGTCGGCATCCCCCTCGCGCTCGCCTTCTTCTATGGTTTCGCCGCCGTGGTCGCCCGGCTGTTGTGGAGCAACGACATCGGACGCATCGCCGCGCTCGCCTTCGGCTTTGCGCTGGCGGAATGGCTGCGCGGCTTCCTGTTCACCGGCTTTCCGTGGAATGCCGTCGGCTATGCGGCGATGCCGGTACCTTTGCTGATGCAGAGCGTCTCGGTGACCGGCATGGTCGGCATGGACGCGCTTGCGGTCTTCGTCTTTGCGCTGCCGGCGCTGCTTGCGGCGCGCCGGCATCTCCGCCTCGGCGCGGCATTGCTTGTCGTGCTCGTCGCCGCCCATGCCGGCTTCGGCTATATCCGGCTCGCCGCCCCCGAAAAGCCGGCCGCCCGCAGCCTTGACGTCCGTATCGTGCAGCCTGCCGTCGACCTTACGGAAAAATGGGATACCTCGGTGCGTGACCGCATCTTCGCCACCATGATGGGGCTTTCGGCCAAGGCGCCGGAACCCGGCCATGACAGGCCGCAATTGATCCTGTGGCCGGAGACCTCCGTGCCGTTTCTGTTCACCGAACGTCCGGATGCCCTGCCTGCGATCGGAGAGATGCTCGGCGATGGCCAGATGCTGGTCGCCGGCGTCGTTCGCGAAGAAGGCGGCTCGGCGGCCGGCAGCCGTTACTACAACTCTGTGGTGGCGATCGACGAAAAAGGCGAAATCGTCGATGCCGTCGACAAGGTCCACCTGGTACCCTTCGGCGAATACCTGCCTTTTGCCGATCTGCTCGGCCGCTTCGGGCTTGAGCAGCTTGTTGCCGGTCCAATGACCTTCGCGGCGGGCAATGAGCGGCATCCGATCGCGCTGCCCGGCGGTATCCGGGCGCTGCCGTTTATTTGCTATGAGGTCATCTTTCCCGATCTGGTCGCAGTTGACGCAACGTCAGCCGAGCTTATTGTGAACGTCACCAATGACGCCTGGTTCGGCGACACGCCGGGGCCGTACCAGCACTTCAGGCAGGCGCAGATCCGGGCGGTGGAGAATGGGGTGCCCCTGTTGCGCGCGGCTAATAACGGCATTTCGGCCGTTGTCGACCCGCGCGGTCGCATCGTCGACGCGCTGGCAATCGATGCACGCGGCGCGATCGATGTGCGTGTGCCGATCTCCGACCAAGCCATCGTTTCATCCGGCCAACGACGCATTAACGGAATGCTGATCATGTTTTTGCTTGCCGTTGCGGCATGCATTTTGAACGTAAGGCAAAGGCTACGGGCGAATTGACAGCCGACACATTAGAAACTCATACTGTAAGCGCCTGAAAATTTTCGAAGTCGATAAGGTCGTTCTGTTGGGGCACGGGCCGCGGCGTCGTTTGGGCAGCAAAATAGAAAAAGCCGGAAAAATTCGGCGAGGAAAAAATGACAGAAGAAAACAAGAAAAAGCCGAATCCGATCGACATCCACGTCGGAAGCCGCATCCGGCTTCGCCGCAATATGCTGGGAATGAGCCAGGAAAAACTGGGTGAAAACCTCGGCATAACGTTCCAGCAGATCCAAAAGTACGAAAAGGGCACCAATCGCGTCGGCGCCAGCCGTTTGCAGGCAATCGCCTCCATACTCGGCGTCCCCGTCGCCTTCTTTTTCGAGGATGCGCCCGGTCAGGAGCCCGTGGGCAACCGTGGATTTGCCGAGGATGCTTCGATGACCTCCGCCGTCGAATTCTGCGGCAGCCCGGAAGGCCTCCAGCTGAATCGCGCCTTCGTCAAGATCGCCGATGTGAAAGTGCGCCGCAAGATCATCGAGTTGGTGAAGTCGCTTTCCACCGACGAAGTCGATTGACTGGCCCGTGAAGAGTTCAACAAGAAAGGGCTCGTCGTAGCTGGGCATGCAATTTCTCGCGGCTGCGCGCATTGAGGGATGTTCATTCCGCAGATGCGCTAAAGCGCAGATCGATTTCGCTCGACTCGCTTCCTGGAAGCCGTTTTCCTCAGTCTGTTGGTGCAAGGGCTGATCGCAGTGCGCCCTGCCGCCGTCTCGGGATGCAAAGATAATAACGTCAAAATTCATGCCAGAACGGCTGCATGGCTTGACGAGCGACGCCCGGCACCGTTAACAACTGGCGCGCCAAAATCGGCGGCCTGCCGATATTTTTTTCAAGAGGGGACACCCGTGACGCGGCACAATTACTTCTTCACCTCGGAATCCGTTGCCGAGGGCCATCCCGACAAGGTCTGCGACCGCATCTCCGACGAGATTGTCGATCTCGTCTATCGCGAAGCCAGAAAGACCGGCATGGACCCGTGGAAGGTCCGCGTTGCCTGCGAGACGCTTGCGACGACCAATCGCGTTGTCATCGCCGGCGAGGTGCGCGTCCCCGAGACGCTGCTCAAGAAGGACAAGGAGGGCAACGTCCTGAAGGATGCGGCCGGCCATCCGATCGTCAACCCGGCCAAGTTCAAGTCGGTCGCTCGCAAGGCGATCCGCGAAATCGGCTACGAGCAGGCCGGCTTCCACTGGAAGACAGCCAAGATCGAGGTCCTGCTGCACGGCCAGTCGCCGGATATCGGCCAAGGCGTCGACAACGCCTCCGACCGGCAAGGCGAGGAGGGAGCCGGCGACCAGGGCATCATGTTTGGCTATGCCTGCCGCGAAACCCCGGACCTGATGCCGGCGCCGATCTATTACAGCCACAAGATCCTCGAATTGCTGGCGGCTGCGCGCCATGAAGGCAGCGGTGATGCCGGCAGGCTCGGGCCGGATGCCAAGAGCCAGGTCACCGTCCGCTATGTCGACGGCAAAGCGGCGGAAGTGACGCAGATCGTGCTGTCGACCCAGCATCTCGATGAGACGTGGGATTCGAAGAAGGTGCGCAACGTCGTCGAGCCCTATATTCGCGAAGCACTGGGCGACCTGAAGATTGCCGACAATTGCAACTGGTACATCAATCCGACCGGCAAGTTCGTCATCGGCGGGCCTGATGGCGACGCCGGCCTGACCGGCCGCAAGATCATCGTCGACACTTATGGCGGGGCTGCGCCTCATGGCGGCGGCGCTTTTTCTGGCAAGGACACCACCAAGGTCGACCGCTCGGCGGCCTATGCCGCGCGTTATCTCGCCAAGAACGTGGTTGCCGCAAAGCTCGCCGATCGCTGCACCATCCAGCTTTCCTATGCGATCGGTGTCGCCCAGCCGCTGTCGATCTACGTCGACCTGCACGGCACCGGCAAGGTCGACGAGGCAAAACTCGAGCGTGCACTGCGCGCCGTGATGGACCTGTCGCCGTCCGGCATCCGCCGCCACCTCGATCTCAACAAGCCGATCTATGCCAAGACGTCGTCCTACGGCCATTTTGGCCGCAAGGCCGGCCGCGACGGATCCTTCTCCTGGGAGAAGACCGATCTCGCCAAGGCGCTCAAGGACGCTCTCGCCGAACCGGTCGCCGAAGCAGTCGCCGCCTAACCGCGGCGCCTATGGATCCGAAGGACCGGCCAAGCCGTGCGACCGAGGCCTTTTTCGGTCGCCGGCGCGGCAAGACCATTCGACCACAACAGGCAGCGGCGCTGGAGAGCGGCTTCGCCGCCTACAAGCTCGATCTGACGGTTGAACCGCCGGCCGACTTGCGCAGCCTTTTCGAAGCCGAAGTTTCGGCTGTCCAGCTCGAAATCGGTTTTGGCGGCGGCGAACATCTTCTGCACCGTGCTACGGCCAGCCAGACGACCGGCTTTATCGGCGTCGAGCCTTTCGTCAACGGCATGGCCAAGATGATGATGGCGGTCCGGGAGCGGCCGCTTGCCAATCTGCGCGTCTATGACGACGACGCCACACGTCTGCTGGACTGGCTGCCGCAGGCTTCGCTTGACGGCATTGACCTTCTCTATCCGGATCCGTGGCCGAAGAAGAAGCACTGGAAGCGGCGCTTCGTCAGCCCGGTCAATCTCGACCGCTTCGCGCGCGTCCTGAAGCACGGCGGAAAGTTCCACTTTGCGTCCGATATCGACAGCTATGTGAACTGGACGCTCCTGCATTGCCGGGCGCACGACGCCTTCACGTGGCAGGCAAGCGAAGCAGCCGACTGGCACCGGCCCTATGATGGCTGGCCGGGGACGCGCTATGAGGCCAAGGCCATTCGCGAAGGCCGACGGCCCGCCTATCTCACCTTCGTGCGGAAATAAGCGGGAAATTAGAGCTGAGCACAAGGCGAGCCGGCCGAAGGCTCTCGGCGCTCACTTGGCTCAGAAGCGACGGATCTTGTCGAAGGCTGCCGGCTCCATGCCGAGATTGCGCAGATCATGCGCACGCGGCTTGCGACCGCTTTCCACAGCCCGCGACGCGGCTACGGCGCTGCCGAACACGCTGCTGCCGAACACGCTAAAGACATCGCCTATGGCTGAAAAAAATCCACGATTGTTCATGATGGTACCCTTTCGAGCGCAGTGAGCGCTCCAATTGTGCAATGCAACATAGGTAGTCGTGCGTGGCCGGTGCTCAAAGGGGGATCACTGCATGGGCGCCATGCATTTGGCGCAGCGCTGCGGACTCGGAGCCTTGCCGTCATGCAGGACGGGCTTGAAATGAGGACCATGATCGTCTATATCAGCTTCAAATTCTTGGTCGGTATGACGAAGAGTGGGTCCACCCGGTCCCGCTCTTTTTTATTACCTGCCGACCAACAGAAATCGAGTGACAGGACCGAATGACAGTGACGGCAAGCGAAGGCGACGACCGCATCATCCGCGAAAGCGGCATCGATGCGCGCATCGCGCTGATCGTTCAGCCGGTACTGTGCGCCATTGGCTTCCGCTTGGTACGTGTGCACCTGTCGGGCCAGAACGGGCTGACGCTGCAGATCATGGCCGAGCGCGAGGACGGCACGATGACGGTCGAGGATTGTGAAGAGGTCAGCCGGGCGGTGTCGCCGGCGCTCGATGTCGATGATCCGATCGAGAAGGCTTATCATCTCGAAGTGTCGTCGCCGGGCATCGACCGGCCGCTGGTCCGCAAATCGGACTTTGCAGCCTGGACCGGCCATCTGGTGAAGATGGAAACGTCGGTTCTCGTCGCCGACCGTAAGCGCTTCAAGGGCAAGATCGCCGAAAGCGACGCGGACGGTGTGCTGATCGAGCGTGACAAGGCCGCTTACGGCGAGGAGCCGACGGTACGTGTTCCCTACGATGCGATTGCCGAAGCGCGGCTGATTCTGACCGACGACCTTATCCGCGATGCGCTGTCGAAGGACAATCGGGCGCGCAAGGAAGCCAGGAAACGCCGCGGCGAACCCGAAGACGCACCAGAGGGTGCGGAAGACGAAACCGAACAGGAAATGTGATTGGGCTGCCGGCCGTAAAGGTCGGCAACAAGCTCGGGAGAAAGAAGATGGTTGTAAGCGCCAACAGGCTTGAACTGCTGCAGATCGCCGATGCGGTCGCGCGTGAAAAGTCGATCGACAAGTCGATCGTCATCGCCGCCATGGCCGACGCGATCCAGAAGGCCGCGCGCTCGCGCTACGGCCAGGAAACCAATATCCGCGCCGACATCAATGCCAACACCGGCGAGATGAAGCTGCAGCGGCTGATGGAAGTGGTCGAGAAGGTCGATGACTACGCGACGCAGATTGCCATTTCCTCGGCGCGCGAGCGCAATCCGGACGCCCAGCTCGGCGATTTCATTGCCGAACAGCTACCGCCGATGGATTTTGGCCGCATCGCCGCCCAGTCCGCCAAGCAGGTCATCGTGCAGAAGGTGCGCGAGGCCGAGCGCGACCGGCAATATGATGAATACAAGGACCGTATCGGCGAGATCGTCAACGGTACCGTCAAGCGCGTCGAATACGGCAACGTCATCGTCGATCTCGGCCGCGGCGAAGCGATCATCCGCCGCGACGAGCTGATTCCGCGCGAAAACTACAAGTATGGCGATCGCGTCCGTGCCTATGTCTATGACGTGCGCCGCGAACAGCGCGGCCCGCAGATATTCCTGTCGCGCACCCATCCGCAGTTCATGGCGAAGCTGTTCACCATGGAAGTGCCGGAAATCTACGACGGCATCATCGAGATCAAGTCGGTCGCCCGCGATCCGGGTTCGCGCGCCAAGATCGCTGTCATCTCGCGCGACAGCTCCATCGATCCGGTCGGTGCCTGCGTCGGTATGCGCGGCAGCCGCGTCCAGGCGGTCGTCGGTGAATTGCAGGGCGAGAAGATCGACATCATTCCGTGGTCGCCTTCGGCGGCGTCCTTCATTGTCAATGCATTGCAGCCGGCGGAAGTCGCCAAGGTCGTGCTCGACGAGGATGCCGAGCGCATCGAGGTCGTCGTTCCCGACGATCAGCTGTCGCTGGCCATCGGCCGCCGCGGCCAGAACGTCCGTCTTGCCTCGCAGCTCACCGGCTGGGATATCGACATCCTGACCGAGCAGGAAGAGAGCGAACGCCGCCAGAAGGAATTCGTCGAACGGTCGTCGCTGTTCATGGAAGCCCTAGACGTCGACGAGATGGTCGGCCAGGTGCTCGCTTCCGAAGGCTTCACCAGCGTCGAGGAGGTCGCGTATGTCGACTCCGGCGAAATCGCGTCGATCGACGGCTTCGACGAGGACACGGCTTCGGAAATCCAGACCCGCGCCCGCGAATATCTGGAGAAGATCGAAGCCGAGCATGACGAGAAGCGCAAGGCGCTCGGCGTCAAGGACGAGCTGCGCGAGATTCCCGGCATCACCACCGCCATGATGGTGACGCTCGGCGAGGACGGCGTGAAGACGATCGAGGATTTCGCCGGCTACGCCGCCGACGACCTGACCGGTTGGAAGGAACGCAAGGACGGCGAGACGAAGGTATTCCCGGGTGTGCTCGCCAACCACGGCGTATCACGCGCCGATGCCGAGCAGATGGTCCTGGCCGCTCGCCTGAAGGCTGGCTGGATCACCGAAGACGAGCTTGCCGCCGAGGGCGTGCCGGCTGACGAAACCGTCGGTGCGTGAGGTGAAACCGCATCGCACCGAACCCGCCCTTGGACGAGATGAACGATCGCACCTGCATCGTCACCCGCAGGCAAGCCGAACCGGATGAACTGATCCGTTTCGTCGTCGGCCCGGGTTCGGCCGTCGTTCCGGACATCAAGAGAAACCTGCCCGGCCGCGGTTGCTGGGTGACGGCCGACCGCCTACATATAGAAAAGGCAGCGGCCAAAAATCTGTTTGCCCGTGCTTTTAAGGCGCAGGTGAGCGTGCCGGCCGATCTTGGCGGCATGGTCGACGCGCTGCTTTCCAGGTCCGCTCTGGGCATGCTTGGCCTGGCCCGCAAGGCGGGCGCCATAGCGCTCGGAGCGACCAAGGTCGAGAGCGCCGTGCGCGGCGGACTTGCACTTTTCGTGCTCCACGCGACCGAGGCTTCCGACGATGGCGTCCGCAAGATAAGCCAGGCGCGACGGGCAACCGTCCACCTTGGCGGGCCTGCGATCCGCGCTTACAAACTTTTCTCCGAGGCCGAGTTGAGCTTGGCATTGGGGGGTACAAATGTGATACATGCTGCCGTTCTCGCGGGAGACGCGGGCAGGGCGGTCCAGAAGCGCATGGTTGCGCTCGACCGATATCGGGGCGGTTCCCCGGACGATCTGGCAATGCTTGCGGCCGTTGCTGACGAAGATGATGCCGCAGAGGATATGGAATGAGCGATACGAAATCGGGCGACGACAAGACGCTGAGTGTTACGCCGAAGAAGACCTTGACGCTGAAGCGCCCCGGTATGGAACAGGGCACGGTGCGCCAGAACTTCTCGCACGGCCGCACCAAGTCGGTGGTCGTCGAGACCAAGAAGCGCAAGTTCTCGCTGCCCGGCGACAAGCCGGAGCCGGCGGCAGCGCCTGTGTCCGTCTTCACGCCGAAGCCGGTCGCGGCAGCGCCTGCCGTGCAGGAAGCTCCCAAGGCGCCTCCCCCTCCGCCGCCGGTCGAACGCGGCGGCATGGTGCTGAACGAGTTGTCGCGCCAGGAAATGGAAGCACGCCGCCGGGCTCTCGAGGGCTCGAAGGTCCGCGATGTCGAGGATCGCCAGCGCGCCATCGAGGAAGCCAAGCGCCGCAGCGAGGACGAAGAGCGCCGCCGCCGCGAGCGCGAGGAATCGGCTCGCCGTCAGGCCGAGGAAGAGGCACGGCTGCAAGCCGAGGCCGAATCCCGCCGCCGTGCCGAGGAAGAGGCGCGCCGCCGTGCGCCGCTCGCCGCCGAACTGGCAACAGTCGATGACGAGGAAGAGGTCAAACCGAAGCGGACCGGTGCCGGCGCACCAGTGCGCCGTCTGGTCACGCCGGAAGTGGCGCGTCCGGCCAAACCGACCAAGGGCGAGGAAGACCGCCGCCGCGGCAAGCTGACGCTGAATTCGGCGCTTTCCGACGAGGATGCGCGCGCCCGCTCGCTCTCGTCGATGCGCCGCCGTCAGGAGAAATTCAAGCGCGCGTTGCATAACGAGCCACGCGAGAAAGTCATGCGTGAAGTGATCCTGCCCGAAACCATCACCATCCAGGAGCTGGCGCAGCGCATGTCCGAGCGCGCTGTCGACGTGGTCAAGTTCTTCATGAAGCAGGGCCAGATCCTGAAGCCTGGTGACGTCATCGACGCCGACACGGCCGAACTCGTCGCCACCGAATTTGGCCACACGGTCCGCCGCGTCGCCGAGTCCGACATCGAAGAGGGCTTGTTCAACATCGCCGATCGTCCCGAGGACCTGCAGCCGCGTCCGCCGGTGGTAACGATCATGGGCCATGTCGATCACGGCAAGACCTCGTTGCTCGATGCCATCCGCAATGCCAACGTCGTCTCCGGCGAGGCCGGCGGCATTACCCAGCATATCGGCGCCTATCAGGTCGAGAAGAACGGTCACAAGGTTACCTTCATCGACACGCCCGGCCACGCCGCCTTCACGGCGATGCGTGCCCGCGGTGCCCAGGCGACCGATATCGCCATCCTCGTGGTGGCAGCCGACGACAGCGTCATGCCGCAGACGATCGAATCGATCAATCACGCCAAGGCGGCCGGCGTTCCGATCATTGTGGCGATCAACAAGATCGACAAGCATGACGCCGACCCGCAGAAGGTGCGTTCGGAACTGCTGCGCCACGAGGTGTTCGTCGAATCGATGGGCGGCGAGGTGCTGGATGTCGAGGTGTCGGCGACCAAGGGCATCAATCTCGACAAGTTGCTCGAAGCGATCCTGCTGCAGGCCGAAATCCTCGACCTGAAGGCCAATCCGGACCGCACCGCCGAAGGCGTGGTCATCGAAGCCCAGCTCGACAAGGGCCGCGGCCCAGTCGCTACCGTGCTGGTGCAGACCGGCACGTTGATGCCGGGCGACATTCTCGTCGCCGGCAACGAATGGGGCCGGGTACGCGCGCTCGTCAATGATCGCGGCGAGCAGGTCAAAGAAGCGCCGCCGGCAATGCCGGTGGAGGTGCTCGGCCTGCAAGGCACGCCGCAGGCCGGCGACCGCTTCGCCGTTGTCAACAACGAAGCCCGCGCCCGCGAGATCACCGAATATCGCCAGCGCCTGGCGCGTGAGAAGGCGGTGGCCAGGCATGCCGGCCAGCGCGGCTCGCTTGAACAGATGATGTCGCAGTTGCAGACAAGCGGATTGAAGGAATTCCCGCTGGTCATCAAGGGCGACGTGCAGGGCTCGATCGAGGCGATCAACGCCGCGCTCGACAATCTCGGCACCGACGAGGTGCGCGCCCGCATCGTCCATGCCGGGGCCGGCGGGATCACCGAAAGCGACGTGTCGCTGGCGGAAACTTCCGGGGCTGCGATCATCGGCTTCAACGTTCGCGCCAATGCGCAGGCCCGCGCGGCCGCGGCTGCGGCAGGCATCGAGATCCGCTACTATTCGATCATCTACAATCTGGTCGATGATGTGAAAGCGGCGCTCTCCGGCCTGCTCTCGCCGGAGCGTCGTGAGACCTTCATCGGCAATGCCGAGATCCTCGAGATCTTCGACATCACCAAGGTCGGCAAGATCGCCGGCTGCCGTGTCACCGAAGGCAAGGTCGAGCGTGGTGCAGGCGTCCGCCTGATCCGCGACAACGTCGTCATCCACGAAGGCACGCTGAAGACCCTGAAGCGCTTCAAGGACGAGGTTTCGGAAGTTCCGGGCGGCCAGGAATGCGGCATGGCCTTCCAGAACTACGAGGACATGCGCGTCGGTGACGTCATCGAGTGCTTCCGCGTCGAGATGGTGACCAGGACGCTCTGAGCTCGAACGTTCGAGTTCGGGCATCCATCGAGACCGGGCGGTGGTCGAAAGACCGCCGCCCAAACCATATGAGACATGTGGTGCGGTCCTATCCCGCGCCCCACGATTTCAGGATAGAGAAAAATGCCCCGTTCAATCACATCAGGCCCATCCCAGCGCATGCTGCGTGTCGGCGAGCAGGTGCGCCATGCGCTGTCCGAGACCTTGCAGCGCGGCGAGATCCTCGATCCGCTGATCGAGAATGCCGTGGTGTCGGTCTCGGAAGTGCGCATGTCGCCCGATCTCAAGATCGCCACCGCCTTCGTTTCGCCGCTCGGCGCCAAGGATGCCGGGGCGGTGATCGAGGCGCTCAATAAGCATGCGAAGTTCGTGCGCGGCCGCGTCTCCGGCGCGCTGCGCCAGATGAAGTACATGCCGGAATTCCGCTTCCGGCTCGACACCAGCTACGACAATTTCCAGAAGATAAACGAGTTGCTGCACTCGCCCGAAGTGGCGCGCGATCTCAGCGCCGACGACAAAGACAAAGACGACCGGAAGGACAGCGAATAGTGGCGCGTCGCGGCAAGAAGAAGGGCCGGCCGATCTCGGGCTGGCTGGTACTGGACAAGCCGGTCGGCATGGGCTCGACTGAAGCCGTCTCCAAGATCAAATGGCTGTTCCAGGCGGAAAAGGCCGGCCATGCCGGCACGCTCGACCCGCTGGCGTCCGGCATGCTGCCGATCGCGCTCGGCGAAGCGACCAAGACCGTGCCATACGTCCAGGACGGCGCCAAGGTCTACCGCTTCACGGTTGCCTGGGGCGAGGAGCGTTCGACCGACGACCTCGAAGGCCCGGCGACCAAAAGCTCGGACCGCCGTCCGGCGGAAGCCGACGTACGGGCGCTGCTTTCGAAATATACCGGCGTCATCATGCAGACGCCGCCGCAATTTTCGGCGATCAAGATCGCCGGCGAGCGCGCCTACGACCTTGCCCGCGATGGCGAGACGATCGACATTCCGCCACGCGAGGTAGAGATCGGCCGGCTCGACCTGGTCGAGCACATGGCCGATCGCACCATCTTCGAGGTCGAATGCGGCAAGGGCACCTATGTCCGCTCGCTGGCGCGCGACATGGGCCGCGACCTTGGCTGCTTCGGTCACATCGCCGAGCTGCGGCGGGTCGAGGTCGAGCCGTTCACGCAGGAAGATTTCGTTACCCTGGCCGAGCTGGAAGCCGCCCGCTTCGGCGAGCAGGGCGAGCCGCAAGCAGCAGACGCGCCGATCGACTTCGGTGCCATCGATGCACTTCTGGTCGACACCGCCGCCGCGCTCGAATGCCTGCCGCAGGTCGCGATCAGCGATGATGCGGCAACCAAAATCCGCCTCGGCAATCCGGTCATCATTCGCGGCCGTGACGCGCCGGTAGAAGCGGAGGAGGCCTGCGCCACCGCGCGCGGCAAGCTGGTCGCCATCGGCGCCATCGAGCAAGGCATGTTCAAGCCAAAGCGGGTCTTTGTCGGGTAACAGCTGTCGCCCGGCGCATGATCTTCAAACCGGATTCTATTTTGGGAAAGGATCATGCGCTAAATCAACAGGCCTACGGCGTCGTTTGCCGTCCGAAAGGATGCGCTGCGCTGTAGTGCCGTTCGACGCTGCACTCGAGGGGGCACATGGCAAAGGCTGACACGGTCAACAAACGAGCGGCGCTCAAAACACGGAGGCCGCCGGTCGGGGCCTCGCCCGGCACGCTGATCGCCGACCCGGCGGCACGCCGTTCCGAGCTCAGGCTGACATTGATCTCGCCCGAAAAGTTCAAGACCATCGACAATGCCAGCATCGACGACGTCAACACCAATTGCCACAATTGGCCGGTTATCTGGCTCGATTGCACAGGCCTCGCCAACATCCAGCTGATCGAGGAGATCGGCCGGATCTTCAACCTGCATCCGTTGGCGCTGGAAGATGTCGTCAACACCGGCCAGCGGCCGAAGGTGGATTTCTTCGAGGACCATGCCTTTGTCGTCGTCAGGATGATCGACGATGTCACCGCGCATCGCTACGAACAGATCGCCGTCTTCTTCGGCAGGAACTTCGTCGTCACCTTCCAGGAGCGCGAAGGCGACCCGTTCGATCCCGTGCGCAAGCGGATCGCAAGCTCGGTGCCCAACCGCTTGCGCTCGCGCGGCGCCGACTATCTCGCCTATGCTTTGATCGACGCCATCGTCGACAGCTATTTCCCGCCGATCGAGGCTGCCGGCGAATTGGTCGACAGCATTGAGGACCAAATGCTGAACCAGGCGCACAAGCATCAGATGCGGCAGCTTCACGAATTGCGGCGCGATGCCAATGTGCTGAAGGGCGTGCTTTGGCCGATGCGCGACGCGCTGGCGACCATGATCCGCAATGACGTCTCTTATGTGAAGGCCGAAACCAAGATATTTCTGAACGACACGCTCGATCATTCGCTGCGATTGATCGAACTGGTCGAAACCCAGCGCGACATGCTGACCGGCCTGATCGAGATGCACTTGTCGCTCAGCCAGGCGCGCACCAACGACGTCATCAGCTATCTGACGATCGTCTCGGTGATCTTCATGCCGCTTACCTTTCTCGTCGGCGTATGGGGCATGAATTTCGACCCCGACACCTCGCCCTGGAACATGCCGGAGCTGAAGGCCTATTACGGCTATCCGCTGTCGCTCGCCTTCATGGCGCTTGTCGCGGTCGGGCTCTTTGCGTACTTCAAATGGAAGAAATGGCTCTGACTAGGCGGAAGTGCC
Source organism: Mesorhizobium sp. M1169 (assembly GCF_040318345.1). Taxonomy (NCBI): domain Bacteria; kingdom Pseudomonadati; phylum Pseudomonadota; class Alphaproteobacteria; order Hyphomicrobiales; family Phyllobacteriaceae; genus Mesorhizobium; species Mesorhizobium sp. M1169. Next base: position 70,403 of record NZ_JAMYME010000001.1, on the reverse strand, counting down.
CGTTTATGCAGCAAAAAGCCGGCTTGTGAATTAGGCTGGCCTTTTTGTCGGAATTGCACTATATGCGCCGCAGCTTCGCGCGTTGACGCGTTGCTTGCACTGGCCCCTGCTGGACGACATCCCGGCTGAGGGCGTCCCGTTTCCTCAAACAGACAAGGAAAAACACGATGTCGATTACTGCCGAACGCAAGAAGGAATTGATGGGCGAATTCGCAACCGCCAAGGGCGATACCGGGTCTCCGGAAGTCCAGGTGGCCATCCTTTCCGAGCGCATCAAGAACCTGACCGATCATTTCAAGGACCACAAGAAGGATAACCATTCCCGCCGTGGTCTGCTCGCTCTCGTTTCCCAGCGCCGCAGCCTGCTTGATTATCTCAAGCGCAAGGACGACGCGCGCTATCAGACGCTGATCGAGAAGCTCGGTCTGCGCCGTTGACGAATTGACCGGCGGGTTCTTTCGAGAGCCCGCCGGTCGCGCATTGGAGCATCGGGTCATCCAAGGCTCCATGAAGGAAGTAGGAAGGAAGTAGAGCGCCGCGCATCGGTTTGGATGCGCAAAGGACGCTCTGAAGTTTAGATTTGCGCAGGATATTTTCCGAAAACCTGGTTTTCGGGTTCACGCGCAAGGCCACTCGGATCGATTGGCCAACCCGGTTTCGAAACAGCAGAGGGCCGCTCGAAACCGCCCATGGACGGTCATGGGGCAGGATTGCAGGACGCTCGTGCGGCACCGCGCCGAATAAGCCGAGCCTCCCGTTGTCTTGCCCGTGGCTGCCCGAGAAAGGAAGCCAAGGGAAAGGGGCATCCGCGCACGCTGAAACGGCGCGGCCCTTTCCGCATACGAAGGACAAGACATGTTCAATTACCACAAAGTGGAAATCGAATGGGGCGGCCGCCCGCTCATTCTCGAAACCGGCAAGATCGCGCGTCAGGCTGATGGCGCGGTGCTGGCCACCTACGGCGAAACCAAGGTTCTCGCCACCGTCGTCTCGATGAAAGAGCCGAAACCCGGCCTCGATTTCTTCCCGCTGACGGTCAACTACCAGGAGAAGACTTACGCCGCCGGCAAGATCCCGGGTGGCTATTTCAAGCGTGAAGGCCGTCCGAGCGAGAAGGAAACGCTGGTTTCCCGCCTGATCGACCGCCCGATCCGCCCGCTCTTCGCCGAAGGCTACAAGAACGACACCCAGATCGTCGTCACCGTCGTCCAGCACGATCTCGAAAATGACCCGGACATCCTGTCGATCGTCGCCACCTCCGCCGCCCTGACCTTGTCCGGCGTGCCGTTCATGGGTCCGGTTGGCGGCGCCCGCGTCGGCTACATCAACGGCGAATACGTGCTCAACCCGCATGTCGACGAGATGCAGGAATCGAAGCTCGACCTAGTCGTCGCCGGCACCGCCGACGCCGTGCTGATGGTCGAGTCCGAAGCCAAGGAACTCGGCGAGGACCTTATGCTCGGCGCCGTCATGTTCGGCCACAGGGGCTTCCAGCCGGTGATCGACGCGATCATCAAGCTGGCTGAAGTCGCGGCCAAGGACCCGCGCGACTTCACCGCGCCGGACTATTCCGCACTTGAAGCCGAGATGCTCAAGATCGTCGAAGGCGAGCTTCGCGACGCCTACAAGATCACCGACAAGCAGAAGCGCTATGCCGCCGTCGACGCCGTCAAGGCGAAGGTCAAGGCCGCGTTCGCGCCGGCAGAAGGCGAAGAGGCCAAATACACGTCCGAACAGATCGGCACCGTGTTCAAGGAGCTCCAGGCCAAGGTCGTGCGCTGGAACATCCTCGACACCGGCTCGCGCATCGACGGCCGCGACCTGAAGACGGTCCGCAAGATCGTCTCGGAAGTCGGCGTCCTGCCGCGCACGCACGGCTCGGCGCTGTTCACTCGCGGCGAGACCCAGGCACTGGTTGTCGCCACGCTCGGCACCGGCGAGGACGAGCAGTATGTCGATTCGTTGACCGGCATGTACAAGGAGAAGTTCCTCCTGCACTACAACTTCCCTCCCTATTCGGTCGGTGAAACCGGCCGCATGGGTTCGCCGGGCCGCCGCGAAATCGGCCATGGCAAGCTCGCCTGGCGCGCCATCCGGCCGATGCTTCCGACCGCCGACCAGTTCCCCTATACGTTGCGCGTCGTTTCGGAGATCACCGAGTCCAACGGCTCGTCGTCAATGGCTACCGTCTGCGGCACCTCGCTGGCTCTGATGGATGCCGGCGTGCCGCTTGCCAAGCCGGTCGCCGGCATTGCGATGGGCCTGATCAAGGAAGGCGAGCGCTTCGCCGTGCTCTCCGACATCCTTGGCGACGAGGACCACCTCGGCGACATGGACTTCAAGGTTGCCGGCACCGCCTACGGCATCACCTCGCTGCAGATGGACATCAAGATCGAGGGCATCACCGAGGAGATCATGAAGATCGCCCTCGACCAGGCCAAGGATGGCCGTCAGCACATTCTCGGCGAAATGGCCCACGCGCTGTCCGGCGCACGTGCCGAGCTCGGCGAGTTCGCGCCGCGCATCGAGGTCATGCACATCCCGACCGACAAGATCCGCGACGTGATCGGCTCGGGCGGCAAGGTCATCCGCGAGATCGTCGAAAAGACCGGCGCCAAGATCAACATCGAGGACGACGGCACCGTCAAGATCGCCTCGGCCAATGCCAAGGAGATCGAGGCGGCGAAGAAGTGGATACACACCATCGTCGCCGAGCCGGAAGTCGGTGAAATCTACGAAGGCACGGTCGTCAAGACCGCCGACTTCGGCGCTTTCGTCAATTTCTTCGGTCCGCGTGACGGCCTCGTCCACATCTCGCAACTCGCCAATGATCGTGTCGCCAAGACCTCCGATGTGGTCAAGGAAGGCGACAAGGTCTGGGTCAAGCTGATGGGCTTCGATGAGCGCGGCAAGGTCCGCCTGTCGATGAAGGTCGTCGACCAGGCCACCGGCAAGGAAATCGTGCGCGACAAGAAGAGCGAAGGCGAAGAAAACGCCGCCTAAGCTGATCTAACTATGCAATCGAAGCGGGCGCGCCGGAAGGTCGCGCCCGTTTACGTTTCAACAACAGCCTTGCAGTTCAAGAGTGGTGAATGTCCGCCGAGCCGCTGAAAACGCTTTTCCATCCGTTCGAGGCCGGTGCTGTTTCCCTGCCACGAAAGGATGAACGCATACTCTTTCTCGGTGCCGAGCCCGGCTTTCGCTTGCCGGAAGGGTCTGATGCCAAGCTTCATCTTGTCCAAGGCTTCAGGCCGCACTTTCGCGCCTTGCAGGCGTCCGGCTTCACGGTCACGCCGCAGGTCGAAGGCGAGGCTTTCGACGCGGCATTTGTGCTCGCTGGCCGCCATCGCGGCCAAAACGAGTTGCGCGTTGCCGAAGCGGTCGAACGCGCAGCACCAGGCGGGTTGATCGTCGTCGCCGGCAGCAAGGACGATGGAATCGCCAGCCTGCGCAAGCATGTCGGCGCCCTTGTGCCGCTCGAAGGCCACCTGCCGAAGCATCACGGCATTGCCTTCTGGTTTCGCCGGCCGGCCGATACCGTTGCCGCGGCAACGCTTCGCGCCGCCAATCCGGACTTGGTGGTCGAGGACCGCTTCCGCACGGCCCCAGGCATGTTTTCCTTCGACAAGATCGATGCCGGATCGAAGCTGCTGGTCGAAAATCTGCCCAACGATCTGCGTGGCAGCGTTGCGGATTTCTGTGCCGGTTGGGGCTATGTCGCCGCCGAAGTCGCCGCCCGCTCACCCGGCATATCGGCGCTTGACCTTTACGAAGCGGATTTCGAGGCGCTGGAGGCGGCCAAGGCCAATGTCGGCAACACAGGCGTGGAGCCACATTTCTTCTGGATAGATCTTTTGAGCGAACCGGTCGAGCGCCGCTACGACGTGGTCGTCATGAACCCGCCCTTTCACCGCAGCCGGGCGACTGAGCCGGAAATCGGTGCCGGCATGATCCGCGCGGCAGGCAAGGCGCTGAAGCCCGGCGGCCGGCTGTTCATGGTGGCAAACCGTCAGCTTCCCTACGAACCGGTGCTGGCGGCCGCCTTCTCCAGCCATGCGGAGCTCGCCCGCGACGGCATGTTCAAGGTCTTATCGGCGCGACGCTGAAATCCTGCGGGGCAAGCCGGCGATACGTCGCTCGCGCTATTCCCGCCCGCCGTCGGTCTGCTTCAATTCGTCAAGCGTCGGCATGGAAACGATGTGATAGCCGGAATCGACATAATGGATTTCGCCGGTGACGCCGGAGGACAGGTCGGACAGCAAATAGAGCGCGGAGCCGCCGACTTCATCGATCGTCACTGTACGGCGTAGCGGCGAGTTGCGCTGCTGGTAGGAGAACATGTGGCGTGCGTCGGAAATCCCGGCGCCCGCAAGCGTCCGTACCGGTCCCGCCGATATGCCGTTCACCCTGATGCCGCGCGGGCCGTAGTCGTTGGCGAGATAGCGGACGCTGGCCTCCAGCCCCGCCTTGGCGACACCCATAACGTTGTAGTTCGGCATGACACGGACCGAACCGGCATAGGTCAGCGTGACCATCGAACCGCTATCCTTCATCAATGTGGCGGCGTGACGGGCGATCTCGGTGAAGGAGTAGCAGGAGATCACCATGGTGCGGATGAAGTTGTCGCGGCTCGTGTCGGCGTAGAGGCCTTTCAGCTCGTTCTTGTCGGAAAAGCCGATGGCATGGACGACGAAATCCAGCCCGCCCCACGCCTTCCCCAAAGTCTCGAAAGTCGCGGCGACCGACACGCTGTCCTCGACGTCGCAAGGCACCACCAGGGATGCGCCCAATTTCTCGGCGAGCGGCTTGACCCGGCGCCCGAAGGCCTCGCCCTGATAGGTGAAGGCGAGGTCCGCGCCATGTTCGGACAGTTTGCGGGCGATACCCCAGGCGATCGAATGATCGTTGGCAACACCCATGACAAGCCCGCGCTTGCCCTTCATCAATCCGTCCATGGTCGGCAAATCCTTATGCGGAATAGCGCTGGAAAATCAGCGTTGCGTTGGTGCCACCGAAACCGAACGAATTGGACAAAACGGTGTCGATCCTTGCATCGTCGATGCGCTTGCGCACGATCGGCATGCCCTCGAATTCCGGATCGAGGTTCTCAATGTGGGCGCTCTCGCCGATGAAGCCGCCTTGCATCATCAGGATCGAGTAGATCGATTCCTGCACGCCGGCGGCGCCCAGAGAATGGCCGGTTAGCGATTTGGTCGACGTGATGAAAGGCATCTTTTCGCCGAACACCTCGCGGATGGCGCCCATTTCCTTGGAGTCGCCGACCGGCGTCGAGGTCCCGTGCGTATTGATGTAGTCGACCGGCGAGGACACCGTTGCGAGCGCCTGCTTCATGCAGCGCGCCGCGCCTTCGCCCGACGGCGCCACCATGTCGTAGCCGTCCGATGTCGCGCCATAGCCGACGATCTCGGCATAGATCTTGGCGCCGCGTGCCTTGGCATGCTCGAGCTCTTCAAGAATCAGCACGCCGGCGCCGCCGGCAATGACGAAACCGTCGCGATCGACGTCGTAGGCGCGTGAGGCGACCGATGCTCTGTCGTTGAACTTGGACGACATGGCGCCCATGGCATCGAAGAGATCCGACATCGTCCAGTCGAGATCCTCATGGCCGCCGGCGAAGACGATGTCCTGCTTGCCCCACTGAATCAGCTCGTAGCCATTGCCGATGCAATGCGCAGATGTCGAGCAGGCCGATGAGATCGAATAGTTGACGCCGTGGATCTTGAACCAGGTGGCAAGCGTCGCCGACGCGGTCGACGACATCGCTTTTGGCACCGCGAACGGCCCGATCCGCTTGGGGCTGCCGTTTTTGATCGTGGTCTCGGCCGCCTCGACGATTGCACGAGTCGACGGTCCGCCGGAGCCCATCACGATACCGGTGCGCTCGTTGATGATGTCGGCCTCGTCGAGGCCGGCGTCTGCGATCGCCTGGTCCATTGCGACATGGTTCCAGGCAGCACCCTGCGACAGGAAGCGCATGGCGCGACGGTCGATCATGCCCGATGGGTCCAGCGTCGGCGCACCCCACACCCGGCAACGGAAGCCATGCTCGGCGAAAGAGTCGGAGAAGCTGATGCCGGATCTGGCATCGTGCAGCGAGGTCTGCACCTCGTTGGCATTGTTGCCTATCGACGACACGATGCCGAGACCTGTGACTACGACCCGTCTCATTCGCAACTCCTTCCAGCGGACCCCGAACCTGAAATCAATTTCCGGAATGGAACCATGCGCAAAATTAAAGTGCTACAGCGTTCATCAGACGTCCAAGACGTCGTACTGCAGGGTCTTCGTTCAGACGGCGGCCGATTGCTTGGACAGACCGACCTTCAGATCCGTTGCCGCGTATATGGGCTCGCCATCTGCCTTCAGCCAGCCATCGGCGATGCCAAGCACAAGCCGACCGCGCATCACGCGCTTGAAGTCGACGCCATACTCCACCTTCTTGACCGAAGGCGTGACCATGCCTTTGAACCTCACCTCACCGGTCGACAGCGCCATCCCCTTGCCGGGTTCACCGAGCCATCCGAGATAGAACCCCGTCAACTGCCACATGGCGTCCAGGCCCAGGCATCCTGGCATGATCGGATTACCGATGAAATGGCAGGCGAAAAACCACAAATCCGGCTTGATATCGAATTCCGCGCGGATGAAACCCTTGTCGAACGCACCACCGGTCTCGCTGATCTCGGTGATGCGGTCGAACATCAGCATCGGCGGATAGGGCAGCTGCGCATTTCCCGGTCCGAACAGCTCGCCGCGGGCGCAGGCAAGCAATTCCTCGTAACCGTAGCTGGATTTCGGATCCGCCATCAATCTCGTCCCCGTGATCGTCCCGGGCGAAAGGCGCCCTTGTCGGTGGTTTCCTAACACAATCTGTTTCAGGCCGGAAACCGGCGTTTGCGCTTAACCTGCCCGTCTGCCCGGGTCAATGCGCGCTATTGATCGCATTCGGTCGACAGAATATATGTCAGGACACGTCCAGTTTCGGCAGATGCTCAATTTCTGCCATTTTGGACCTGTCTGAGGCGGAACTGTGAGCGCGACGGATAGATGGATCTGGGTTGCCGGAAGGATAATGTCGCTGTGGACAAGCGGGTTCGCGAGGCCGGTCTGAGGCCGACACGCCAGCGCATCGCGCTGGCCGATCTGCTTTTCGCCAAGGGCGACCGCCATCTTTCGGCCGAGGAACTGCACGAGGAGGCGCTTGCCGCCGGGGTGCCGGTGTCTCTGGCCACCGTCTACAATGCTCTGCACCAGTTTACCCAGGCCGGTCTTCTGCGCATCCTTGCCGTCGAGGGATCGAAGACTTATTTCGACACCAACACCTCCGATCACCATCATTTCTATATCGAGGGCGAAAACAGGATCTTCGATATTGACAGCGGCCCGGTGACGGTTTCCAACCTGCCGGAGCCGCCGGAGGGCATGGAGATCGCCAATGTCGATATAGTGGTGAGACTGCGTCCGAAACGCTGCGACTGACCGGCACTTATGAAATTCCTGGATTTGACGCTCCGGCTCGAATGGGTCGCCGTCGCGGTGGCGGCTCTTATCTTCTATGCAATCGCCGGTGTTTCCTGGTGGCTGTTTGCCGTGCTCATTCTGGCGCCCGACCTGTCGATGCTGGGTTACATCGCCGGGCCGCGGGTCGGGGCCGTCGCCTACAACGCCTTGCACATACTGATCTTCCCCGTTCTGCTGGCGCTTGTCGGCAGCGTCTTTGACAATGCAATGGCGGTAGCTGTCGCGCTGATCTGGATCGCCCACATCGCCATCGACCGCGCTCTGGGCTATGGTTTGAAGCTGTCAAGCAGTTTCCAGGATACCCATCTCGGCCGCATCGGCCGCTAAACCATCCCCGAACCGAAGATCAGCGAAACAAATGCCGGATCCGGTGCTGCAGCGCTGGCCAACCTCCAGTTCGGAAAGTCAGTTCTTGACCTTTTCGCCGGGATAGGCACCCCAGACCAGCGACTGCGCGAGCCAGCCGGTATGGCCGTCGAAGGTCATTTCGCACCACTGGCCATCGCAGGTCTTGATCGTGCCCATCACCCCCGGTTCGAGGATCGCGATGACGCCTGCGTCTTTTGCCGGGTCGTCAAGGAGGTTGACGCGAGCGTCCTTGCCGCGCTGCCAGGGGGCGACGATCGCCGTGCGACGGCCCGAAAGCAGCGACTGATTGATCCAGCCTTCCGAGCCGTCGGCATCACGCACACGGCGCCACGTATCGAACTCCTGGATGATCTCCATCGGCAGGCCTGGCTTCATATACATCCAGTCGACGGAATAATTGACGCCCGGCCCAACGCGCGAGTTGACGCGGCCGGATTTCAGGCTGACGAAGCGCGGCAGCGGCAAGCCGCTTGGTCCGAGCGTGATGCTCTGGGCGGGTGCGGCGGCACTTTGCGCCATCACCAGTGGGCTATGGATGAGAGCGCCGAGGAATGCTGCACTGAGGGTCAGGCGGAGCGACGCGAAACCAGACACTTTCGTTCCTTTCGGCACCGGCCCATCGGCCTTCGCCCCTTTTTCTTTGTCTTCGGCGGAACCGCTTGTTACATGAATGACCGGTACCGCGATCGGCTCTCAGTTTCGCCGTTCTTGGTTAAAGAGGTCTCAACGAGATCGGGTTCGAGGAAAACAATGGCAGGCAAAAAGAAGCCCCTCGTCGTCATCACGCGCAAATTGCCCGACCCGGTCGAGACCCGCATGCGCGAGTTGTTCGACGCCCGCTTGAATGTGGAGGACAGGCCGATGACGCAGCCGGAACTGGTGGCTGCGGTCAAGGAGGCCGATGTGCTGGTGCCGACCGTCACCGATAATATCGACGCGGCGCTGATTGCCCAGGCCGGCGACAACCTCAAGCTGATCGCCAATTTCGGCAATGGGGTAGACAAGATCGACGTTGCGGCAGCGGCCAAGAAAGGCATCACCGTGACCAACACGCCGAACGTGCTGACCGAAGATACGGCCGACATGACCATGGCGCTGATGCTGGCCGTACCGCGGCGGCTGGCCGAAGGCGCCAACGTGCTGACCGGCGATAAGAAATGGGCGGGCTGGTCGCCGACCTGGATGCTCGGCCGGCGCATTTGGGGCAAACGGCTCGGCATTGTCGGCATGGGTCGCATCGGCACCGCCGTCGCCAGGCGTGCCAAGGCGTTTGGCCTCTCGATCCACTACCACAACCGCCACCGCGTACTGCCGGCAATCGAGGACGAGTTGGAAGCCACGTATTGGGAAAGCCTTGACCAGATGCTCGCCCGCATGGACATTATCTCGGTCAATTGTCCATCGACACCGGCAACCTTCCACCTGCTTTCGGCGCGGCGGCTGGCGCTTCTGCAACCGTCAGCTTACATAGTCAACACCGCGCGCGGCGATATCATCGATGAGGAATCGCTGGTCAAGCTCATCCATGACGGCAAGATCGCCGGCGCCGGCCTCGACGTCTACGAGCACGAGCCGGCGCTGAACAGCAAGCTGCTGAAACTCGCCCACAAAGGCAAGGTCGTGCTGTTGCCGCATATGGGCTCGGCGACGCTCGAAGGCCGTATCGACATGGGCGAGAAGGTAATCATCAACATCCGCGCCTTCTTCGACGGTCATCGCCCGCCCGACCGCGTGCTGCCGCTGCGGGCGTGACCGGCCATCGTGGCAGCGAATTCTGGTCGCGGCAGCTGCCTGCTCGTTTTTGGATAGCGTTTGCTTACAAAAGCACCTTGCGCATGGTGATTGAGGTCGGCCGGTCGTAACCTTTGTGTGCTGTCCGTTCGGTTTCGCGAAAGCCGAGGCGGGCGAAGGCAGCGTGGTTTCCAGTCAGTTCGACCCGGGTCTGGAGCTCGATGGCGGTCCTGTTGCGGCTGCGGGCAAGATCTTCGACGGCCTGCATCAGCTGTTTTCCAATGCCTTGTCCCTGAAGCGTCGGCTCGACCGCGAGCTTTCCAATATAGAGGTCGTCTGCGCGCTTCAGGACGAAGACGCAACCGACGATCTCGTTTCCCTTCAGTGCCAGGAATGCTGTCTCCTCCAGCGCTCTAGCCCTGAGATTTTCAACGGTGAGCCGATGCGCCGAGGACGGCGGGTCAATAACCTCGTCCATAAAGGCGAAGGCGCGCATGACCAGCGCCAGCACCTCGTCCCAACGGTCGAAATCGGCCGCAAGCTGCACGATGGAAACGTCGGCAGGCAGGCTCATGGGCTGGTTCGCTTGTAGCGGATCGTGTCGAAGCGTGCCGCCAGCGCATCGTAGAGCAGCAGTCGTCCGACCAGCGGCTCGCCAATCCCGGTGATCAGCTTGATCGCTTCCATGGCTTGCAGCGTGCCGATGACCCCGGTCAGCGCGCCGACAATGCCGGCCACCGCGCAGGATGGCACCAGTCCCGGCGGCGGCGCCTCGGGAAAGAGATCGCGGTAGCTTGGGTTCAACTTGCCGTCCGGGCCGGTTTCGAATGGCTTCAGTACGGTGACCGAGCCGTCGAAGCGGCCAACGGCGGCATGCACGAGCGGCCGGCTTTCCGCGGCGCAGGCGTCGGCCACCGCGTAGCGTGTCTCGAAATTGTCGGAGCCGTCAACGACGATGTCATAACGGGCAATGAGGGTAGGGGCGTTGTCGACGGTCAGCCTGAAATTGTGCTCTTCCACGACGACGTTTGGATTGATGCGGATGATCGCCGCTCTGGCACTGTCGGTTTTTGCCATGCCGACCTTGTCCGTGCCGTGGATCACTTGTCGTTGCAGGTTGGAAAGCGAAACGATGTCGTCGTCGACGATACCGAGAGTGCCAATCCCTGCGGCGGCGAGATATTCGAGCACCGGCGCTCCCAATCCGCCGGCGCCAATGACGAGCACCCGCGCCCGCTTCAGCCGCTGCTGGCCGGCGCCGCCGATCTCGGGCAGCACGATGTGGCGGGCGTAGCGTTCGAGCTCTTCATCGGTGAGGGCGGCTGTGATCATCGCCGGACCATATAGCGGAGGAAAAAGCTTGTCAGGTATCAATGCATGCCGCTCAGAAGTGCGCCATGAACCAAGTTCAAATGGTCGGCCTGACCGTGCCGTGATCGACGGTCAGGAATTGCGCGCGTCCCTTGAGGCTGTCAAACAACGCGGCATCGGTCCCGGTCATGAAGGCCTGGCCGTTTAGTTCCTCCAGGATCGAGAACAAGGCCGCCCGTCGACCGCCGTCGAGATGGGCGGCGATCTCGTCGAGCAGCAGGATCGGTGTCATGCCCGACATCTCACCGGTTAGCCGCGCATGCGACAAGACAATGCCGACCAGCAGCGCCTTCTGCTCGCCGGTCGAACAGAGCTCGGCCGGCATCGCCTTGGGCCGGTGGCGCACCACGAGGTCGGAACGGTGCGGGCCGTCGAGCGTGCGTCCGGCGGTGCGGTCGCGGTCGCGCCCCTGGGCAAGCGCACGACGGAACCGTTCCTCTACGTCGACGGCCGGCAAAATACCGAGTTCGCCTTCCAGTTCGCCAGAGATGCCGATGTCGGCTTGCGGAAACGGTCCGTCGCCGGGCAGCCGGTCGATCATGGCGGCGAGCAGGCGCACCAGTTCGGCACGCGCCGCGGCAATCGCCACGCCGGTCTCGGCCATTTGCATCTCGATCGCATCGAACCAGGCACCGTCGCGTGAACCGTCGGCGAGCAGTCTGTTGCGGCCGCGCATTGCCTTTTCGTAGTCAAGCGCGCGCTGGCCGTGGCCAGGATCGATCGCCAGCACCAGCCGGTCTAGGAAGCGCCGGCGGTCGGCAGCCGGCCCGGGGAACAGGCCGTCCATGGCCGGTGTCAGCCAGACCACGCGCAGCCATTCCAGCATGTCTTCGGCTGAGCGTGCCGTCGCGCCGTTGATCCGCACCCGCCGGCCGGCTTCGCCGTCGCTGCCCGATATTCCGGTACCGATCTCGACCTGGCCTTCCGGCCCGTCAAGCCGGGCATGCAGCGCAAAGCCACCGTCGCCGCCTTCGCGCGCCACCTCGGAATAGGGTGCGCGGCGCAGGCCGCGGCCCGGCGTGAGCAGCGAGATCGCTTCAAGCAGATTGGTCTTGCCGGCGCCATTGTCGCCGGAGAAAACGACAGCGCCGGGATCAAGGTCGATTGCCAACGCCGCATAGTTGCGGAAATTCGTAAGTATGAGCTTACTTATGTACGTCTGCTGCGGTTTTGCAGATCTGGTCACGACAGCAAGATGGCCCCGTTCGGGCCCTACACCCGCATCGGCATCAGCACGTAGAGCGCGGTCTCGTCGGCCATATCGTGGATCAGTGTCGGGGAACCGGCATCCGCCAGCATGAACTTCGCCTCCGTGCCGGTCAGTTGCGCGGCAACGTCGAGCAGGTATTTGGCGTTGAAGCCGATTTCAATCGGATCGGACGAATAGTCGGCCGCCAGTTCCTCGGTGGCACTGCCCGAATCCGGGTTGTTGACCGCAAGCGTGACCTGCCCTTCGGCGATCGAAAGCTTCACCGCCCGGCCGCGTTCGGACGAAATGGTCGAAACGCGATCGACGGCAGCGGCGAAACTCTGGCGATCGATAATCAGCTTCTTGTCGTTGCCGGTCGGAATGACGCGCTGGTAGTCCGGGAAAGTGCCGTCGATCAGCTTGGAGGTCAAGATAACGCTGCCGATGGTGAAACGGATCTTGGTGTCGGACAACTCGGTAGTGACTGCAACATCGGGATCGTCGACCAGCTTTTGCAGCTCGCTGACCGTCTTTCGCGGGATTATGACGCCAGGCATGCCCTCAGAGCCTGCCGGCGCATCGATCTCGGCGCGCGCCAGCCGGTGGCCGTCGGTCGCGACAGAGCGCAGCTTCAGCTTGCCGCCGGCCTCGTGCGTGTGCAGATAAATGCCGTTCAGATAATAGCGCGTCTCCTCGGTCGAGATGGCGAACTGGGTCTTTTCGATGAGGCCCTTTAGTCCGACGGAATCGAGCCGGAAAATATGCGAGAACGACCCGGCTGAAAGCTCGGGAAAGTCGGACTGCGGCAGGCATTGCAGGCGGAAGCTCGAGCGCCCCGACGTCACCGTCATGGCGTTGCCGTCTTCGTCGGTCTTCAGCGCCACCTCCGCGCCGTCGGCAAGCTTGCGCACGATGTCGTAGAGCAGATGTGCCGGGACCGTCGTCGCCCCGCCACGTTCGACCTTTGCCGGCGTTGCTTCGGTCACCTCCAGGTCGAGGTCGGTCGCCTTCATTTCAAGGCTGGCCCCCTCGGCGCTGAGCAGCACGTTCGACAGGATCGGAATGGTATTGCGCCGCTCGACCACGCGGTGAACATGGTTGAGCGACTTCAGGAGATTTGACCGTTCCAGGATAACACGCATGACGAAACAGGCTCGCTTGAATGAATGAACGGGTCTCCGGCAAGCGGCGCCCCGCGAAAGGTCTGAACAGGCTCAGAATCTGCGTAAACTGACAGGAAAAACCCGGCAAACGCAAGCCCGCGCCACCGGTTCGGACCGGCTGCACGGGCTTTCTGGGGATAAAAAGGCCGGAGTCGGCGAGCCGGCGTTTTTCGGGCCGTCAGGCCTGGTCGTTGATCAGCCTTCTCAGCAATTCGAGTTCCTGCGCCAGTGTGTTGTCGGCACCGGAAAGATCCTCGATCTTGCGCACCGCATGCAGCACGGTCGTATGGTCACGACCGCCGAACCGCCGCCCGATCTCCGGCAGCGAGCGCGGCGTCATCACCTTCGACAGATACATGGCGACCTGCCGTGGCTTGACGATGGTGCGTGTGCGCCGGTTGGACAGAAGTTCGGTCTTCGACACGTTGTAGTGGCGCGCGACGATGCGCTGGATGTCCTCGATACGCACCCGCTTGGGTTCGCCCGAACGATAGATGTGGCCAAGGATCTCGTCGATGCGGTCGATGGTGATCTGCGGTTCGAAGGATTGACGAAACAAAAGCTGGTTGAAGGCACCTTCGAGCTCGCGTCCGCTGCCGGTCACAGTGCGGGCGACGTGGTTGAGGATCTCTTCGGAAATATCGAGCGACGCATCATCGAGCTTGGCGGTGGCAAGCCTGAGCTTGAGCATACCGATACGCATGGCGAAATCCGGGGCTGACATTTCCAGCGCGACGCCGCCGTTGAGGCGCGAGCGGACGCGTGGCTCCAGCGACTCCAATTCCGACGGCGGCCGGTCGGCAGCGACCACCACTTGCTTGGCGCTGTCGAGCAGCATGTTGATCAAATGGCAGAATTCGTGCTGGATCGACTTGCCCTGCAGGAACTGCATGTCGTCGATGATGAGGAGGTCGATGTCGCGCAGCTGTTCTTTCAGCGTCAGTGCGTTGTTGTCGCGGATCGCGGTGGCGAACCGCCACATGAAATACTCAGCCGTCAGATAGACGACCCGCGATTTCGGATTCTGCTTCAGCGATTCTGCGGCGATCGCCTGCAACAGGTGCGTTTTGCCCAGCCCGACCGTCGCGTGAAGAAAGAGCGGATTGAAACGCACCGCGCTCGACTGCGATTCCGCGACCGCCTTGGCGGCGGCAAAAGCCACTCGGTTCGATGGTCCTTCGATGAAGGAGGTGAAAGTATAGCGTGGATCGAGTGGCGAACCGAGAACATTGTGCCGGAACTCGGTTTCTGCCGGCATCCCCGGGCGGGGTACCGGGACCCGTTCGACCCTGCTGGGGCTCGCCGTGCCCGCAGAGAGCGCGGTTTGCGTCTGCCTGGTCATCTTGCGCGCCGGGGCCACTTCTGGCTCGACGCTGTTGCGGCCCTGCCGTGTGGCGGTGCGAACCACGATCTCGATCTTGAGGATCTCCGGATCCTCGTGCTTCCACAACTCGGTGATGAGATCGAGATAGTGGCCGTTGATCCATGAACGCAGGAATGCGGTTGGCACTGAGATGCGGACAATGCCCTTAGAGGATTCAGCGACCTTCATGCGCCCGAACCAGCTCGAATAGACCTCGGTTCCCAGACGCGCCTTCAACTGGGCCTTGACCCGATCGAACTTCTGTTCAGCTTCATTGGAAGCCGCCATGTCGTTCCTTCCGATTAACGTTCCAGGAAATGGGAGGTCGCCTGTAAGCTCCCTTTCGATGCCGCCGCTCTGCATGATCGAGTTCCTTGTCTCTTGTACCTGTTTTCCGCCGGGGATGCGCCTCCTGCATCCATGTTTCCGGCGACCGTGTCTTCGCTGCGACACCATCGCCGCCGCCGGCTGATGAATCGCCTCGTTGTCGGTCCGGCGCCGAAGAGCCGATCCGCTTTGGTCATGTCAGGGCAACAAAATGCCGTCCGGCGAAAAACCGCCGGCGCACCGTCGACCTGCCATGTACAATTACGCCAGTCCCCTACCGTATCGAAAAGACAAACCAACCCCGTCCGCGGAGTTGAATCCGCGCTGTAAACTCTGCCAATTTGAGCTGGCCGGTTTCAGGCTGGTCAAGGGCCAAGGGCCCGTCCCTTCGATGGACAGACATTACCGAAATCGCTGTGGATAGGGCAAGGCCACCCCTAACGGATTTTTAAGGAATCTGACTAGCAAGGGACGTTTCGAACGCCATGCTGCAACAGTTGATTTTGACAAAGCCATTGTGATTCAAACCCTTTTCCGGCGAATATGAAAAAGGCCACACAACGCGAAATTTTCTGAAATAATTCACTTGACAGCCAATTGTCGCCTATCGGCCGCAGCTGATGTGAACAAGCTGTGGATCACCATCGGTAAGCTTCTGAAAAGAAAAGGTAATCTGTGACGCTCGGAAATTTTCGCATTGGCAGTTTCGAAGGCTCCGAATATCAGCGGGCATGTATATGCCGGCAAAGCATTTCGAACTTTGAAATGCACCCGGAGCGCCATTTTGCGGGCTTTCTTTTAAGTACTTGCCGGCAAACGAAAAAAACCCGGCGCGATTGGCCGGGTTTGAAGAAGCGCAGTTCAGGAAAAGGTATATTAGGCCGACAGCACCTTGACCCGTTGGGCCAACCGCGACACCTTGCGCGATGCCGTGTTCTTGTGCACCACGCCCTTGGTCGCGGCGCGCATCAATTCCGGCTCGGCCACCTTGAAGGCAGCCTGTGCGGCCGCCTTGTCGCCAGCCGCGAGCGCCTCTTCGACCTGGCGGATGTAGGTCCGGACGCGGGAGCGGCGGTTCTTGTTGATCGCTGCGCGACGGGCGATCTTGCGCGTTGCCTTTTTGGCCGAGGAGGTATTGGCCATGGTGCCTCTCTTCTGATCTGGTGGGCGCTTGCGGGATACCGCAGGGCGCAAAAAACAAACGGGCAGCCACAGGGCCGCCTCGGTTGGTGCGGCTTATAGTTCAGCTTTTCCGGCGCGTCAACGCTGCAGCGATTTCTTTTTGACCGGCGCCTTCGTCATCTCATCGGTTCGTGAAATTCGGCTTCCGCTTGCCGCTGAAGGCCGCCATGCCTTCCTTCTGGTCATCCAGCGCAAACAGCGAATGAAATAGCCGGCGCTCGAACCGCAGACCCTCGGTGAGCGTCGTCTCATAGGCGCGGTTGACGGCCTCCTTTGCCATCATCACCGACGGCAAGGAAAAACCAGCGATCTTGGACGCTGCCTTAAGCGCTTCCTCGATCAACTCGCCGGCTGGCACCACGCGCGAGACAAGGCCGGAACGCTCGGCCTCGGCTGCGTCCATCATTCGACCCGTCAGGCACATATCCATCGCCTTCGACTTGCCGACAAAGCGGGTCAGGCGCTGCGATCCGCCCATGCCGGGCATGACGCCCAGCGTGATCTCGGGTTGGCCAAACTTGGCGGTGTCGGCGGCGATGATGAAGTCGCACATCATCGCCAGTTCGCAGCCGCCCCCCAGCGCATAGCCCGCCACCGCCGCGATGATCGGCTTTCGTGCCCGCGTAAATTCTTCCCAGCCGACGAAGAAATCCTGCAGATAGGCATCCACATAGGAGATGGACTGCATTTCCTTGATATCGGCACCTGCCGCGAAAGCCTTTTCCGAACCAGTGATGACCATGGCGCCGATGTCGGCATTGGCGCCCATGCTATTCACCGACGCGACCAGTTCCGCCAGCACTTGTGAATTCAGCGCGTTGAGCGCCTGCGGCCGGTTCAGCGTAATCAGCCCGACCTTGCCGCGGGTTTCGACGATGATGGTTTCATAGCCCATGCTTTGCTCCTCCTCGCTTCTGGTTCAAGCCTGACAGGCCCGGCAGTGGAAAGTCGAACGACCGCTTTGCACGATACGCTCGATGTGGCCGCCACAACCAGGCTTGGAGCAGGCTTCCCCCTCGCGATCGTAAACCGCGAAGGAATGCTGGAAGTAGCCCAGCGATCCATCGGTCTGCATATAATCGCGCAACGACGAGCCGCCGGCGGCGATCGCATCGGCGACGACCGAGCGGATTGCTTCGGCCAGGCGTTCGCTCTGCTCTTTGGCTTTCTTGCCGGCTCTCGCGAGGGTGCCCGCTTCGCGCAGCGGCGACAGGCCGGCCCGCCAAAGCGCTTCCGAGACGTAGATATTGCCTAGCCCGGCAATCAGCCTCTGGTCCAGAAGTGCCGCTTTCAGCGGTGACTTGCGACCTTTCAGCAACGAAGCGAGCAGCGCGCCGTCCAGTGCGTTGCCTGTAGGCTCGACGCCTAATCCCGCCAGCATCGGATGCATGTCGGGCTCGCCTTCCGAAAACAGCATGAACCCGAAGCGGCGCGGGTCGTTGAAGATCACGCGAGAGCGGACGCCGGCAGGGGATGCGATGTCGAAGACGACGTGATCGTGAGCAGTGTTTTTCGAGCGTTCGTGGTGGAACACGCCGGGCGTTGCGCTCTCGTCGGCCGTTTCGATGCGAAACGAACCCGACATGCCGAGATGGCAGATCAGAACCGGGCCGTTGTCCATGTGCATTGTCAGATATTTGGCACGGCGGCCGAGCGCCGCAATCGTCTTGCCGGTCAGCCGCTCCGAAAATCTCTCGGGGAACGGAAACCGCAAATCCGGCCGGCGTGCCTCGACACCGACAATGCGGGCACCTTCAAGGGCCGGCTGCAGACCGCGCCTGACTGTCTCTACCTCCGGCAGCTCAGGCATGGCCACCTATCGTGGCATGGAAGGAGGTGCCGTAACGGCCGCGCGCCAGCCCGAGATGTTCGGCCACGGTTTCGCCGATGTCGGCAAATGTTGTCCTCAGTCCGATGTCTGCGCCTTTGAAACCCGGCCGTGTCCCGATAATCGGAATACGCTCGCGCGTGTGGTCGGTGCCGCGCCACGTCGGATCGTTGCCGTGATCGGCGGTCAAAATGAGCAGATCGCCTGGCCTCAGCCGTGCGAATGCCTCGGGCAGGCGCCGGTCGAAAGCTTCGAGTGCGGCGGCATATCCCGCAACGTCGCGCCGATGCCCGAACTCGGTGTCGAAGTCGACAAAGTTCGCGAAGACGAGGTCGCTGTCGCGGGCGTCTTCCATGGCACCAAGCGTTTTGTCGAACATCGCCATGTTGCCGGCAGCCTTGCGGACTTCCGAGATCCCCCGATGGGCGAAAATGTCGCCGATCTTGCCGATCGCGATAACCCGGCTGCCGCGCGCCGTCAGCCGATCGAGCAGCGTCGGTTCCGGCGGCGGTACGGCATAGTCGCGACGATTATGCGTTCGCTCGAACGTGGCGGCGGTTTCACCGATAAACGGCCTCGCGATGACGCGGCCGATATTCAGCGGATCGACGAGCCTGCGCACCACTTTGCAGAACTCGTAAAGCCGTTGCAGGCCGAAATGAACCTCATGCGCGGCGATCTGCAGGACGGAGTCGATCGAGGTGTAGCAGATCGGCTTGCCGGTGCGGATGTGGTCTTCGCCGAACCGTTCGATAATCTCGGTGCCCGGAGCATGGCAATTGCCGAGGATGCCAGGCACCTTCCCTTCACGCACCATTGCTTCGGTCAACTCGGCCGGAAAAGCGGGAATCTTGTCTGGGAAGTAACCCCAGTCGAAACGGACCGGCAGGCCGGCTATTTCCCAATGGCCCGATGGCGTGTCCTTGCCGCTCGAAACCTCTTGGGCCGCGCCGTGAAAGGCGGCGGCAAGCGGTGCACTGCCGGCATTCTCAAACCTGAAACCCGTTGCCGTTGCCGCGGCCTGGCCGAGACCGAGCGCGAGCATGTTTGGTACAAGAAGGGGTCCGGCACGCAGGCCTTCGCGGTCGGCGCGGCCTTCTGCGCAGGCCCGCGCGATGTGTGCGAACGTATTGGAGCCGGTGTCGCCATAACGTTCGGCATCGGCCGCGCCGCCGATGCCGAAGGAGTCGAGGACAAAAAGGAAGGCGCGTGCCATCGAAAGGTTCATCATTGCCTGTGTGTTGGCTCAGACATAGGGTTCCGCGCCACCATTGGCAATTCGGAAACCCAAACAGCACGGCTTGGCGTGCTGGTCCCGGAGAGACGAATCGCGGCATGGTCGATCCGCGGATGGAAATGCGCGGCGCGGAGCTCGCATGAGGCTTGCCTTGACAGCATTCGCCACCGTACTGGCTTTGCTGCTGGATGCGTCTTGCACAAACCTGGCGCGAGCCGATTGGCGCGATGTTATCGGAACGTTCCGTATCGGTATCGTCGCCGAACCGTTGCCGGTCGAGGGACTATGTGCTGGCTGCAGCCATCGTGCGTCTAGTCTCGGCCCGCAGTCGCAAGCAATAGCAACAGACCGGTTAGCGGGCTTCAGGCGTCAGCAATCGCTGCACGGAATGGTCGGGCTCCTGCGCGGCCGCAGATAATAAGTCTCCGCCATCGATATCGAATTGAAGACCGAGCTCAACCCGAACCGGCTTTGGCCGTCCGCCGACCAGGTGATGATTGGCTTGTAGGCGAGATCGCTTTCGACCCGAATGAGGAACGTGCCTTTGATCTTGAGCGCGCTCGGGACCGTTGTGGTGGAATCCTTGACCGCGTCGACGCTAGAGACGCCATCGACCAGTTTGCGCGACCACACGACCAGGACTTTCGGCGTCGTCTCGTTCGTCACCTGTATCGCCGTGATAATGATCTTCGGTTTCGAGCGGTTGTAGGGCTGGAGCGTGGAACTGCCGATCGCCATGATGGCATCGACATCGGCCGCCTTGACGGTCTGCTGCTGCGTGACGAGGTCCGCTACCATGCTGCCGATGCGGCTGACCTTCTTGCTGGTCTCGATGGCTTGCGAGGCCTCCATTGTCATAAAGTACATGATCAACAGGACAGGCACGATGAGGGCAAACTCGACAGCCGCAATACCGCGGCGGTCCGAGCAAAGCCGGACTGCTCTTGTACAAATCCCTGCGATGCCCAGCTGTGCCCCCGCACGAATCATGGCTTTGCCCTTTTCAAGCGACTACGTGGTTCAGTTGTCGAACGGCTCGTTCTGCCAAGTGATCGAAGCAAAATGCAGCGTTTTGCCGTCCTTCAGGTTGGCCATCGATTTGGCCATGAAGTCGGTCATCACCGGCCATTTGTAAAAAACACGCAGCATGTTTCTCGACTCCGCCAGGCCAGGTGCGACGGTGAAGGTCTGTGTGCTCGTGCCCTTGGTCAGCACGACGTCGCCATCCTGGATCTTGAAACCGGCCAGCGCCGCATCGGCGAAGGTCGGATATTCGCGCAAGTCCACCAGCAATCCGGGACAGGTCTTGGCGACCATGATCTCCAATTTGGTGCAGATCATATCCCGCAGCTTGGTCCCGGACACATCGGCCGGTCTTAGTTGGCCGGTACGCAGCTGGCGCGCGATGTCGTCGGTTGCGTTTGCCATCACTTCCTGTGCGGCAAAAGAAATGCAGCTCTCCAGGATGGCGAAGACAAGAAGCGCGAAAGGAATTGCAAGCATGGCGAATTCGATCGCCGTGCTTCCGCGGCGGTCGCCCAAAAACCGTCTTGGAGAACCTGCTCGTCCTGCCTTGCTCATGTCCTCTGCCCGCCGATGCCGCTTCTGTATCGGTCCCACCCTTAGTCGGAACCGATTGAAGTCCGGTTGGAATGACCGTTAAATTCAACGGGAAGGCCTTAACCCGGCGATAACCGAAGCACGTACTCGCCAAAGACGGAGACGTCGGCTACTAATGCGCGGCGCTCATTTCGGCTTCAGAGGCCTTCTCGGCATCGCTCTTATACGAGCTTTCGCAATATGGCGCGCAGGACATGGTCTGTACTTCGGAACGCCGATAGATGCGCACCGACGACGCTGCCTGGCGCACGACGGTTATTTGCTCATCGACGATCGGGTTGCCCTCCTGGTCGAGGACGACGAGATTGGTGACGCCAAATCCCTTGCCGGTCAGTACGATCGTCGATGCGTCCTGCACGGAGGCGTCGGCGATCGCCGGATTGCCGACGACAATCGTATCGGCGGCGCGCGACAATTTGATGATCTTTGCCTGGTTCATCGTCACCTCGATGCCGGCGCCGGCCTTGGCTGGAAAGGCGAAAGCCGCTGCGGCAAAAAGCACGGCAACTGGAAATGATGATCTCGGCCCGGCCATTGAGGCGCCCCCTGGCAAACTGTTCAACAGAACATGAACGAGATTGGTGAACCAACCGTTAAGCGGCTGGAGTTCAGGATCAAACCGGAACCGGCATTGGGCCTAGCCGGCACGGCTGGAACGTCTTTGCCGAATTGCGCCTTTTGCGCCTTTGTCAGCCCGGTGGCCTGGCGGCGGGTATTTTAGTTCTGGGTTAACCACGCAATGTCGTCGAAGCGGGAAAGGAATCGGTAAGCCTGTTTATTAAGCCGATTGAAACAGCTTCTCCTTAGATTCGCAGTATCCGATCAGCCACCAAGAGAAGTTGACGGAAGTGCTGTAACAATTGGAGTAGGAGCTCGAATGTCTAACCTCATCGCACGTTTTGTGAAGGACGAATCCGGCGCGACCGCTATCGAATACGGTCTGATCGCCGCTCTTATCGCACTCGCCATCATGGTCGGCGCCGGCCAGCTCGGCAACTCGCTGAACGCCAAGTTCACCGCCATCTCCACTAAGGTGAACGGTAGCTGACCGTAACGGGTTCGGTTGTTCTGAAATAAGGGCCGCCGCACTGGCGGCCCTTATTTAGTCCTGGTATGAATTGAAATTTAGGCCTCATCAGTCGTTAGTCGAATAGGATTGGGTTGGGGCCAGATGCAATTGGGTCATAGGCGCGCCGATGCTTGAAGCCGTGATCTTCGTCGTATTTCCGTTCTGCATGCTTTTTGCCGCGATCTCCGACATGCTTTCGATGACGATCGCCAATCGCGTGCCGGTGTTGCTTGTGGTCGTCTTCGCCTTGGTTGCGCCTTTGACCGGTATGGACTGGGCCACCTATGGCTGGCATTTCGCCGCCGCCGGCCTGGTTCTCGCGGTGACGTTCGGCCTGTTCGCGCTGGGCGGCATGGGCGGCGGCGACGCCAAGCTTCTGGCTGCCACTGCCATGTGGATGGGACTGAACATCCATCTCATCGAATACCTCGTCGCCTCGACATTCATCGGCGGCCTGCTGACGCTAGCCATCCTCGCCTATCGAAAATCGCCGCTTGCCGCCGTCACAAGCCACAATCCGTTCCTGCGCCATTTCGCCGATGAGGCGACCGGCGTTCCGTACGGCATCGCGCTTGGCATTGGCGGTCTGCTCACCTATTCCGACTCGCCATTGATGGCCTGGGCACTTACCAGGCTGGCGGGCTGAATTTCGCTTTACGCCGTGGCGCCGAGCAGGCGAGTTGGCCACGTTTTCCTTCGGGCCGGGCTTGTCGGTCCAATTTATATAAACGTTAAATTAATCACGATCGTAAGTATAACATTAACCTTGTTTTGACGATTGCCGCTGCAAAGTCCCGCTTGGCTACGTGGTTTGCCAAGGCGAGGTTCGGACAGATGCCAGCATCCCGATTGATTATTCTGAGCGTGGCGATAGCCGCGGCCGGTGGTGCAGGCTATGTCGCGAAGAACATGGTCGTGGCTCCGCCGCCTCCGGTTGTCGATTCCGGTCCTCAGGCGCCGGCGATCGCGCTGCAGGATGTGCTTGTTCTTTCCGGCGACGTTCCGATGGGCAGTCCGCTTGAAAACAACATTTCCTGGGAGTCATGGCCGTCCGCAGGCATCAACGCAAATTTCATCACCCGCGCCGCCGAGCCTGAAGCGCTGGACAAGCTGAAGGGCGCCGTCGCTCGCGTGGCGCTCTACGCCGGCGAGCCGCTGCGGCGCTCGAAGCTGATCGGTGAAGGGCAAAGCTTCATGTCGTCGATCCTGCCCTCCGGCATGCGGGCCGTTGCCACAAGCATCTCGGCCGACACCTCGGCCGGTGGCTTTATTCTTCCCAACGATTTCGTCGACGTCATCATGACCCGCCGAGCCGATCCCGCCAACGGCGGTGGTCCGGGCTTCACGACCGAAACTATCCTGAAGAACATTCGCGTCCTGGCGATCGACCAGACCATTCAGGAGGACGAGGAAGGTAAGAAGACCAGGGTTGGCCAGACCGCCACCCTGGAACTGACGCCGCAGCAGTCCGAGATCATCACCGTCGCACAGCAGATGGCGGATCGCCTGACATTGGCGCTGCGCTCGATCAAGGACAGCCAGGACAAGAATGTGGGCGAAGCCGATTACCTGGTTTCCGGCAATGGCCGGCGCGGAACCGTGCGGTTGATCAAGTCGGGCGAAGTTTCCGAAGTGGGGGCAAGGAAATGAGGCTAAAGACCAAACTGCCGCTCATCCTGGCTGCGGCGATCGGCCTGTTTCTCCTTGGAACGAGTGCATATGGCATTGTCGATGCCAATGCGGCAGGCAATGCCAGGGTGACGGCTTCGACCGCCACCCAGCGGGTTAAGCTCGGACTGAACAAGTCGGTGGTCATCGACCTCCCGAGCGATGCCTACGACATTCTCGTCGCCAACCCCGCTGTAGCCGACGCGGTGACCCGCACCGCCAGGCGCATCTATCTGTTTGGAAAGGCGGTCGGCGAGACAAATATCTTCGTCTTTGGCCCGAATGGCGAGCAGATCGTCAGCCTTGACCTAGCGGTCGAACGTGACGTCGCCGGGCTGGAGGATTATATCAAGCGCTTCATCCCGTCATCGGAGGTCAAGGTCGAGTTGCTGAACGACAACGTCGTCCTGACCGGAACCGTGGACACTCCTCTGGACGCCAAGCGCGCGGCCGATCTGGCAACTATTTTCGTGTCCGGCGGCGAGGCAACCACGGGTCAATATTCGCAGACCGCTGCCGGCGGTTCGGCTGAAGCCGGCGTCGCGATCGATAACCCGGATGCCGAGCGCCGCGTCAGCAAGATCGTCAACCTGCTGCAGATCATCGGCGACGACCAGGTGACGCTGAAGGTGACGGTTGCGGAAGTCAGCCGCTCGGTGATGAAGCAGCTCGGCGTCAACATGGTGGGCAACGGCAGCAGCAACGGCATCAGCTGGAGCGCTCTCACCACGCCCGCATACGGATTGGGAAAGCCACTGTCGCAATATTCGGGGGCAGCGATCGGCAGCTCAACTCTTCAAGCGTACATAAACGCCATGGAGCAAAGCGGTGTCATGAAGACGCTGGCCGAGCCGACTCTCACCGCCGTTTCCGGCGAGAAGGCGACCTTCAAGGTCGGCGGCGAATTCAATATCATCACCGGCCGAACAAGCAACGTTTCAAACGACAATCAAACTGGTCAGATTACCTACGAGCACGAACGCCTTGAATATGGAATTGGGCTCGAATTCCAGCCGGTCGTGCTCTCGGCGGGCCGCATCAGCCTTAAGGTGAGGACGTCGGTTTCGGAACCTACAACCGAAGGCGCCGCAGTCCTGGAAGGAGCCGGCGACTTACCAGGCACCACTTTGCTGTCGATCCGCAAACGCCTGGCCGACACGACGGTGGAATTGCCCTCCGGCGGTTCCATGATGATCGCGGGCCTTGTCCGCGACGACATCAGGCAGGCGGTTGCCGGGCTGCCCGGCCTGACCAAAATACCGGTGCTGGGCACGCTGTTCCGCAGCAGGGATTTCGTCCGCAACGAGACCGAACTCGTCATCATCATCACGCCCTATCTGGTGAAGCCGGTGGCGCGCAACGATCTTGCCAAGCCGGATGACAATTTCAACGCAGCCAGCGATGGCGCCGGCATGTTCCTTGGCCGCGTCAACCGCGTCTACGGCACTATGCAGACCGACAAGCCCAACGGCCGCTATCACGGCGTTGTCGGCTTCATCTACAAGTAAGCGGGGAAGTGGACATGTCTCAGTCAGCGTCGAAGGCAATGGCAGTCACCGCGATACGGTCCGTCCATTCGCGAATCTGGCGGCCGGCCGTTCCCATCATGGCTATCGCCGTGACGGCACTGCTGGCCGGCTGCGCCAATCGCGACAGCGTCACCGTGGGTGCCATACCGGACGATTATCGCACCACTCACCCAATCGTCATCGCCGAGAAGATCCAGAAGATCGATCTTCCGGTTGGCGCCGGCGACCGCGGCATGACCAGATCCCAGCGCGAGACGCTCCTGGGCTTTCTGGACGGGTACGACAGGAGCGCGGCTCCGGTACTGACGATCGAGATTCCGAGTGGCTCGGCCAACGAAATCGCAGCGGCCGCGGCCGCCCGCGATTTCGCCAGGCTGGCCATAGCAAGCGGCATCAGCCGAAAGCGGATCGCCATGCGGTCCTATCAGTCCGTTTCGGCCGAAGCGTCCGCACCGGTCCGTGTTGCCTACGTCTCGGTGAAGGCCCAGACGGATAAATGCGGGCGCTGGCCCGAAGACCTGCTGCAGACTTCGGAAAACAAGCACTATGCCGATTTCGGCTGTTCGTATCAGAACAACCTGGCTGCCCAGATGGCCAATCCGTCCGACCTGATCGGGCCACGCAAGCCGACGCCGATCGACGCGGAAAATCGCGGCGCGGTGATCGACGTCTATCGTGACAGAGGTATTTCGGACGAATTCCTCGGCAATTCGGAAGTCGAATATTAACGAGTGTTGAGGCTCAACAAACCCTAAGCCGCGCAAGTCACGGAAAGTGATGACAATGAGCAATCTTGCCTATGACACAGAGGTACCGGGCGGCGAAACCTCGGAGCAGGATATTGCCGCGATGCAGGCGTTGCGGCCGATCCCGCGCATTTCGATCCAGGCATTTTGCGAGACCGAAGGCGTAGCCAATCCGGTCGAACGCGCCGGCGAGGATCGCCGCATGGCCAAGGCCCATCTGAAGGTGCACATGGGGGGTATCCCCACCGCTATCGAATTCTATCAGTCGGCGCCGACACCGAACCTGATCCTGCTTGAATCACGCAGCGAGCCGAAGCTGTTGCTGGAACAACTCGCCCAGCTCTCCGAGCATTGTGATCCGACCTCCAAGGTGGTGGTTGTCGGCCACTACAACGATGTCGGCCTGTACCGCGAACTCATCCGTTCGGGTATTTCCGAATATGTCATCGCGCCCGTATCGATGGCCGACATCGTCAGCGTGGTGTCTTCGATCTTCGTTGATCCGGAAGCTGAGCCGATCGGCCGCTCGATTGCCTTCATCGGCGCCAAGGGCGGCGTCGGCTCCTCGACCATAGCCCACAATGCGGCCTGGGCCATGTCGTCCCTTTTCAAATCCGAAGTGGTTGTCGCCGATCTCGACCTCGCCTTCGGAACAGCCAACATCAATTTCGACCAGGACCCGGCGCAAGGCATTGCCGAGGCGGTCTTCTCGCCGGAACGCGTCGACGAGGTCTATCTCGACCGGCTGCTCGCCCAATGCGCCGAGCACCTGTCTCTGCTTGCGGCCCCTTCGACCCTGGAGCGGGTCTACGATTTCGATCCCGACGCTTTCACCCAGCTTATCGACATAGCCCAGCGTAGCGCACCGCTCCTCGTGCTCGATGTTCCCCACGTCTGGGCCGGCTGGACCAAGAATACGCTGGTCAAGGCCGACGAGATCGTCATCACGGCGACGCCCGAACTGGCCAATCTGCGCAACACGAAGAACCTGGTCGATATGCTGAAGCGGCTTCGTCCGAACGATCCCGCGCCAAAGCTTGTGATCAACCAGGCTGGTGTTCCGAAACGTCCCGAGATTACGCCGTCCGACTTCTCCGAATCGCTCGGCCTTTCGCCGATGTCGATCATCCCGTTCGAGCCGCTTTTGTTCGGAAATGCCGCCAACAACGGACGTATGCTCGGTGAAATGGATGCCAAGAGTCCCGTCGTCGCCATGATCAACGAGATCGCCCATGTGCTGACAGGGCGCAGCGAAATCAAGGTGAAGAAAAAGGCTGGCCTCGGCAACCTGATCGGCAAGCTTTCGCGCAACAAGAAGTGATGCCTCAGCGGTGGAACTGGTAAGCGATCATGTTTGGTAAAAGAGGCAGCGACGACGGCAACCGGACCATTCCGGAATTCCGTCAGCCAGCACCCGCACCTGCGGCGCCGGCGGCCGCGAACCCTGTGGAAGCGGCTGTAGCTGGCAGGCAGGCGACGCTGCCGCCATCCGGTGCGCCTGCCGCGCCGGCGGTTCGCCGTGCGGTCGAGCCGCCGCCATTGGCGCCGGAGCCGAAAAGTATCCAGCGCCAAAAGAGCGAAACCTACTACGACACCAAAAGCCAGGTCTTCGCCGCACTCATCGATACGATCGACCTGTCGCAGCTCGCCAAACTCGATCCCGAAAGCGCGCGCGAGGAAATCCGCGATATTGTCAACGACATCATCGCGATCAAGAATTTCGCGATGTCCATCGCCGAGCAGGAAGAGCTTCTCGAGGATATCTGCAACGACGTTTTGGGCTACGGGCCGCTGGAGCCACTGCTTGCCCGCGACGATATTGCCGACATCATGGTCAATGGCTCCAAGAACGTCTACATCGAAGTCAACGGCAAGGTCGAGCAGACCGGCATCCGTTTCCGCGACAACCAGCAGCTCCTCAACATCTGCCAGCGTATCGTCAGCCAGGTTGGCCGCCGCGTCGATGAATCAAGCCCGATCTGCGATGCGCGTCTTCCTGATGGCTCCCGTGTCAACGTCATCGCACCGCCCCTGGCTATCGACGGCACCGCACTTACCATCCGCAAGTTCAAGAAGGACAAGCTGACGCTCGACCAGCTGGTCAAGTTCGGTTCGATTTCTCCGCAAGGGGCCGAGATTCTCAAGATCATCGGGCGTGTCCGCTGCAACATTGTCATCTCGGGCGGTACCGGCTCAGGCAAGACGACGCTGCTCAATTGCCTGACCAACTATATCGACCGCGAAGAACGCGTCATCACCTGCGAGGACTCAGCTGAGCTGCAATTGCAGCAGCCGCATGTGGTGCGTCTCGAAACCCGTCCGCCCAACCTCGAAGGCGAGGGCGAAGTGACCATGCGCGACCTGGTCAAGAACTGTCTGCGCATGCGCCCCGAACGTATTATCGTCGGCGAAGTGCGCGGACCCGAAGTGTTCGACCTGCTGCAGGCGATGAACACCGGCCATGACGGCTCGATGGGAACGATCCACTCGAACAGCCCGCGCGAATGCCTCAACCGCATAGAGTCGATGATCGCCATGGGCGGCTACACGCTGCCGCAAAAAACCGTGCGCGAAATCGTCGTCGGCTCCGTCGACGTGATCATACAGGCTGCACGCCTGCGCGACGGATCGCGGCGTATCACCCACATCACCGAGGTAATCGGCATGGAAGGCGACGTCATCATCACCCAGGACATCGTTCTCTATAACATCAAGGGCGAGGACGCGAACGGCAGGCTGCTGGGCGAGCACGTGTCGACTGGCATCGGCCGTCCGCATTTCTGGGAGCGCGCCCGCTACTACGGTGAGGAGCAGCGCCTCGCGGTTGCGCTCGAGGCGATGGAGAAACGCGCTGATTGATCCGTCTGGAAGCGTGGGGGCCAGGGTCGATGTTCGGAATTGACGGCACCGTATTGGCATTCGTCGTGCTCGCCGGCTTCAGCGCCGGCGCGGTGGCCTATGCTTTCCTGTTCAACCGGATCAGCACCGAGAAGCAGGTCGGCAAGCGGCTTGAATCGATCAAGACCGCCGAGACGGATCGTTCCGTCGTCAAGGCGTCGCGCGATCGCGTGGCGGAAGCGGCCAAGCGTCGCAAGTCCGTCCAGGATTCGCTGAAGGATCTCGATCAAAAGCAAAAGTCCAATCAGAGCCTGGTCAAGAAGCCACCGCTGAAGATCCAAATCCGCCAGGCCGGCATGAAGATCTCGCTTGAGCGCTTCTATGTCTACTCGGCGGTCTGCGGCGTCGTATTGACGGCTCTTGTATATTTCATCGGCGCACCGTTGCTGATCTTGCCGGCTGCGCTGCTGGTCGGCGTCTTGGGTCTGCCCCGCTGGTTCGTCTCGTTTCGCCGCGCGCACCGCGTCAAGGCGTTCCTCAACGAATTTCCGAACGCGCTCGACATCATCGTGCGTGCGGTAAAATCCGGCCTGCCGCTGAACGACGCCGTGCGTCTGATCGCCAACGAATCCCCCGAGCCGGTCAAGACCGAGTTCCGCCGCATAGTCGATTCGCAGCAAATGGGTTTGTCGATCCCTGACGCGGCCATGCGCATGCCAGAAACGATGCCGTGCACCGAGGCGAGCTTCTTCGGCATCGTCATCCAGATTCAGTCTCAGGCCGGCGGCAATCTTTCCGAAGCGCTGGGCAATCTTTCGCGCGTGCTTCGCGACCGCAAGAAAATGAAAGCCAAGGTCCAGGCATTGTCCATGGAAGCCAAGGCATCCGCCGTGATCATCGGCGCGTTGCCTTTCGTCGTCGCCTTTCTCGTCTATTTGACGAGCCCGAACTACATCATGCCCCTCTTCATCACCAGCACCGGCCATCTGATCCTCGGTTGTTCCGGCATCTGGATGTCGATGGGCGTCCTGGTAATGCGCAAGATGATGAATTTCGAAGTCTAGGACTCGCGTATGACCGATCACGTCATCAGAACTCTCACCGACCCGTCCCTGCTGATCGCACTGCTGGTCGGCATCGCGGTGTTTGCGACCGTCTTCACGCTGCTGCCCGCTTTTGGCGGGAACCAGCTCAAGGCGCGCATGAAATCCGTAGCGCTGGAGCGCGATGAGCTGCGCGCCAAGCAGCGCGCGCGGCTGGCAGTCGAAGCCGACCGCCGCCGCAAGGGCCTGCGCGAAGAACAGTCGGTCGGCATGCGCAATATTGTCGATCGCCTGGATCTCAGGCGTGCGCTGGCGGATGAAGGTACCTTGCAGAAATTGAAAGTGGCGGGTTTTCGCGGGCAAAATCCGCTGACGCGCTTCCTTTTCTTCCGTCTCGTCCTGCCCTTCATCGGCTTTGCATTGGCGGCGATGTATCTGTTCGTGCTCGGCGGATTGCCCGAGCAGCCGCTTTTCGTGAAGCTGTTCGTGTGCATCGTGGTAGCCTATGCGGGATTCTACGCGCCGGTGCTCTACGTCAACAACCGCGCTACCAAGCGCAAGCAATCGATTCAGATGGCGTGGCCGGACGCGCTCGACCTGTTGCTGATATGCGTCGAGTCCGGCATGTCGGTGGAAGCGGCGCTTCGCAAGGTCGCCGATGAGATCGGCGCGCAATCGGTGGCATTGGCGGAAGAATTCATCCTGACAAACGCCGAGCTTTCCTATCTGCAGGAGCGCAAGCAGGCCTACGAGAACCTTGCAAGCCGAACTGGCCTGGAATCCGTCAGGTCGGTGTCCCAGGCGTTGGTTCAGGCCGAGCGCTACGGCACGCCCGTGGCGCATGCATTGCGGGTGCTTGCCAGTGAGAGCCGCGACATGCGCATGAATGCCGCCGAGAAGAAGGCGGCCGCGCTGCCGCCGAAGCTCACCGTGCCGATGATCCTGTTCTTCCTGCCGGTGCTGTTCGCCATCATTTTGGGTCCCGCCGGCATCCAGGTGAGCCAGCGCGGCATCTTTGGCGACCAGCCGAAATCAAGCAGCGAGTAGCGCCAGCGGCGTTGCCAGAAACGCTGATACGATTCAGAGCCACGCTGCCGGTGCAGCGCGGCTCTTTGCGTTAGACATGTTGCGGAATTCGCGCGCCGGTTCGGCGCTCGAAGCGGTCAGTTGGTGGCGGGCTTTGCCTTGTCCTGGTCCTTGAGCTGGCTCCAGGCATTCTGCTGCGCCAGCATCTGGCGAAGGTAAGCGACGTTAGCCTGCGCCTGATCCGGCGACAGCTCTTGCGAGGCGATCTTCTCTGCCTCGTCGAAACGGCCTTGCAGACCGACGACCAGCGCAAGGTTCTGGCGGACGCGGCTGTCTGCATTCGGCTGCTGGGCGGCTGAGCGCATATAGGTTTCGGCTGTGCGCAAATCACCTTCCAGCACGTACGACATGCCGAGATTGGAAAGGATTGACGGTTCGTTCGGCCTGAGGTCAAGCGCCTTGCGATAGCCTTGGCGCGCCTCGTCCTTCTGGCCGAGCTGGTCGAGAATAGCAGCTTCCGCCGATACCAGTTTCCAGTCAGGATATTCGGGCGTCTGGGCGCGGCGCACGGCATCGAGTGCCGGCTCGAACTGTCCGTTGGCGGCAAGCGCCTTGCCATAGGCGGCGAGCACGTCGCGGTCCTTCGGCAAGGCGATCGCCAGCTTGCGCATCACCGCAAGCGATTGGTCCGCGTCGCCGTCCATCTGCAGCGCCGCGGCATAATTTGTCGCGATCCGCTTGTCGCTGGGGTTTTTCGAATAGGACTGGCCGAGCGCCATCGTAGCGTTGTGCAGTTCGCCCGCGGACATTGTTTCCAGCGGCTTGCCGCTTGGACGAGAAATCGAGCCAGTCGTCAATTTGCTGGTTCCGCAGCCGGCGACGCCTGCAGCAAGCACCATCATCAACGCCGTGGTGATCAGCCTATTTGCGCTGGCGTTCATCCTGCGGTTGGTCGGCATCGGCACCAGGGCTCCGTTCATGCGCGTGACCATTTGCGAGGTCATCTTTCCTCCCGCAGAAATATTCTGTTAACCCTAACGGAGAGTTAAGAAACGCCGACTCGGAAGCCGGAGGCCAGCGAATGCCTGTCGAACTCGTCGAGAAAGAATTGAGCAATGCGCTGCCGGTCCATCTGGTGGCGAAGGATGCTCTGGCGGCGGCGGGCCTTGCGCCATCCTCGGTCGCCTGGGCCAAGGCCAACGGCTTTTCCGGCGAGGCCGGCAGGACGCTGATCGTGCCTGGCGACAACGGCGCGATTGCCGGAGCCCTGTTCGGCACCGGTGATGGCGAGGGCGCACTGGCCATCGGCGCACTAGCGAGAGCCTTGCCCGCAGGCGAGTGGCATTTTGCGTCCGCACCGGCCAAGCCGGAGCTTACGGCACTCGCCGTGGCGCTCGGCGGCTATGTCTTCACCCGCTACGGCAAGAAGCCAGGCAAGACGCTTCGCCTCGCGTTGCCGGCAGGCACCGACGCCGCCCGCATCCGCCGCCTCGCCGATGGCATTTTCCTGGCGCGCGATCTGGTTAACACGCCGACCAGCGATATGGGCCCCGGGCAGTTGGAGAAGGCCGCCCGGACCTTGGCCGCGACGCACAAGGCCGAAATATCGGTGACCAAAGGCGACGATCTTCTTACCGCCAACTTTCCGATGATCCACGCCGTCGGTCGGGCTTCTGCCGACGCGCCACGCCTGATCGACATGATTTGGGGGCCGAACAATGCCCCCAAGATAACGCTGGTCGGCAAGGGCGTCTGCTTCGATACAGGCGGTCTCGACATCAAGCCGTCCTCGGGCATGCTTTTGATGAAGAAGGACATGGGTGGCGCTGCCAACGTGCTGGGTCTCGCTTCCATGATCATGGCCACCGGGTTGAAGGTTCGGCTGCGCGTGCTCATCCCGGCTGTCGAGAATTCGATAGCCGGCAACGCCTTCCGGCCAGGCGACGTGCTGGTGAGCCGCAAGGGACTTACCGTCGAAATCGGCAACACCGACGCCGAAGGACGGCTGGTGCTCGCCGATGCCCTGGCCTTGGCCGATGACGAAGAGCCGCAGATGCTGGTCGATATGGCAACGCTGACAGGCGCTGCCCGTGTTGCGCTCGGTCCCGACTTGCCGCCGTTCTATACCGGTGACGAGACGCTTGCATCCGAGCTGGCGGACGCCTCCGTTGCGGTCGAGGATCCGCTATGGCGGATGCCGTTGTGGAAGCCCTATGACGCCAAGCTGGCGTCGAAGGTGGCCGACGTCAACAACGTCACGCCGGACGGTTTCGCCGGCTCGATCACCGCGGCGCTTTTCCTGAAGCGCTTCGTGGAAAAGACCGCCGGCTGGGCGCATGTCGACATCTTCGCCTGGAACCCGTTCGACCGCCCGCACGGCCTTGCCGGTGGCGAAGCGCAAGGCATCCGGGCGCTGGAGCAGGTCATTTCGAACCGCTACGGCTGATTCTCGGGCATAGCCGACGAAGGTTATTGACTGAAACGGAACCGAAACAATTTTCCGTCATGCTGGACGGATGTCGATTATCATGCGTCCAAGCCAAGCGTTGCGACTATGGCAACAGGTGGTGCTGTCGGAGGTGCGCGACGACGCGCCCGATCTCACCATGCGCCAGACGGCGATCCTGTTCACCATCTATCTCGATCCGCCGCCGCACACGGTACGGGGGTTAGCCGCCCGCCTCAACGTCACCAAGCCGGTGATCACCCGTGCGCTCGATACGATGGGGGCGCTGAAACTGGTGTCGCGTCACCGCGACGAGCTCGACAAGCGCAACGTGCTGGTCAGGCGCACAGTCGAAGGCGCGCTCTTTGTCGAGCGCTTTGGCGATGTTATCATTGCCAGAGCCCAAGAGTTGCCCATTTGAACGAGTTGCCGATTTGACCGCCAGGGATGCCCGCCTCCATGCCTTCCGCTCCGATCTCGCCGACGCCAGGCTGCGAGGCGAGGTCGCCGCCGACCGTTTCGTCGCCGGCCGGCCGGCTCGCATATCAGCCTCCGTCGCCGACATCCGCAAGGCGCCGCGGCCGGACGCCGGCGTCGATACCCAGCTTCTGTTCGGCGAAGATGTCCTCGTCTTCGAGGACGTTGAGGGCTGGGCCTGGATACAGGCCGAGCGCGACGGCTATGTCGGCTATGTCGCCGACACCGTGCTGGGCGGTCGGGAGCATGCGCCCACCCATGTTGTCTCGGTGCCGCGCACTTTCCTCTATCCGGGACCGGATTTGCGGTTCCCGGTGAGCGGGGAGCTCTCGATGGGGTCATTGGTGGCGGTGACGGGCTCAGCGGAAACGCGCGGCACGCATTATGCTCTGCTGCCGTCCGGCCAGGCGGTCATCTCGGGTCATCTCAGGCCGGTCGCCGAGGTTCATCCCGACTACGTCGCGGTCGCCGAGGCGTTTCTCGGCACGCCCTATCTGTGGGGCGGCGTCTCCGGCTTCGGCATCGATTGTTCCGGTCTCGTGCAACTTGCAATGCACATGGCTGGCAGGCAAGTGCTGCGCGACACCGACATGCAGGCGGCGACCGTCGGCGAGCCACTCGAACCCGGGCCGGATTTTGCCGGGTTGCGGCGCGGCGACCTGGTCTTCTGGAAAGGCCACGTCGCGATCATGACAGATCCGGAGACCATGATCCACGCCAACGGCCACACCATGCTGGTGTCGCGTGAAGGACTGAGGGAGGCGGTCGCCCGTATCGGCTATCTCTATGGCGGACCGACCGGGTTTCGCCGGCCGTAGCGCAATCGATCACCTTTTGTTCTGATTCTGCTTGGCGATTGCGCGCCGCCGCGCTACGTCTGGCGCGTGACAGAGCAGCCGCGCCTTGCCGAACAGAATGCCGCCGTCGTCCTGCCCGAGCCATTTGTCAAATGGTTTGCGGAAAAGGGCTGGTCGCCGCGCGCCCACCAGATCGATTTGCTGGCCAAAGCCCAGGGCGGCCGGTCGGTATTGCTAATCGCCCCGACCGGCGCCGGCAAGACGCTGGCCGGGTTCTTGCCATCGCTGACCGAACTGGCCGGCCGGCCGAGGAGAAGGCCGGGGCAGGCGCATCGAGGCATCCACACACTCTACATCTCGCCGCTGAAGGCGCTGGCGGTCGACATCGAGCGCAATCTCGGCAAACCCGTCGAAGAAATCGGACTGCCGGTCACCGTCGAGACGCGCACCGGCGACACGCCCGCACACAAGCGCCAGCGGCAGAAGCTGGCGCCGCCCGACATTCTCCTGACCACGCCCGAGCAATTGGCGCTGCTGATTGCCGCGCCCGATGCCAGGCGCTTCTTCGAGGACCTGCGCTATGTCGTGCTCGACGAATTGCATTCGCTGGTGACCTCGAAGCGCGGGCATCTCCTGTCGCTCGGGCTGGCCCGGCTGCGCTCGTTTGTGCCCGCCCTGCAGACGATAGGCCTGTCGGCGACAGTCGCCGAGCCTGACGAATTGCGGCGCTGGCTGGTCAGCCAGAATCCACCGGGGCCGATGGCCGAACTGATCGTCGTCACTGGCGGCGCCAAGCCCGACATCTCCATTCTCGATTCGGAGGAGCGCGTGCCGTGGGCGGGACATTCGGCCCGCTACGCAACGCCGGAAATCTACAACGAGATCAAGCACCACAAGACAACCCTGCTGTTCGTCAACACGCGCAGCCAGGCGGAGTTGCTATTCCAGGAGTTGTGGCGGGTCAACGAGGAGATCTTGCCGATCGCGCTGCATCACGGATCGCTCGACGTCGCGCAGCGCCGGCGTGTCGAAAAGGCAATGGGCGAGAACGCCCTGCGCGCCATCGTCGCCACGTCGACGCTCGACCTCGGCATCGACTGGGGCGACGTCGACCTGGTCGTACATGTCGGCGCGCCGAAAGGTGCCAGCCGGCTGGCGCAGCGCATCGGCCGTGCCAACCACCGTATGGACGAGCCGTCGAAGGCGATCCTGATACCGGCCAACCGCTTCGAGGTGCTGGAATGCAGGGCGGCGCTCGACGCCAATTATCTCGGTGCCCAGGATACGCCACCGCTGGTCAATGGCGGGCTCGACGTCCTGGCGCAGCACGTGCTGGGCTGTGCCTGCGGTGCGCCGTTCCATGCCGATGCGCTGTTTGAGGAAGTGCGAACGGCAGCACCCTATGCCGATCTCGATCGGCCGACATTCGATCGCGTCATCGATTTCGTCGCCACCGGCGGCTATGCGCTGAAGAACTACGAGCGCTACGCCCGTATTCGTCTCAACAAGGACGGGCTGTGGCGGGTCTCAAATCCTCGCGTCGCCCAACAATACCGGCTCAATGTCGGCACCATCATCGAAGTGCCGGCGCTCAACGTCCGCTATGTCCAGGCCGGCAGCAGAGGCGCGGCTTCGCGTGGCGGCCGGGTTCTGGGCAAAATCGAGGAGGCGTTCCTCGAAACGCTGACGCATGGCGACACTTTCATGTTCGCCGGCAAGGTGCTGCGCTTCGAAGGTATCCGCGAGAATGAGTGCTTTGTCTCGAATGCACCCGGCAGCGACGCCAAGGTGCCGTATTACGGTGGCGGCAAATTCCCGCTTTCGACGTACCTGGCCGAACAGGTCCGCGCCATGCTGGACGATCCGCAGCGCTGGAAGAAGCTGCCGGAGCAGGTCGCCGACTGGCTACGCTTTCAGGCCGACAAGTCGGTGCTGCCGAAACGCGACGATCTGCTGATCGAGACCTTTCCGCGCGGCAACCGCTACTATCTGGTGGCCTATCCGTTCGAGGGCAGGCTGGCGCACCAGACGCTCGGCATGCTGCTCACCCGCCGCCTCGACAGGGCGGGAGCCAAGCCGCTCGGCTTCGTCGCCACCGACTATGCGCTTGCCATATGGTCGCTGGCCGATATGGGCCATATGTTCAGGGCGAAGAAACCGTCGCTGGCTGCGCTATTCGATCAGGACATGCTGGGCGACGACCTCGAAGCCTGGCTCGCCGGCAGTTGGTTGTTGAAGCGCACCTTTCGCAATTGCGCGCTGATCTCGGGATTGATCGAGAAACGCCACCCGGGGCAGGAGAAGAGCGGCCGCCAGGTAACCGTGTCGACGGATCTCATCTACGACGTGCTGCGCAGCCACGAGCCCGACCATATCCTTTTGCAGGCGACGCGTGCCGATGCCGCGACCGGTCTCTTGGATGTCAGCAGACTTGCCGAGATGCTCTCGCGCGTCCAAGGTCGAATCATGCATAAGAACCTCGAGCAGATATCGCCGCTCGCCGTGCCGATCATGCTCGAGATCGGCAAAATGCCGGTGCATGGCGAGGCCGATGACACGCTGCTGATGGATGCAGCCACGCTGGTCGAGGAGGCCATGGGGACGAAATGACTGTCGCGCTCGCCATGGCTGCGCCTCTGGCGGATGCGGGCGCTGTCCGTATCGCCGGCGAACGCGCGATCTGCGACCGTCGCGGCGTGCTCTATTTTCCCGAATTCCGGCTTCTGACCGTATCCGACCTGCATCTGGAAAAAGGTTCATCACTGGCCAGGCGCGGCACGCTGGTCCCACCTTACGACACCGGTGCGACGTTGCTCCGGCTGCAGGCGGTGATCGGCGATTATCAGCCTGCGATCGTTATCAGCCTGGGCGACAGTTTTCACGATGGCGGCGGCGCCGCACGTATGCACGCGAGCTTTCGCCAAAGGCTGGAGGGGCTGATGGTCGGGCGCGACTGGTTCTGGGTCGCCGGCAATCATGACCCGGAAGCACCGGCCGACCTGCCGGGCGAAACCGTGCGCGAATTGGCCATCGGTTCTCTGCTCTTCCGGCACGAGCCTTCGGCGGTGAGGGCGGAAGGCGAGATATCAGGTCACCTGCATCCTTGCGCCCGCATCGTGCAGCAAGGCCGTTCGGTGCGGCGTCGTTGCTTTGCCGGCGATGGCGGCCGCATGATCATGCCGGCTTTCGGCGCCTATACCGGCTCGCTCAACGTGCTCGATCGCGCCTATGCCGGGCTGTTCCGCCGCGAAACGCTGATGGCCTATATGCTTGGCACAGAGCGCATTTTCGCGATTTCCCACGCGATGCTCAGGCCGGGCTGAACCTACCTGCCGTAGTACAAAGTAACCGTGTGCTTGGCCTCGGCGAAGAACAGCCAGCGCTCGACCAGCATTCCGGCGAGTTGGGCGATTGGGGCGAGTATCGACAGTGCTGCCGCATAGGGCCACGGCAAGGCGAACGCCACCACCAGCAGCAACGCGGGCAAAGCAAAGGCCAGCACCTGCGTGATCTGGCGGAGTTTAGCGCTGTGCTTGCGCGCAATGCGAAAACCCATCTCCTTGAGCAGATAGTTTTCCTCGATATGCGGCCATTCCAGCGACCGCACCGTGCCGCCGGAAAGCCCGGTTGCGGTGTTGGCGTTGGTCGGGATCTCCAGCCTGTCATTGTATCGCCAGGTCGCCAGCTTCAAACCCCAGCCGAGCGCGGTCAGCAACAGGGCAGCCGCCAGAAGCATATTCGAGCCTGCGGCAAATCCCTGCAGCAGGGCGTTGAGCAGTACGCTGCCGGTCATCGCCGAAAAGACCAGGTAGGCGGGCAGGGTGAAGCGGCTGTGCCACTGGGCAATCGGCTTCAACGACGCGTAGATCATGCCGGTGGTGCAGACGGTTGCGACCGCGCCGACGGCAGCGAGCAGCCCGGCGACAGCCGCCCAGCCGCTCGTACGGCCGAGGACCACCCAGCCAATACCGAACAGTCCCGCCGGCACGAAGGTGGCGACCGAGGCAACACCTTCGCGCGACAGCCATGAGCTACGCCATTGCGAGAAGGCACGCCAGGCGCGTTCGGGCCGGCCGAGATGGCCGGCCGACGACAGCAGGCCTGTCGAGATCAGGCCAAGCGCCAGCCCCATGCCGGTGAGGCCAAGCCAGAAATCGGGCGGCATAAAGCCCTGTCCAGCGAGCACGCCAAGCAGCGCGAGCAGGCCGTAACCGGCGCCCGTGGCCGTGGTGAAAAAGACGACGGAGAAGGCTGGATGCATGAAGGCACGGGTCAGTTCGAGAGCATGCGGTCGACCCAGCCGAGGAAGCCGCCTTCGGCCCGCACCGCTTCAAGCGCTGGCGCCGGCACCGATGCGGCGCGGGTGGTGTGGGCACGTGGCGGCAGATATTTGTTGGTCGGCTTATAGCCCATTTCCGGCATCAGATCGACACCGCCACGCTCGGCCACCAGTTGCGAGATAGCGGATGCCGGATCGCCCAGATCGCCAAAATGCCGCGCGCTGGTCGGGCAAGCAGCGACGCAGGCCGGCACGCGATCTTCTTCCGCCAGATTGTCGTTGTAGATGCGGTCGACGCACAACGTGCATTTCTTCATCACGCCGACATCGGTGTCGAACTCGCGCGCGCCATAGGGGCAGGCCCAGCTGCACAATTTGCAGCCGATGCATTTGTCCTCGTCGACCAGCACGATGCCATCCGACGCCCGCTTGTACGAGGCGCCGGTCGGGCAGACCGTGACGCACGCCGGCGTCTCGCAGTGCAGGCAGGAGCGTGGGAAATTGACCGTGCGCCCACCCATCTCCGTGATGTGCTCATAACTGTGCACGCGGTTGAACCAGACGCCGTCGACATTGCCGCCATAGGGGTCGATGTCGGTTAGCGGCGCCATATGGCCGCCGGTGTTCCATTCTTTGCAGGCGGTAACGCAGGCCTGGCAGCCGACGCAGGTGTCGAGATCGATGACAAGGCCGAGCTTTTTGTCGGTGTGGGTGGGAAGGCAAGTCATTTGGCAGCTTCTCTTTCCCGACGGAATTCGGCGCCGAAACTAAGCTTATCGGGCGGGGGCTCAAAATGCGGTGGCTGTCGGAACCGCTCGAACTGCGGTTCGGTGAAGCCTGCTTCCTCGTCTGCGCATTTGACGATGCGCACGCGCAGGTCGAACCATGCCGCCTGGCCGGTGACAGGATCGGAATTCGAATAGTGTTTGCCATTCGCATCGGCAGAGGTCTGGTCGCCGATGATGTGGTTGAGCAGGAAGCCGCGATTGGATTCGGCCGCATCATCCTTCAGCCCCCAGCTGCCGCGACGCTTGCCGATCGCATTCCAGGTCCACACCGTATTGGCGTTGACGCCGTCGACCAGCTTGATCTGTCCTTTGACCTTGCCGTTGATGCTCTCGATCCACACCCAGTCGTCATCGGCAAGCCCGAGGCTGGCGGCGGTCCGATTGTGCACGAACAGCCGGTTCTGGCTGGTGATCTGCCTTAGCCACGCATTCTGCCCGCCCCAGGAATGGTACATGTGCATCGGCCGCTGCGTCAGCGCGTGCAGCGGATAGGCTTGGCTGTCGACCGCAGCCTCTTCGAAGGGCGCGTACCAGAACGGCAGCGGATCCATATAGGTCTCGATACGGCTGCGCTCCGCCTCCGGCGGCAGCACCCCGCCATGGCCGCGCGCCGCAAGGCGAAAGCGCTGCATCGGCTCCGAATAGAGTTGGAAGACGATCGGCTCGGCCTTCGGCATGAAGCCCATGCTCTCAGCGAATTCGAGATACGAGCGGTTGGCCATCTTGTAGTAGCGCTGATCGGCGG
Organism: Mesorhizobium sp. M1169; assembly: GCF_040318345.1. Taxonomy (NCBI): domain Bacteria; kingdom Pseudomonadati; phylum Pseudomonadota; class Alphaproteobacteria; order Hyphomicrobiales; family Phyllobacteriaceae; genus Mesorhizobium; species Mesorhizobium sp. M1169. The sequence goes on along the minus strand of NZ_JAMYME010000001.1, from coordinate 30,030 downwards.
CGAAGTCCTGGTGCCAGAAGCCGCCATTATCTATGTAGCGTTGCAACTGGTCGGGATTGACCTCGCCCTTGCCGACCGAGGCCCCGTCCCTGCCGCGCCAGCCGGCGAGCGGACCGACACCTGGCGTGCGCTCGTGATTGACGATGTAGTCGGCATAGTCGCGGTATTTGGCGGAGCCGTCGTCGTCAACGAAGCCGGGCAGGCTGAGCCGCGCGCCGAGTTCGATCAGCACCGTCTGGAACGGCCTGACGTCGCGGTCCGGCTCGACGACGGGATGGCGGATCGCGTCGCCCGGCCCGTCGGCATGGCTGATCGGCCGGTCGAGCAGACTGATACAGTCATGACGCTCGAGATAGGTCGTGTCCGGCAGCACCAGATCGGCAAAAGGTACGGTCTCGGAATAATAAGCGTCGGAATAGATGATGAACGGAATCTTGTACTCGCCCGACGCATCGATATCGGTCAGCATCGCCATCGTCTCGACCGTATTCATCGACGAGTTCCAGGCCATGTTGGACATGTACATGAACAGAGTGTCGATCTTGTAGGGATCGCCCGCCCAGGCGTTACGAATGACCGTGTGCATGAGCCCATGGGCGGCCAGCGGCGCGTCCCAGGAGTATGCCTTGTCGATACGAACAGGCTTGCCGCCTTCATCGATCAGCAGGTCCTCCGGTCCGCAGACGAAGCCGAGCGGCATGCCTTCGAGCGGTGTCATCGGCTTCACATTCTTGCCGGCGGGCTTTGGAGCCGGCGGCGCGGGCCGCGGATAAGGCGGTTTGAAGCGGAAGCCGCCCGGCGCGTCCACCGTGCCGAGAAGCACCTGAAGCAGATGAATGGCCCGGCAAGTGTGAAATCCGTTCGAATGGGCCGAGATGCCGCGCATCGCATGCATCGACACCGGGCGGCCCTTGATGGTCTCGTGCCGGCGACCGGCCCAGTCCGTCCAGGCCACCGGCAATTCGATTTGCTGTTCGAAGGCGACATGGGCGAGTTCTGCGGCAATGCGTCGGATGGTGTCGGCGGAGATGCCGCACCGGTCAGCGACGGCGTCCGGTGAATAGCTCTCGTCCAGATAACGGTCGGCGACGAGTTGGAAGACCGGCACGCAGCGGCGGCCGTCGACGAGAAAGCTGCCGGTCAATGCGGGCTTCGCGTCGGCATCGCTGGCATTGACAGGCATCTTCGCCACCCTGTCCCAAGCCTGCGGATTGCCGTCGCCATTGCGCATGAACAGCCCGTCATCGACAGCTCCAGGCTCCTGAACGACCAGGATGTGGGCATTGGTGTAGCGCAAGAGGTACTCGAGATCGATGCGGCCAGCCTTCAGCAATTCATGGATGAGGGCGAACACGAACAGGCCGTCGGTGCCGGGCCGGATGCCGATCCAGTCGTCGGCAATTGCATTATAGCCGCTGCGGCAGGGATTGATTGAAACCACCTTGGCGCCGCGCGCTTTGAGCTTGCCGAGGCCGATCTTGATCGGATTGGAATCATGGTCTTCGGCAACCCCGAACAGCATGAAATACTTGGTGTTGTCCCAGTCGGGCTCGCCGAACTCCCAGAACGAACCGCCAATCGTGTAGAGGCCGCCGGCCGCCATATTGACCGAGCAGAAGCCGCCATGGGCGGCAAAATTCGGCGTGCCGAACTGGCTCGCCCACCAGCCGGTCAGCGATTGCGACTGGTCGCGCCCGGTGAAGAAGGCAAGTTTCTTCGGATCGGTTCGGCGGATGTTCGAAAGCCGTTCTGTCGCGATCGACAAGGCTTCCTCCCACTCGATTTCGCGGAACTCACCCGAGCCGCGCGGGCCGCTGCGCAGTAGCGGCTTCTTCAGCCGGGCCGGGCTGTAATGCTGCATGATGCCGGCGCTGCCCTTGCCGCACAGCACACCGCGGTTGACCGGGTGATCCTTGTTGCCGTTGATGTAGCGGACCTTGCCGTCTTTGATATGGACGTCGATGCCGCAGCGGCAGGCGCACATATAGCAGGTGGTCTTGGCGATGCTGTCGGAGACATCAGGCGACGTATCGACACCATCGCGTTCAGCGGGCGCGCGCGTATCGGCAAGCGGCCGTTGTGATGGTGCCGAATTGGCTCCGCGCAGCAGGTTGTTGGTCATGATCCGGTGATGCTCTTGCGCTCCGCTAACTTGGCTCTCGTCTTCGGACCTGGGCCGCGCATGTAATGCTCTTCCGGCCGATAGCGTTCACCCAAGAGCCGCCGCCGCAGGCTGCGGGTCCAGTGCGCAAACACGGATTTGAACCGCCCCACCAACTCTACCTCGACTGCTCTGGCGCGACTTTTTTCCAATTTCGGGTCAAAATTTAGAACAAAAGCGACCGATCCGTCTAACAACTTGCTCTTGTAATTCCAATCGGATTTGCTTCTTAGTGTCGGAATGACCCTGGACCAGTTGCGGATCTTCGTCGCCGTCGCCGAACGGGCGCACATGACCAAAGCGGCCGAGTTGCTGGGCATCTCACAGTCGGCCGCATCCGCCGCCATCCGCTCGCTCGAACAGCAGCACGGCGTCCAGTTGTTCAACCGAGTGGGCCGCAATATCGAGCTCGCCGAGACCGGACGCCGATTCTTGCCCGAGGCCAAGGCGGTCCTCGAGCGGACTGCGGCCGCCCACAATGTGCTGGAGCATGTCGCGCAGACGATATCAGGCAGTCTCTCGATCGCTGCCAGCCAGACCATCGCCAGTTATTGGCTGCCGCGCCGGCTCGCCTCTTTCCACGAAGCCTATCCTGCCGTCAGGCTGAGCGTGAGCATTGGCAACACCAGGCAGGTCGAGACCAATGTACTTGATGGCGCAGCCGATTTTGGCCTGGTCGAGGGGCGCACCGAATCCGACATTTTGCGCCGTGCCAAGGTCGATATCGATCGCATGATGCTGGTCGTGGCGCGCTCGCACCCTGAGATCGCAGAAGTTTCGCCTGGACATCCCGACCTTGGCGGGCTTCGCTGGATCATTCGCGAAGGCGGGTCGGGCACGCGCGAGGTGCTGGAGGACCTTGCCCGACGCGACGGGATTTCGTTCGCGGACCTGCAGATATTCCTCGTATTGCCGAGCAATGAGGCTATTCGCCAGGCAGTCGAGGCCGGCGCCGGCGCCAGCATCATTTCGGAACTCGTCGTCGCGCGCGCGGTCGCCGAAGGCAGTCTGCGTTCCGTGCCGGTCGATCTGCCGAAGCGCGAATTTGCCATGATCACGCATCGCGACCGGCAGCCAAGCCTGGCCCAGATGGCGCTCAAGGCGCATCTTGGCGGCAAAGCTGAGAGATTCGCGCCGCTTTAAGCCGATCAGCCGAACTTCCGCTGCGCGTCGAGCGCCAGCCCAAGCCCGACCGAGCCGAACACATCGCCTTCGATTACCGACGCCTGCGGCACCAGCGCCAGGATCTGCTGCCTGGCCAGCGGGATCGCGGTCGATCCGCCGGTCAGGAACACCGCGGTGATGTCCGAGGCCTTCACCTGTGCGTCGCGGACGGTCTGCTCGACCGTAGCCGCAACACGCTCAATGTCCCTGGCTATGGTGGCTTCGAGACCCTTGCGCGTGATTTCTGCCGTGAACCTCACCTCGGGCAGCGCGACCTCGACATCGGCCGACGATCGGTCCGTCAGCTCGATCTTGGCCTTTTCGACCAGCGCCGCCAGCGCGTGGCCGTAACGATGCTCGATGATGTGGATGAAGCGGTCGACCAGGTCTGCGTGCTCCGCCTCGTAGCGGATCTGGCGCAGATGCGTCATCGCCCTCGCGGTATAGACCAGGTTGATGCGCTGCCACGTCGCCAGGTCGATGAAGTAGCTCGCCGGCAGATTACGTTTGCCATCCTTGGTCGGTGAGAGATGGCCGAGCTGCGGCATCACATGGGCGATGCTCAGCAGCCGGTCGAAGTCGGTGCCGCCGATGTGGATGCCGCGGCTGGCCAGGATGTCGTCCTTGCGGTCAAGCGAGCGGGCGCGCTCGGGCGAGACCCGCACGATTGAGAAGTCGGACGTGCCGCCGCCCATGTCGACGATCAGCGCCAGTTCCTCGCGCGTCACCTTTTGTTCGTAGTCGAGTGCCGCGGCAATCGGTTCGAACTGGAAGGCGATCTGCTTGAAGCCGTGGGCACGAGCGGCGTTTTCGAGTTCGTGCTCCGCCTTGGCGTCGGCCTCGGCATCGTCGTCGACGAACTGCACGGGCCGTCCCAGCACGACGCTGTCGACCGCGTCATGGGCTTCTTCTTCCAGCTTCTTTTTCAGATGGCCGACGAACAGGCCGACAATCTCCATGAAGCCGATCGAGCGCGCCTTGATGCGCGTCTTTTCGTGGGCAAGCGAGCTGCCGAGCACACTCTTCAACGAGCGCATCAGGCGGCCTTCGATACTGTCCGTATAGTTGGCAAGGGCGCGTCGCCCGAAATAGGTGCGGTTGTCCTCGAAATTGAAGAATACCGCACTGGGCAGCGTGACCTGGCCGTCTTCCAACGCCACCAGCCGCGGCTGCCCGTTCCTGACCACGCTCACGGTGGAATTCGAAGTGCCGAAGTCGATACCGGCAAATGCTGGTCGCATCGTGCGTTCCTGTAGTTCTGATTTGGGGAGCAGCAGCTCGTATCCGGTCGGGCCGGGGGTCGCGGTCTAACCCATACCCTCGGAAAGGGAAACCACTTTTACGAGAGTTCAGTCTTTCCTGAACACCAGTCGTCCGAGCCAGCCGGTCAGCATGGCCAGCGATACGGCAAAGACACCGTAGAGGAAGGAATAGTCGTGCGCGACGCGGAAGATCGACTGTTCGAAACCGGACTTGCGGATTTCGAGCTGGGCGGAGCTTTCCTTGATGAACAAGCCGCTCTTGAACAGGAAGGCGCGGGCCTTATGGGTGCCGACCGGAACGTTTGGGGCGAGCCTGACGGTGGCGCGGAACAGGTTCTGCGACAGGAACTGCACACCGCCGACATTCTCGCTGTAGAGGCCGGTCGCCGCCTTGCGTTCGCGCAGCGCGGCGGTGAACTCCTCGATTGTCGCCGGGCTGTCCTCCGCGTCGGCCGGCTGCAAATAGAGGTTGGAGGCGCCAAGCGACAGCTGCTTGTAGCTGTTCGGATCGGTGACGTCCTGCAGCGGCCGCGTCGTCGCCACCGAATAGGAGACAGGTACGTTTTTGAAGGTCTCCGACTCCAGATTGACCCAGACGCCGAGCACCCGGTCCTTGCGGCGCACGACGACCGGCCGAGCCGGGCCTTCCAGCACGACGATCACGTCGTAGCGCCCTTGCCGCGCGACAAGCGGATCGGCATTTTCCAGTGAGCCGAAAATGGTCAGGTCGGCGCCGGAAAAGCCGGCGGTAATCGAGACATTGTCGGTGGAAAGGCCGATCTGGATGTTTTCGGTTAGTGGCGCCTGCGCCTTCGCCGGTGGCGCAGCAGCCAGCAGCGACAGCAAGACGGCGGCCGCGAGCGTCCTTAGGCCGGCCATCAGCTCAGGCCCACGCCGGACAGAGAATAGAGATTGGGCGGCGTGACGAAAAGATCGATGGCAAGCCGGATGGCTACCGCCAGCACGAGCAGCGCCAGCAGTGCCCTGAGTTGCTCGCCCCGCAGCCTCTGACCAGCCTTGGCGCCATATTGCGCGCCGGCGACGCCGCCTGCCATCAACAGGAAGGCGAGCATGACGTCGACCGTCTGATTGGTGGTGGCGTGGACCAGCGTGGTGTAAGCCGAGGTGAAGATGATCTGGAACAGCGAGGTGCCGATGACGACGTTGGTCGGCACTTTCAAAAGGTAGATCAGGGCCGGCACCATGATGAAGCCGCCGCCGACGCCCATGATCGAGGACAGGAAGCCAATCGCCGCGCCCAGCCCAAGCACCGGAATGACGCTGACGAAGAGCTTCGAGGCCCTGAACCGCATCTTCAGCGGCAGGCGGTGGATCCAATTATGCTGGCCGGATTTCTTCAACACCGGTGCGGCGCCGCTGCGAGTAGCGCGCAGCGCATTGACGCTCTCGACCAGCATCAGTCCGCCGACGGTGCCGAGCAGCACGACGTAGAGCAGCGAGATGAACAGGTCGAGCTGGCCGAGCCGGCGCAGGAGCGCAAAGACATAGATACCACCAGTCGAGCCGACGATGCCGCCGGCTAAAAGCACGCCGCCAAGCTTGAAGTCGAGCGTGCCGCGCTTCATGTGCGACAGGGCGCCGGAGAAGGAGGAAGCGATGACCTGGTTGGCGCCCGTGGCGACCGCGATTGCCGGCGGTATGTTGTAGAAGATCAGCAGTGGCGTAATGAGAAAGCCGCCGCCCACGCCGAACATGCCCGACAGGAAACCCACCGCCGCACCCATGGCCAGCAGCACGAAGATGTTGACGGAAATTTCCGCGATCGGGAGATAGATGCCCACCCGTCAGTCTCGATCAGTTTGCCTCCTGGCGAATGCAACCGTTGCGGGCATTTTGCGTCAGAAGGCTATCTCGTTCTTGCGCCGGCCGGGCCGTGAAGTCAAACTTCGCCGCACCGCCGAAACAAAAAACAACTCAATCAGTTAACAGGCAAATCTGTGGCAAGGGCGTCGCGGAAACGACGCATCCGCCGTTATTTACGCGCAAGCAGCGCCTTGACCAGCTTTTCGTCAATCGCGCCGGTTGCCTTCATATCGTTGTCGGCCTGGAAGGCCATGATCGCGTTCTTGGTTTTCTGGCCCATCATGCCGTCGGGATTGCCGGCCTCGTAGCCGTTCTTGTTGAGAATGCGCTGGATGTTCTGGACCGCTTTCTTCATGTCGATGCCGGCGGTCGTCTGCGGTGTGCCGTCCTGCCACGATTCAGGAACGTCGGCCGAATTGGCGGCTGGATCGAGCGGCTTGGCCTTCCACAGTTCAGCCTGGGCCCGCGCACGCTCCAGCTGCTCGGGCCTCAGCGCCTTGGCGATCTCATCGCGCTTGGCCGCCGCATCCTTGTCGCCGGTCTTGGCGACGAGTGCGAACCATTTGTAGCTCTCCTCGAGGTTCTGCTTCATGCCGACGCCCTTCGCCGCGAGGATGCCGAGATTGAACTGGCTATCCTTGACGCCGAGATCCGCCGCCGCCTGGAACCAGCGCGCTGCCGATTCATTGTCGGTCACGCCATCCGCCGCCATCGCAAACAGCACGGCAAGATTGTGCATCGCGCTGGCATTGCCCTGCGCTGCGGCAAGCTGGTACCAGGTTTTCGCTTTCTTGATGTCGCGTGCGACGCCGATGCCCTTCTCGTAGAAATTGCCGATGCGGTATTCTGCCGGCGCGAAACCGAGTTCGGCAGCTTTCTCATACCATTTGGCCGCCGCCGCCATGTCTTCTTTGACGCCGCGAGACTCGGCGTAGCGCGAGCCGATCTCGAACAGCGCCTTGGCGTCGCCGCCCGCCGCTGCATCGCGCAGGGCGGCCGGACCGGCATCGGCCGGAACGTCGATCTTGGCAACGCCTGCCGCGGCAGCATCCGCCGGTGGCATCGTGCCGGTCGTGTCCTGCGTCGCAGCGGTGGCTATAGCAGGCGCGGCAGCCATTGGCTCGGCGTCGCTGGCCGTCGCCGCTGCCGGCGTGGGCACTGCGGCCGCGGTGTCTTGCGCCGCCAGGTCAGCGGGCTCCGCGGAAGCCGAGGGCGCCGTCGATGTCTCGGCTGCCGGTGTAGCGGGGCCGGTTTGTGCCGCCGCGTCGTCCTTGGTCATCGATGCGGATGGCTCTGCCTGCCTGACCGTGGGCGACGGCGCGCTCTCCTGTGTTGTCGTCTGCGCGTCCGCCTTCGGCTCGCTGGCAACGCTGGCCAAAGCGGTTTCCACCGGCTGTACGGCCACGGCCGGTGCCGCCTCATTGTTGGTGACTTCGACCGGGTCGGAGAAGAAGGCTTTGCCCAGTTGCAGGCCGGCAAGCGCCAGCATGATGGCGATTGCCCCCATCAGGATCGGCTTGCGCCGCGCCTTGAGCAGGTCGCCGATCCTGAGTGCCTTGACCGGGCCTTTCATCGTCGACTGGCGCTTGAGGGCGTCCGCCTCGGCGGCCGCCGCCTGCGCAGCCCGTCTGGCTGCCGCGATGAAGTCCGATTTCGCCGCCTCAGCGCCGCCTTCCCGGGTCGGCTGCCCGCGCTCGTCGCGCACGCGCTTCATGATGGCGCTGAGGTCGGGTGCGCCGGAGCCGGGTTCCAGTGGTCGGTTGGCGAGCTTGGGGTCGAGGGGCTCGTCGAGATCGACGCTCGGTATCTCGGCGCTCTGCGCCGAGCCTGCAAGCGGCGGCATCTCGGCGTCCTTCTTGCCCTTCAAGGCGCGCGCCAGCCCGCCTAACATCGATTTCCTGCCGCCGCCTTGCTCGGTTTTTTCACGCGTCGTGTCTGAACCGAGAGCCGCCAGGGCTGCTGCGGCGGCGGCCTCGGCTGGCGTACGCGGACCTGGCTCGTCGCGCACGAGCGCCGCGGCGCGGCCGTCGAGATCGGCCATGCTGCCTGTCAACGGCAGCGGCTGGTCGAGGTCCATCGACGGTGCGTCCTGTACCGAGATCTTGGATGGCCGGCCGAAACGCTTGCTCAACTCCGCGCTTGCCGGTTCGCCCGTCTCCAATGAACCAAGCCTGTCAACGATCTTGAGCAGCGTATCGTGGATAGCCTCGAACGTTCTCGAATTGCGCTCGTCCGAACGCCGCGTCAGTGCCTCGAGCGTCTTCAGGTCCTGGGCGAGGCCGGTAACGGCCGCCGTGTTGGCGCTTGATCCGGCCAGTGAGCGGACGGCGCTCTCAGCCGCCTCGCGCGCCGCGCCGAGGATGGAATCGCGGGTTCCGGCCAGCGACTTCTCGATTTCGTTGAGACGCGGGCTGATGTCGTCGAATTCCGGCAGCGGCGTGCCGGGCTTGGAAAGATGCGCCGTCAGGCCGGCGACCTGCGCTTCAAGGCTGCGGATCAACGCCGGGTCGATGCTGGCGACCTGTGCCGCGGACGAATCCAGCCGGCTTGAGATGTCTTCGAGCCGGCTCTCCAAGCCACGGATCGCCGCCTCGTTGGCGGGATCTGGAACGCGCGTCTCAATCCGCTTGGCCAGCGCGGTGAAGCGGGCGTCGATGGCATCCATGATGCCGGCGCTATCGACCTGCGGCATGCGCTGGTCCAGCCTGTCGGCGACCTCGTCCAACCGGCGCTCAAGGTCGCGAAACAGCATGTTGCCTTGTTCGATTGCGTCGCCCTGGCGACGTTCCATCATGCTGGACAGCACGTCGAAGCGCTGCTCGAGCCCCTGGAAGATGTAGTCGGCGTCGGGCATGGCAGGTGCGTGGTCGATCTTGTCGGCAATAAGCGCGACTTGCCTGGCAAGGCGCTCCATCGCCTGTTCCGGCAGATTGGCTCGGCCGGCCAGTTCATCCACGCGGCTCGACAATGTGTTGAGACGGTCGATGACCTCCCGACCCGGACGATCCTGCGACACTTCTTCGATTTGCTGGGCCAGTGAATCGATCCGCTTCTCGATGCGTTCGAAGGGCTCGGGGTCGAACGAATTGGCTTGCGCGGCAACCGTCGAGGCGACGATCGCGCGGGAAATCTCGTCGAGCCGCTCGTCGATCTGACTGAATGTGTCGCCGCCGCGATTGTCTTGCTGGCGGGCGAAATGGTCGACCGCTCCGGCAAGCGTGCGGACCTTTTCCTCGAGCGAGCGCAGCGACAGCGATTCCGGCAGATTGCTGACGGCATTGCTGATCTGTTCGAGCCGCTCCGTTAGCGCCGACAGGCCGGGTGCATCGGAACGCTTGCGCTGATCGGCCTCGACGCGATCCTCGAAAGCGTTCCAGCGGCGGTCGAAATCGTCCCAGCGGCGTCCGACCGCCTGCACGCTCTCCTCGCGCGCCAGCGTATCGAGCGCGGCTTTGACCTGCTCAAGCTCGAGCCGCAGCATATTGACGCTTCTGTCGTCGCTTTTTTCGGCCAGTGTCTGGATGGCGCCGGAAAGCCGCTCGAATTCGACGCTGAGTTCGGCGCTGCCTTTGCCGCCGCCATTTGACTGGAAGGCTCGCTCAATATTCTTGCGCAGTACCTCGAACTCGCGTTGCAGGCCGGAGGTCATCTGCTGGCGCAACTCTTCGCGCAGGCCGCGCAATTCGCCGGCGATCTTGCCGGCTAGGGCGACGCCGTCCTCCTGGCCCCGCACCCGGTCGATATCGCGGGCGATCGCCTGGTAATTCTGGTCGAAAGCCGCTGCTGGACCTTTCGGCCGCTGCGCGCGTGGATCCTCATACCGGCGCTGCTGGCCATAGGGTTGGGCGCTGGGATAGCGTGGTTCTGCCGCTGGTCGGCGCGGATCGGCGTGGCTTGCCGTCTCCTCGCGCGTCCGCTCCAGCCGCTGCTCCAGAGTTTCCAGGGAGCGGTTGAGCTCTTCAAGCGTCGTGTGCGGCCGGCGTTGCCTGCCGGCGTTGAGTGTATCGAGGTAGGACCGCTTGCTGTTCATCAATGCGCCCGTTTCAGAATTGCTGGCTTTCACCAGGTTCCCAAAGTCCTGCCGGGACGAAGGCGACTGCTTGACTTGTTGCAGTGGAAGACGAGCTTCCCGGTCTCATCCGCGCTCCGAAAAACCGTGAAAAATTCAGTACAGGATAGACACGGGTAACCGACATGCGCACATTTCGCCCCAACGTGGTAAACAACGCGTTAACCAAGCTTAAGAAGTTGCAACTTTGTCGGCTGGCTGCCGACGGCGCGGGTGTCTTTTTTGAACGCGCAAAAGACGTTGTAGAATTTTGATCAGCCGCATGATCGCTCCCGAAATCGGCAACGACCTTTTAGGTTGTCCGCTGGTGCTGCGGCATAAAGTTGCAAGACCAGAACACTCTTGCGTGCTGAGGCGGCTATCGATATAGAATTGACGTAAACGTAAATGAGCGGATTACGCCGTTTGCGATTTGTTTGTTGAAACCACGAGTGGAAGCACGCCCCCGCTTTCACTCAGGCGACGCAAGGTCGGCGACCGCGATGCCACCAGACGGGGAAAGCCAGTGACCATGAAACTTATTTCGCCCGGCCAAGCCGCGGCCAACACCAACGATATGTCGAGCGAAGCCGGTGAAGAGCTTGTCCGCATCGGCGAAATGGCCAAGAAATACGGAGTGACGCTGCGTACGCTGCGTTTCTACGAGGACAAGGGTCTGCTCAACCCGCAGCGCGACGGCTCGACCCGTCTTTATACACGCCGCGACAGGGCCCGGCTGAAGCTGATCCTGCTTGGCCGCAAGGTCGGGTTCTCGCTGCGTGACGTCAAGCAGATGATGGACCTCTACGATCCGAACGGCTCCAACACCAAGCAATTGCGGCTGGCGCTCGACAAGTCGGAGAAGCAGCTTGCCCGCCTGCAGAAGCAGCGGGCACTGATCGACGATGCCATCAGCGAACTGAGTGCTTCGATGTCGACCGTCCGGCAAATGCTGATCGAGCGCTCGACGCCGCAGGCCAGTGTGGCGAGCTAAACTAAGCTTCGATTTGTGACGAATAGGAGCCGCGCGGCTTTCGCTGCGCGGTTCTTCGTCGTTTGCCGCGCTTTGTCGTTTGTCGTCCTGGCGCGCGGGAAAAAATTTGCCGCACCGCCGAATTGACGTTTACGCAAACGTCAATATTTGTTATCTCGACCACAACGTTGGTCCGTCTGCCATCCTCATATGCTGGGGCTGATTTCAGGGCCAAGACCGCATGGTGGAGGAAACGCATGCCGATCTACAGAGCGCCGGTCCGGGACACGCTGTTCGTGCTGAACGAAGTGCTGGGATATCAGCGTTATTCCAATCTTCCCGGATTTTCCGACGCCACACCGGATGTGCTCGAGGCCATCCTTGCCGAGGGCGCGAAGCTCGCCGAAAACGTGATGCAGCCGCTGAACCGCGTTGGCGACGTGGAAGGCTGCATGCGCCATGACGACGGTTCGGTAACGACGCCGAAAGGCTTCAAGGAAGCTTTCGACCAGTATCGCGAAGGCGGCTGGATGGGGCTCGCGGCACCTGTCGAGTTTGGCGGGCAAGGCTTGCCCTACGCAGTGCACACTGCGGTTGCCGAATACATGGTGTCGGCCAATATGTCGCTGATGATGTATGCCGGCCTGACGCAAGGCGCGATCGCTGCGATCATCACCCATGGCACCAAAGAGCAGAAGGCAACATGGTTGCCGAAGCTGGTCGAGGGCGCCTGGACCGGCACCATGAACCTGACCGAGCCACACTGCGGAACCGATCTTGGCTTGCTGCGCACCAAGGCCGTCCCAAATGGCGACGGCACCTACAGGATCTCCGGTCAGAAGATCTTCATCTCGGCCGGCGAGCATGACATGTCGGACAATATCGTCCACCTGGTGCTGGCCCGTATCGAGGGCGCGCCGGATGGCGTGAAGGGCATCTCGCTGTTCATCGTGCCGAAGCTCAAGCTCGATGCCTCAGGCAATCCGGGCGAGAAGAACACCGTCTCCTGTGGCTCGATCGAGCAGAAGATGGGTATCCATGGCAACTCGACCTGCGTCATGAATTACGACGACGCTGAAGGCACGCTGCTCGGCGAGGCCAATGGCGGGCTGAAAGCAATGTTCACCATGATGAATGAGGCGCGGCTTGGCGTCGCCCTGCAGGGACTTTCGCTATCTGAGGTTGCCTACCAGAATGCGGTTTCCTACGCCAAGGATCGTCTGCAGGGCCGCTCGCTGTCAGGGCCGAAGGCGCCGGACAGGAAGGCCGATCCGATCATCGTCCATCCGGACATCCGCCGCAGCCTGATGACCATGAAGGCTTTCAACGAGGCCGGCCGCGCGCTGGCGCTGTGGACGGCGATCAAGTCCGACATCGCTCACCGCTCCGGTGACGACAAAGATCGCCAGGTCGCAGACGACTACACCGGCCTGATGACGCCGGTGGTCAAAGGCGTGCTCACCGACAAGGGGTTCGATCATGCGGTAATGGCGCAGCAGGTCTTCGGCGGCCACGGCTATATAGAAGAGCACGGCATGAGCCAGTTCGTCCGCGATGCCCGCATCGCCATGATCTATGAGGGTGCCAACGGCATCCAGGCGCTCGACCTCGTCGGCCGCAAGCTGGCCTTGAATGGCGGCCGCGCGGTCCAGGCTTTCTTTAAGGAAGTCGGAGAGTTCTGCGAGGAAAACCGCACCGACGAGACGATGGCGCCCTTCACCAAGGCGCTGAAGAAGGGCCTCAACGATCTGCAGACGGCGACGATGTGGCTGGTGCAGAACGGCATGGCCAAGCCCGATAACGCCGGTGCCGCCTCGACCGATTACATGCATCTCTTCGGCCTGGTGGCGCTGGGCTATATGTGGGCGCAGATGGCCAGGGTGGCCGCAGCGAAATTGGCGAATGGCGCCGACGGCGCTTCGTCTTTCTACGACCACAAGCTGGTGACGGCGCGCTTCTTCATAGAGCGGATCATGCCGGAGACGTCGGCGCATCTTGCCCGCATCTCCAGCGGTGCGGACACATTGATGGCACTGCCGGCGGAAGCGTTCTAGCTTCGGCGTTCCTCTCCCTCGAGGGGAGGGTGGCCCGAAGGGCCGGGAGGGGTCCTGCGTGCAGTGCGCCGACCTTCATTCTGATGCATGCCTTGGAGGAAAATGATCGCAATGCCGTGGCACATGGCGCAGGTTGTAAAAGATAAGGTCGAGCAAGTCATCGGCGACCCCACCCGGCCGCTTCGCGGCCACCCTCCCCTCGAGGGGGAGGGGAACGTCGGCGCGAGGGAGAAACCATGACCCACCCCGCCGAAATCCTTGGCCTTCCCAAGCCCGCCTGGGCGGCGGACGAGGTCGGCATGCTTTACGACATGGCGCACCGCTTCATGTCGGAAGAGATCGCGCCGCGTTACGACGAATTCGAGAAGAACGAAATGGTCGACCGCGAGAGCTGGCTGAAGGCGGGTGCTGCCGGCCTGCTCTGCGCCTCGATGCCGGAGGAATATGGCGGATCGGGCGGCACCTTCGCGCATGAGAGCGCCATCATCGAGGCGATCGGCCATGTCGGCGTCGACGGGTTCGGCATTGGCCTGCACAATTCGATCGTTGCCCCCTATATCCTCCACTACGGCTCGGAGGAGCAGAAGAAGAAGTGGCTGCCGAGGCTGGCGACCGGCGAGCTGATCGGCGCCATCGCCATGACCGAGCCGGGTGCGGGCTCCGACCTTCAAGGCGTCAAGACGCGCGCCGAAAACGACGGCAACCGGTACAAGCTCAACGGCTCGAAGACCTTTATCACCAACGGCCAGCTCGCCAATTTCATCATCGTCGTTGCCAAGACCGATCCTGAGAAGGGCGCCAAGGGCATCTCGCTGATCGTCGTCGAGACCGACGAGGTGGAGGGTTTCGAGCGCGGCCGCAACCTCGACAAGATCGGCCTCAAGGCCAACGACACGTCGGAACTGTTCTTCAACGACGTACGTGTGCCGACCTCGAACCTGCTCGGCAACGACGAAGGCCTGGGCTTCGTCCAGTTGATGCAACAATTGCCGCAGGAGCGGCTGCAGATCGGCACCACTGCTATTGCCATGGTCGAGCGGGCTCTGGCGCTTACCATCGACTACGTCAAGGAGCGCAAGGCCTTCGGCAAGGCCATCATCGAATTCCAGAACACCCAGTTCAAGCTTGCCGAATTGAAGACCGAGGCGACCATCGGCCGCGTCTTCTATAATGACTGCGTTGCCCGCCACGTTAACGGCGGCCTCGACCCGGTGACGGCTTCGATGGCCAAATACTGGCTGTCAGACCTGCAAGGAAAAGTCGTCGACGAATGCCTTCAATTGCATGGCGGCTATGGCTACATGAATGAATATCCGATTGCGCGCATGTTTCGCGACGCCCGCGTCCAGCGCATCTACGGGGGCACCAACGAGATCATGAAATTGCTGATCGGGCGCTCGCTCTGAGCGACTTTTCGGCAAACCCAAGGAGCAGGAAAATGGCCGAAGCTTATGTCTATGATGCTGTGCGCACGCCGCGCGGCAGGGGCAAGAAGGATGGCTCTCTGCACGAAGTGCCGGCGGTGCGGCTCGGCGCCAAGGTGCTCGAGGCCATCCGCGACCGCAACGGGCTGGACACCGGTACCGTCGACGACATCATCTTCGGCTGTGTCGATCCGGTTGGCGAGGCGGGTGCGGTCATTCCACGTGCTGCTGCTTTCGAGGCCGGCTACGACACCAAGGCGCCTGGCATGCAGATATCGCGTTTCTGCGCCTCGGGCCTCGACGCCATCAATTTCGGCGCCGCCAAGATCGCGCAAGGCGCCGACGAGATCGTCATTGCCGGTGGCGTTGAATCGATGTCGCGCGTCGGCATGGGCGCCTCCGGCGGCGCCTGGTTCATGGACCCGTCGGTCGGCCTGCCCGGCTGGTTCGTGCCGCAAGGCATCTCGGCCGATCTGATCGCCACCAAATACGGGTTTTCGCGCGACGACGTCGATGCCTACGCGGTCGAAAGCCAGAAGCGTGCTGCCAATGCGTGGGGCGAGGGCCGGTTCAAGAATTCGGTGATCTCGGTCAAGGACCAGAACGGCCTGACCATCCTCGACCACGACGAACATATGCGGCCCTCGACCGACATGCAGTCGCTAGCCGCACTCAATCCGTCCTTTGTCATGCCGGGCGAAATGGGCGGCTTCGACGCCGTCGCCGTGCAGAAGCATCCCGAGGTGGAACAGGTCAACCACGTCCACCATGCCGGCAATTCCTCCGGCATCGTCGATGGCGCGGCGGCCGTGCTGCTCGGCTCGAAAAAGGCGGGAAAGACGCTCGGCCTCAAGCCGCGCGCACGCATCCGTGCGTTCGCCAACATCGGCTCCGAACCGGTGCTGATGCTGACCGGCCCCGTCGACGTCACCGAGAAGCTGTTGAAGCGGGCGAAGATGAAGTTGTCGGACATCGACCTGTTCGAGCTCAACGAGGCCTTCGCTTCGGTGGTGCTGCGCTATATGCAGGCATTCGACATTCCGCATGATCGGATCAACGTCAATGGTGGTGCCATCGCCATGGGCCATCCGCTCGGCGCCACCGGTGCGATGATCTTCGGTACGGTACTGGACGAATTGGAACGCCGCGACCTCAACACCGCGCTGGTGACGCTTTGCATCGGCGCCGGCATGGGCACCGCAACGATCATCGAACGCGTCTGACGGAGAGAGATGATGAGCTACACCAATTTCACCCTCGACATCGACGCCGACGGCATTGCGCTGGTCACCTGGGACATGCCGGACCGTTCGATGAACGTCTTCACCGAGGAGGTGGTGCTCGAACTGAATACCATCGTCGACAAAGTGGCGAGCGATGTAGCGATAGAGGGCGCGGTGATCACCTCCGGCAAGGATACGTTCTCGGGCGGCGCCGATATCACCATGCTGCAGAAGATGCTGGCGACCTTCGCCGCCGACAAGGCGAAGGACCCGGAGAAGGCGACCAAGGCGCTGTTCGACAATGCGGGCATCATGAACGGCCTGTTCCGTAAGCTGGAAACTTCCGGAAAGCCATGGGTTTCGGCGATCAACGGCACATGCATGGGCGGCGCGTTCGAATTGTCGCTCGCCTGCCATGGCCGTGTCGCGGCCGATTCAGACAAAGTGAGGATGGCGCTTCCCGAAGTGAAGATCGGCATTTTTCCGGGCGCCGGCGGCACCCAGCGCGTGCCACGGCTGACCGACCAGCAGCAGGCGCTGCAAATGCTGACGTCCGGCCAGACGCTGTTGCCTCAGAAGGCCAAGTCGATGGGCCTGATCCATGAGATTGCCGAGCCGGACAAGCTGGTCGAAACCGCCAAGGCGATGATCAAGAACGGCTTGAAACCGGTGGCGCCATGGGATGAAAAGGGCTTCAAGCTGCCCGGCGCCCCGATCTATTCGGTGGCCGGTGCCAATCTGTGGCCGCCGGCCATCGCCATTCTGCGCCGAGAGACCTATGGCAATTATCCCGCCGCTGCCGCCATCCTGAAATGCGTTTACGAGGGCTTGTTGGTGCCGTTCGACACCGCCCTGCGGATCGAGCAACGCTATTTCACCGAGATTATGCAGACCAGGGAAGCGGCAGCGATGATCCGTTCGCTGTTCGTGTCGCTCCAGGAACTGAACAAGGGCGCGCGCCGCCCGGCCGGTGTGCCGGAAACGAAGTTCAAGAAGATCGGCGTACTCGGCGCCGGCTTCATGGGCGCTGGCATTGCCTATGTGACGGCCAAGGCCGGCATTCCGGTGGTGCTGCTCGACCGTGACATGGAGTCCGCCGCCAAGGGCAAGGCGCATTCCGAGACCCTTATCTCGGATCAGGTGAAAAAGGGCCGTGCCAAGCCGCAGGACAAGGATCGGTTGCTGTCGCTGATCACGCCGACGGCCGATTACGCGGATCTTGCCGGCTGCGATCTTGTGGTCGAGGCGGTGTTCGAGGACTCGGCCGTCAAGAAGGATGCCACCGAACAGGCCGAGGCCGTGCTCAAGCAGTCGGCGATCTTCGCCTCGAATACGTCGACCATACCGATCACATCGCTGGCCAGGAATTCGGCGCGGCCAAAGAATTTCATCGGCATTCATTTCTTCTCGCCGGTCGACAAGATGATGCTGGTCGAGATCATCCTCGGCAAGAAGACCGGCGACAAGGCGCTGGCCACCGCGATCGACTTCGTCCGCGCCATCAACAAGACGCCGATCGTCGTCAACGATACGCGCGGCTTCTATGTCAATCGCTGCGTGCTGCGCTACATGTCGGAAGCCTACAAGATGCTGATCGAAGGTGTTCCGGCGCCGATGATCGAAAACGCGGCCAAGGCCGCCGGCATGCCGGTCGGTCCTCTGGCGTTGACCGACGAGACTGCGATCGACCTTGCCCAGAAGATCATGAAGCAGACCATGCGCGACCTCGGCGACAAGGCGGTCGACCCGAAGCAGATGGCGCTGATCAACACGATGGTCGACACGCATGGTCGCTTGGGCCGCAAGAACGGCAAAGGCTTCTATGACTATCCGGCAAAACCGGCCAAGAAGAAGCTGTGGCCAGGCCTCAGGGATATTTACCCGCAGCTGGCGACAGAGAATGTCGACTATGAGGAACTGAAGCAGCGGCTGCTGGTCACCATAGCGCTTGAGGCGGCACGGGTGATGGAGGAGGGCATCGTTACCGATCCGCGCGAGGCCGATGTCGGCTCGATCCTGGCCTTCGGCTTCGCGCCCTATACCGGCGGTGCACTGTCCTACATAGACGGCATCGGCGCGAAAAAATTCGCTAAGATCGCCAAAGGCCTGCAGAAGAAATACGGTGCCGAGTTCAAGGCGCCGAAGCTGCTGCTCGACATGGCCGAGAAGGGCGAGACCTTCTACGAGCGCTTCGATCCTTATACCAGAAACGAGGCCAAGGAGGCGGCGTGACGCCGTCTTCGACGGTGGACAAGATGGCGGCCAAGGGATAGAACAGGGAAGGTATTTTTTCCTGTTTCGAAGGAAGAGCAAGGTGCTCTCGCACGACCGCGTTTGGGCCGCCATCGACGCTCTTGCCGAGCGTTATTCGCTTTCGGCCTCTGGACTGGCCAGGCGCGCTGGCCTCGACTCGACCGCCTTCAACAAATCGAAGCGGCTGTCCTCAGATGGACGGCCGCGCTGGCCGTCGACCGAATCGCTGGCCAAGATCATCGAGGCGACCGGCGCCTCGCTGGATGAATTTGCGGGGCTGGTCGAGGGTCGGGGTAATTCCGACGCACTACCCGTGCAGAGATCGTCGGTGCCGCTGCTCGGCTTCGCCCAGGCGGGCGCCGGTGGCTTCTTCGACGACGCCGGGTTTCCAGCGGGGCAGGGATGGGACCTGATCGAGCTTCCGGCACGGGCAACCGAAACCTCCTATGCCTTGAAGGTCCAGGGCGATTCCATGCTGCCGCTCTATCGCAATGGCGATGTCCTGATCGTCGAGCCAGGGGCTACCATACGAAAGGGTGATCGCGTCGTCGTCAAGACCAATGCCGGCGAGGTGATGGCCAAGGTGCTCGACCGCCAGACACCGAGGTCGATCGCGCTGGTCTCCCTCAATCCCGATCACCCGGACCGCGACATCCCCATGCGCGATGTCGAATGGGTGGCGCGGATTGTCTGGGCAAGCCAGTAGGCGCGGGGCCGGTGCGTCTGCCTCACCTTGCCTTGGCTGTTCTGGCGATCCCGGCGATGGCCATGGCAATTGTCGCCGGCGGCCGCGCCGTCCAGAGCGAGAGCGGCGGCCCCTGGGAGCAAATCCAGGTCGGCGCTGAACCTCAGCCCGCCGCGCCGGCTACGTCGGCCATCCCGAAACCAGTTCCGGCCAAGCAGGCGGCGCATTCGAGGGCAATCGATCCAGAAATCGTGGTGCCGCCGCAACCGGGTTCCAACGAGCTTGAACGGATAGAGCCGCGCGCCCCGTTGAGCGATCTGGCATTGGCCGGACCGCCCAAGCCCCCAAAAACGAAAATGCCCGACGACTGGAAAGGCACGAAACTATTCCAGCCCGTCGCGTCGGCCGCCGGGGTCATCGAAGCAAACGGCTATTCGATTGCGGTTTCCGGTATCGACATCGTCAAGCAGGAGGAGACTTGCACCGACGGCGGCGAGTCGTGGAATTGCGGCATTCGGGCGCGAACGGCCTTCCGCGCCTTTCTCCGCAGTCGTACGGTGGTCTGCGCCGTGCCGCCCGAAGGCGGTCGTGATCTGATCGCCGCCGAGTGCCGGATCGGCAATCAGGATATCGGCCAATGGCTGGTCGAAAATGGCTGGGCGCGCGCCGCCAAGGGCGGCCCTTACGCAGAAGCCGGCGAGAAGGCGCGTGCAGCAAAAAAAGGCGTCTTCGGGCCGGCGCCGAGCGTTTCAGGCCTGCCGCCGCTCCCGGCTGCTGCGTCGCGATCCGCGCCTGTAGCGCCTAGCTCGATCCTGGAGGAGCAAGACGGCGTCCTCATGCCGCCAGTTGACCAGCCAGCGCCCGCTGAATGAGCTCGCGCGTTTCGGCGATGCCGTAGAGCGCGGCGAAAGAGCCGAAGCGCGGTCCGCGTTCCTGACCTATCAGCACCTGATAGATCATCTGGAAGAAGGCGACGGAGACACCGGGTCCGCCCTCCGGGCTCTGCTTGGAATGGTCCTGGTAGCGCTCGATCTTGCGCGCAACATTGAGGGCAGCGTTCTGGATTGCCTCGCTGTCGGCATCAGCCGGCAGCGCGGCGAGCGCTACCGAAAGCTTGGTCAGCGCCTCGCGCTCGACCGCGTCGGCAGCACGGTACACTTTCGCCGGCTTCACGAAATCGTCGAAATAGCGGATGGCATATTCGGCCAGCCGGTCGAGCTCGGGATGGGTTGTCGGCGTCACACCCGGCGCGTGGCGCGAAATGAAACCCCACAGCACGTCCCTGTTCTGCGCATTCGAGGCGCTGACCAGGTTGAGCAGCAGCGAGAACGGAACCGGCAGGTCGACTGCCGGGGGATTGCCGTCATGCATGTGCCAGACCGGATTGCCCAGCCGCTCCTTCCAGTCCTGCCTCTGATAGGCAGAGAGGAACGTGTAATATTCGTCTACCGCCTTCGGGATGACGTCGAAATAGAGCTTCTTCGCGGTTCGCGGGCGCTGGAACATATAAAGGCTAAGGCTCTCGGTCGGCGCGTAAGTCAGCCACTCGTCAATGGTCAGCCCATTGCCCTTCGACTTCGAGATCTTCTGGCCGTTCTCATCGAGGAACAGCTCGTAATTGAAGCCCTCCGGTGCCGGAGCATCGAGCGCGCGGCAAATCTGCCCGGCGAGCTTGACGGAATCGATCAGATCCTTGCCGGACATCTCGTAATCGACGCCGAGTGCTGCCCACCGCATCGCCCAATCTGGCTTCCATTGCAGCTTGGCATGACCGCCGGTCACCGGCGTCTCGAAGCGCTCGCCGGTGTCCGGGTCGCGCCACACGATGGTGCCGGCGTCGAGCTTGCGCTCGTCGATCGCGACTTGCATGACGATGCCGGTCTTGGGATGGATCGGCAGGAAGGGCGAATAGCTCAGCGCCCGCTCCTCGCGCAGCGACGGCAGCATAATTGCCATCACCTTATCGAAGCGCTCGAGCATCTTGAGCAGCGTCGCGTCGAAGCGGCCGGAAGTATAATAGTCGGTCGAGGAAGCGAATTCGTAATCGAAGCCGAAACGGTCGAGGAAAGTGCGCAGCCGTGCGTTATTGGCAGCGCCGAAGGACGGATACTCATTGGAGAACGGGTCCGGTATCCTGGTCAGCGGCTTGCCGAGGTAGGCGCGCAGCATGTCCTTGTTAGGCACATTGTCAGGCACCTTGCGCAATCCGTCCATGTCGTCGGAGAAGCACAGCAGCCGCGTCTTGACCTTGTCTTCAGTCAGCACGCGGAAGGCGTGGCGCACCATAGATGTGCGCGCCACCTCGCCGAACGTGCCGATGTGCGGCAGGCCGGACGGGCCGTAGCCGGTCTCGAACAGCACCGTTTCCGGGTAGCCGCTGCTCGCGTAGCGGGCGGCGATCTTTTTCGCTTCCTCGAATGGCCACGCCTTGCTTTCGGCGGCGGCGGCGAGCACTTCCGGGCTGAGATCGATCGGCTGTTGTTCGGCCATGATGCTATTCCTGCAACGTTGCCAGCATCGATGCCGGCAGCCGCATGCTCTAGACCATGATCCCGAAAAGTGGAACCCGGTTTTCGGGCAGGACCGTGATCAGGCAAGAAGCCCCCGTCCCGATAGTCAGGATGGATCAACTTCCAAGGCGTGATCGGAGCGCCAACGATCGCGGCTGTTTTTCCTTGCGGCGCCGGTCCCTCGTTCCTAACTTCGGGACCATCTCAAGGAGTTGTAAATGCCATTGTCGCCACACGAAGCCATGATCTACCTGATGGTCATCACCTCGGCGTCAGACCGCGACATGACCGACGTCGAACTGGCGCGGATCGGCGACGTCGTTCGATCCTGGCCGGTGTTTGAGGATTTCAACCAGGAGCGGCTGGTCGAGGTCGCCCAGGCCTGCCAGAAAATGCTGCATGAAAAGGATGGGCTGGAGGGCGTCCTGGCGCGCGTCGCCGAGGCGCTGCCCGAACGCCTGCGTGACACCGCCTATGCCGCCGCCTTCGAGGTCGCAGCTGTCGATCTCGAAATGCGCCTGGAGGAGGTACGCGTTCTGCAGCTCGTCCGCCGGGAACTCGACCTCGATGCGCTGACGGTCGCCGCCATTGCGCGAGCCGCCAAGGCCCGCCTTCGCACGCTGACCTGAGCCGGCGGCCAAGCTCAGAAAAAACTGACGGGAAAATAGCGCAGATAGAACTCGGCGAACGTGCCTTTCACCGAGATTTCCTGCAGCGCGTAGTCGAAAGCGGCGGCCAGTGCCGGATCGTCGGCCCTGGTGGCGATTGCCATGCCTGAGCCGAGATATTCGGGCGCCAGATAGGGGCCGCCGGCAAAGCGGCAGCAGCCCGCTGCATCCGAACCGCCGAGCCAGAAGGCGAAACGCATGCCGTCGCCGAAGGCGGCGTCGATCTTGCCGGCTTTCAGCTCGCCATAAAGCTGCTCCGGCTTTGCGAACGGGACGATTTGGACGTCGCCGAAATAATCGCGCAGCACCCGCTCGTGCGCGGAGCCGGCGATCACGCCGACACGCTTGCTGCGCAGCTTGTCGAACATTGGTTCGGTCAGCGCCTGTGTCTTCAGCATGATGAAGCGGGCCGGAAATTGCAGGTAGGAGCGTGAAAATGCGTATTTCGACCGCGACTCCGGCGTCGCGGCGATGCCGGCAATGATCGCTTCGCCCTCGCCTTTCCCGAGCGCACCTTCGAGCTCGGCCCAGGGCAGCGCCTGGATCTGGCATTTTTCGGCAACGCCGAGCTCGGCGCAGATGGCGCGCGCCAGGTCGACATGGAAGCCCGACAGCCGGCCTGCCCCATCGAGGAAATTGAACGGCGGGAAATCCGTGGTGGTCAGGAATCGCAGCCGCGGCAGCATCGAAAGGTCCGGCTTTGGCAGCCGCTCCTTGGCGTCCCAGAACACGGGCACCTGCGGCTCCGCGGCGAGCGCAGCAGCCGCAAGCGATTGCGCTCCGATCAATATCGAGATCAATGAAATGGATATGCGCCGAAACGCCACGCGACGACTCCGTTCGGTCTTGCCCCGGCTTTCGTACGAAATAACACAGGTTTTTGTACGAAAAAAACACAGGTGCGACGGTTTTTGGTTTCATCATTGCAATTTAGGGATATTGTTTAGTGAGTTTGCAAGTGACTGCGTGATGCCGGCTGAAGAGGAGCAGTAGGACGCACGGGGGAGGCAGCTTTGCAGTCCGGGGTTGATGGCGTGGTGCGGGTTGATCACTGCCATTGGCCTCAAGAGCGGAAGGCAACATGGGGTAGATGTTGCGATGGGTCATTTCGATCGTACGCTGGAGTTGATAGATCAGTTGCAGCACGCCGGCACAGCCGCCGCCGTCTGCGAAAAGCTGTTGGGGGTAACAAGCGGGTTCGGGCTGACGGCGCTGATGGCCGGGACGGTTCCGCAACCTGGCACGCCGAGAAACCAGCAAAAGGACCATGTGCTGCTCTGCGACTGGCCGGCTGAATGGCTTGAGCGCTACGTCGCGCGCAACTACGTCGATCACGACCCCGTCGTCAGCCACATGAAGCAGCTTCAAGCGCCATTCCAGTGGCGGGAAGCATCTCAGGGCATCCGCATCGGCAAGAGCGGCGGCGAGGTGATGGGCGATGCCGGGGAATTCAAGCTGCGCGACGGGTTGGCCTTCCCGCTAATCACGCTCGATGGCCAGATCGTCATGGTGTCGCTAGGCGGCGAGGCTGTCGAATTGTCGAGCGCCGAGTTCGGGTTGGTGTCGCTGGTCTCGACTTATGCGATTGGCCGCGCAATGCAGCTCCACACCATGGCGGGCAAAACCATCGATCATGTCGAATTAACGCCGCGTGAGCGCGAATGCCTGCAATGGGCTGCTGTTGGCAAGTCCGAATGGGAGATTTCACAAATTCTCGGCATTTCGGAACACACGTCAGAGAAACACCTTCTTAACGCCAAAAGCAAACTCGGTGCCGTCAACCGGGTCCAGGCCGTCGCGGAAGCGATAAGGCGCGGCTATATTAACTAGGTCGGCCGCGCCGGCCTAGAAATTCTTGCTTGCGTGATCGCGTAATTTTTTTGGGAAAGCACGGCCGTATCTTCCTATTGAAACTAGGAGACGGCAAATGCTTTTTTCCCTCACAACCCAGGAATTGATGGAACGGCCCGACCTCTGGGAGGCAGTTCATCGTTTGCGTTACAGAGTTTTCGTCGAAGAGATGGGATGGACCGATCTGCAGCGCCCTGATGGCCTCGAGATCGATCAATTCGACCACGACGAGGCAGTGCACCAGATCGTCATCCGCAATGGCGAGCTCGCCGGTTATCAGCGGATGTTACCGACAACCCGGGCCCATCTTCTAACCGATGTGCTGGCGGACCTTTATGAGGGAACCCCACCGTCGGGCCCGAATGTCTATGAACTGACCCGCTATGCGGTTGCGCCGGGATTCCGCGACGGTCGGCGCGGCGTGTCGACGGTCGGCACCGAGCTGATCGCCGGCTTCGTCGAGTGGGGTCTGAAGCGCAACGTCAACCAGGTGATCATCGAATTCGAGCCGATGTGGGTGCTTCGCGCGCTGCAGCTGCATTTCCTGGCAACGCCGCTCGGTTACCAGCGTACCTATGGCAACCAGCAGGTGGTTGCCACACTGCTCACCTTCAACGAGCACACGCTCGACGTGGTGCGTTCGCGCCGCAACCACTTTGCGCCGGTGCTGGCCAGAGGGTACCCGGACATGCTCGGACAGAGACGCGCCTCGTGAGATTGGAGAGAGGCCATGAACGTTCACTCAAAAGCAGAATTCCGCAATCACACGCTGATCGTCACGGTATCGTCGGGTGACGGCCGCCCGGTGCTGGACAGGCGGGCCTACGAAAGCCTGGCCAGGACATTCCACGAAGCCGCTGTCGACGACGACGTCCGCGTAGTGGTCCTGCGCGGCTTGGCCGGGTGCTTCTGCCTCGGTGCCGATTTCTCCGAATTTCTCGACGCCACCAAACATCGGCGACTGATCGCCGCCGTCACCGATATGTTCCGCACGCTGGCGACGTTTCCGAAACCGGTCCTTGCCTGTGTCGACGGCGACGCCGTCGGCGTCGGTTGCACCATCCTGTTCCACTGCGACATGGTGATCGCCTCGAGCAAGAGCACGTTTCGGGTGCCGTTCGTCGATTTCGGCCTGGTGCCGGACGCGGCGACCAGCATTCTGGCGCCGCAGAAGCTCGGCTATGCCGGGGCGTTCCGCTTCTTCTGCCTGGGCGACACGCTCGCCGCCGAAGATGCCAGGGCACTGGGCCTTGTCGGCGAGATCGTGACGGACGGCAGCGTCGAGGAAGCCACGTTGGCAAGAGCCAGGCAACTCGCCAAGAAACCTGTCGCGGCGCTGCTACAGACGCGCGACCTGCTTAGGGGCGACACCGGCGCGCTCTGCGACCGCATCGATCAGGAGATCTCGCTTTTCCAGCAGGCGCTGCAGGACGACACCACGCTGAAGCGACTGCAGCGGATTGCCCGGCTGGCGGCATGAGAGCCGCGTATCGATGAGGTGAGCTTATTTTTCGAGGAAAGTCGGCCCTTCGCCGATGATCTTCTTGTCCTCCTTGCCGATGACGTCGAGGTCGCGGCCGTCATAGGGAAGCGAAAGGAGAATGCGCTGCATGACGGCCAGCCGCGCGCGCCGTTTGTCGTTCGCCCGCACAATGATCCAGGGCGCGAACTCCTTGTGCGTGCGCTCGACCATCAGGTCGCGCGCTTTGGTGTATTCGTCCCATTTGGTGATGCCGGCGATGTCGATTGGCGAAAACTTCCAGCTCTTCAGCGGGCTCCAGCGGCGGTCGTGGAATCGCTCGAGCTGCGTTTCCCGGCCGATGTTCAGCCAGAATTTGAAGAAATGTATGCCCTCGTTGCGAATCATCCGCTCGAAATGCGGAACCTCGTCCAGAAATTGCTCGTGCTGCTCGGGCGTGCAGAATCCCATCACCGGTTCAACGCCGGCGCGGTTATACCAGGAGCGGTCGAAGGTGACGAATTCGCCCGACGTCGGGAAGTGGTCGACGTAGCGCTGGAAGTACCATTGTCCAAGCTCGGTGGGCGTTGGCTTGGTCAGCGCCACGTTGCGCGCCGTGCGAGGGTTCAGATACTGGCGCAAAACGAAGATCGTGCCGCCCTTGCCGGCAGCGTCGCGCCCCTCGAACAGCGACATTACCCGCTTGCCCGTCGACTGCAGCCACGCCTGCGCCTTGACCAGCTCGATCTGCAGCTTCTCTAGCCTCTCGTCATACTCCTCGCTCTTCATCTTCTTGTCGTAAGGGTAACCGCCGGCAGTGAGCTTGCGGTCCTCGACCCAGTCGGGAAGCGCGGGGGCCTCGATGTCGAACGCCCTCTCCTTGCCGCCGATCATGATCTTCAGCGGCCCCGATGAGGGTGCGGCGGGGCTTTCCTTGGCGTTTTTCATCGAGGCGAACCTTTCCAGCTTCCGGACTCGTGCTATTGGGAGCCTTACTGCATCGGCCCGAAAATCGGAATCGATTTTCGGAAAGAACGATGCAGCAGATAAAGAGGTAGAGCGTCCTTTGTGCGCCCAATTGGACGCACTGCGCTCTAGCGCCGGTCCAGCAAGAAGTTCTTGAAGTGGCCGCAGACGGAGCGCAAATGGCCGACATCGGCACAGAGCGGAGAGGCAGGGCGCAAACCGTCGCCATGCGGCTGTGGAACAGCCGCTGGCTGCTGGCGGCCGGTCTCGTTGCGGTTCTGATGGTCTATGGTTTTGCCGGCATGTCTGGCTATGTGGTGCTGCTGGCTGGCGCCGTGCTGGTTGCCGCTGCGATGCTGCCGGCCGGCATCGCCCGCCAATCGACCGAAAATGCCGCGGCCATCGAGTCGGGCGTGCAACAACTTTCCGGCGAATATCTCGCGGCGGCGGTTGCCGATCCGCTGATCATTTTCGATCGCTCCGCCGCCATCGTCCACGCCAACGCCGCTGCCTTTGCCGCCTTCGGTGGGATTGCCCCCGGCATGTCGCTGTCGCTGAAATTCCGCGCGCCGGAAATGCAGGCCTTGCTGGATAGCATCTTGGCGGGCAACGTCGCTTCGGACAGCGTCGACTACATAGAAAAGCTGCCGGTCGAACGAGCCTATCGGGTGAGCGCGTCTTCAGTCGGCCATGCCACGGATCTCTACGTGCTGGTGTTCAAGGACCAGAGTGAGGCGCGCCGGATCGACAGAATGCGTGCCGACTTCATTGCCAATGCCAGCCACGAGCTGCGCACGCCTCTCGCCTCGATCGCCGGCTTCATCGAGACGCTGCGCGGGCCGGCCCGCAACGACCCCGCGGCGCGCGAGCAGTTCCTGCAGATCATGCAGAACCAGACCAGCCGCATGGCGCGCCTCATCGACGACCTTCTGTCGCTGTCGCGCCTGGAGATGAAGCCCTATCTCAAGCCGGGAACCGAGGTCGACCTGCGCCAGGCCATCGACAGCGTCATCGATTCGCTTGGGCCGCTCGCAAAGGAAAACGGCGTCGTCATCGAGCGTGATTTCGCGGAAGGGCCGCTCGACGTGCCCGGCGATCGGGACGAGCTTTTCCAGGTCTTCGAAAACCTGCTGGAAAACGCCTGCAAATATGGTCAGTCGGGCGGACGTGTCGTGGTGTCGATCA
Organism: Mesorhizobium sp. M1169; assembly: GCF_040318345.1. Lineage (NCBI taxonomy): Bacteria > Pseudomonadati > Pseudomonadota > Alphaproteobacteria > Hyphomicrobiales > Phyllobacteriaceae > Mesorhizobium > Mesorhizobium sp. M1169. The sequence goes on along the minus strand of NZ_JAMYME010000001.1, from coordinate 2,320 downwards.
TACGCAGCGACAGCGATCCCGAACCGGGCATCGACGTCACTATCAGGGATTTCGGCCCCGGCATCCCCGAAGAGCACATCCCGCGCATCACCGAGCGCTTCTACCGCGTCGACGTCGAGAACAGCCGAACCCAGAAGGGCACCGGCCTTGGCCTGTCCATCGTCAAGCATATCCTGACCCGCCACAACGCCAGACTCTCCATCAGGTCGGAGATCGGCAAGGGTGCGGCGTTCACGGTCCATTTGCCGGCTCGCTAACGTAGTACTATCTCCAGCACATAATGGGCCGTTTCTTTTTTCTGTCATCCGGCTAGCGTATCAGCGGGGATTCGAGGGAACGACTCAACCACGAGATCCCGGGAAGGCATTTCGTCCATGCAGTCCGTGCATATCGTCAGCGCCTATGACGAGGAGCTGAAATATCTGTCGAAGCGCATCGCTGCGATGGGCGGGCATGCCGAGCGCATGGTCGAGCAGGCGGTCACGGCGCTGGTCAATGCGGATCCGGGGCTTGCCCAGAAAGTCATTCGGGACGACCTAGTTCTGGATGAGGGACAGCGCGAGATCGACGACAAGGCGATCATCATCATTGCCAAACGCCAGCCGATGGCGACGGATCTGCGCGAGATCGTCGGCGCTATCCGCATCTCGGCTGACCTCGAACGGGTAGGCGACCTCGGCAAGAACGTCGCCAAGCGGGTGGTTGCCGTCGCAGACGGGCGCCAGCCGAACAGCCTGTTCCGCGGCCTCGAGGCTTTGGCCAATCTGGCACTGGCCCAGCTCAAGGAAGTACTCGACGTCTATGCGTCGCGGTCGGTGAAGAAAATCGGTTTCGTGCGCGACCGCGACGACCAGATCGACGCCATGTACACCTCTCTGTTTCGCGAATTGCTGACCTACATGATGGAAGACCCACGCAACATCACGCCCTGCACACATCTCCTGTTTTGCGCCAAGAACATCGAGCGCATCGGCGACCACGCCACCAACATCGCCGAGACGATCTACTATATCGTCACCGGCGACCAGATGCCGGCCGATCGTCCGAAGGGCGATAAGACGGACAAGATTATTCTTCCCGCAACCCAACCAGCGAAGTGAGTTCTCTCAGCACTGATGCGAATTTCGGATTCGCCACCCGACAGAAAATTGCGCTAAGCTTTCGACGCGCCGACTTCTCAGTTCCGCGATGAAGGCCCCGCCTTCAGGAGGCTGCGATGGAATATGTCCGCGAGTTTGCTCCTGCGCCGCCGATGTCGGGTATAATCGCTTGCGGCGTCTATACGGCTGGGCGGCGCATCGCCGACATTCCGATCGAGGAAGCCGGCGAATGGGCCGGGAAGCCGGGCCACGTGGTCTGGATCGGACTGCTGGAGCCCGACCGCAATTTGTTGCTGCGCGTCCAGGCGCAATTCCATCTGCATGAGCTGGCGATCGAGGACGCCGAGCATCCGCACCAGCGACCGAAGATCGAGCAATATGGTGATGCCCTGTTCATCGTTGCCCGCACGGCGCAGCTGATCGACAGCCGCGTCACCTTCGGCGAGACGCATCTGTTCGTCGGCGCGGGCTACATCGTCAGCGTCAGGCATGGCCCGTCGACCTCCTACGCCGCCGTTCGCCAGCATTGGGAAAGCTGCCCGCATTCCCTTGCCAAGGGCGAGGATTTCGTCCTCTACGCCATTCTCGATTTCATCGTCGACAACTATATGCCGGTGCTTGAGCAGATCGAAAACGAGGTCGAGGCGATCGAGGACAAGGTTCTGCTGAAACCGATGACCGGCTCCGATATCGAACGGCTTTACATGCTGCGCCGCGATCTCTTGCGCCTGCGTAATGCGGCCCTGCCGCTGGTGGAGGTCTGCCGGCGGCTCACCAGCGCCGATCTGCCGCAAATCCACACAGCCATGCACCCGCTGTTTCGCGACGTCACCGACCACATCCGCACTGTCCAGGAAAAGATCGACAGCCTGCGTGAGGTTCTCGCCTTCGCCTTCGAGGCGAGCCTTCTGGTCGGTCAAAGCCAGGAGACGGCGATCTCCAAGAAGCTTGCCTCATGGGCCGCAATCTTGGCCGTGCCGACGGCATTCGCCGGCATTTACGGCATGAATTTCAGCGACATGCCGGAACTGAGGATGGAATATGGCTACCCGGCCGTCCTGGCGGCAATTGCCCTGATCTGCACGTTTCTTTACTGGCGGTTTCGCAAGAATGGGTGGCTTTGAAGCGAGGGCAGTAGGGCAGTAGGGCAGTAGGGCAGTAGGGCACTAGGCAATAGCGTCTGTAGCGCGCTTCTCTACTATTCCACTAGTGCAGTACTT